>CANETF010000017.1 GCA_947440575.1 Verrucomicrobiaceae bacterium
GGAGAGAGGACGTAGGCGCCTTCCTTTTGGAAGTCGTCCAGGTTGTATCGGGGTTTGGCGGTGATGAGGCGAAGGAGATCGAGGGCGAAAGTGTTGAGATCGGCTTCGCGCGGACCGGTGACGAGGTAGGCGTGACCTAGGCGGCCCTGCTGGTTGGCCCGGTCAAGGAGGGCGAGGGCGTTTTCGGGCTTAAAGGGCATGGATGCGGGGGGCGACGAGGCTCCAGATGTGCTGGTGGAGGGTGTCCTGGGTGAGAGTGGCGTCGAGAATGTGAATACGGTCTGGTGCGCTGGCAGCGAGGTCAAGATAGCCTTGGCGGACCTTTTGGAAGAACGCGAGGGGTTGGCTTTCGATGCGGTCTAGTTCGCGGCCGGCCTGAAGGATGCGACAGCGGGCGGTATCGGCGTCCATGTCGAGGAGGAATGTGAGGTGAGGGAGGGTGCCGCCGACGGCGAAGGCGTTGATGGCGGCGACGCTCTCTTTTGGGAGGCCGCGGGCGATGCCTTGGTAGACGGTGGTGGAGTCGAGGAAGCGGTCGAGGAGGACGATGGTGCCGGAGGAGAGCAGGGGTTGGATTTTTTCGCGGACGAGTTGGGCGCGGGAGGCGGCGAAGAGGAGGAGTTCGGTTTCGGAGGCCATGCTGGCCCCTTCAGGGGCGTGCTGCAGGAGGTGGCGGATGGATTCGCCAATGGGGGTGCCTCCGGGTTCCCGCATGAGTTCGGTCGGGTGGCCGTCCTGTTCGAGGCGGGAGCGGAGGAGGCGGATTTGCGTGGATTTGCCACAGCCTTCTGAGCCTTCGAAAGAAATGAGGGTGCCGGGAGCTGACATGGGCATTTCAGGCTAGCGAAGGGGGCGGATTTGTCGAACAAAACCCATTTTGTTTTGGTGTGGGGGCGAGTTGGGGTAAGGTGGGGGATGTCAGAGAGTGTTGAAAATGCTGGGGGGACGTTTGCGTCCCGGGAAGGGAAGGCCGCGATTGAGGAGGGGCTTGGATTTGCGCCGAAGTTCGATGCGGATGGATTGATGCCGGCGATGGCAGTGGATGCGGATACGGGGGAGCCGTTGATGTTGGCCTACATGAACCAGGAGAGTCTGCGAATGACCCTGGCGTTGCGGCAAGCGGTTTACTGGAGCCGGAGTCGAAAGGAGATATGGCACAAGGGGCGGACGAGCGGGGAGTTTCAGGATGTGGTAGAAGTGCTAGTGGATTGTGATCAGGATGCCCTGGTGCTGCGAGTGAAGCAGCGTGGGGGTGGCTGCTGCCACACGAAGCGGGCGACGTGCTTTTATCGGCGGGTCGTTTTGGGTGGGGGAGAGGGAGTGGTAAAGTTGGAAGGGGTATGAAATTTTGACCCAGGGAAGGGCTTGGGAGGGGCTGACGGGCCGATGGGGCGGACTTTGTGAAATTTTTCACAAATTCGGGTTGCCGGACGGCGGTCTGTTCTGATAGTGGCGGGTCCCTTCTTTTTTGGATGCAATCTCTTCTGGCCAGTTTTGATCTCCCGCTCCTGATCGCTTCTTTGATCAAGATCGTCTTTTTGGTCTTTTTGGTGATTTTGCCGATGGTGGCCTACTCGGTATATGCTGAGAGGCGAGTTTCGGCGATCATTCAGGATCGGGTGGGCCCGAACCGGACAGGGATCCCGCTGACCCTTTTAGGATTCAAGAAAGACATTCAGATTTTCGGGATCGGGGGGTTGCTGCAGCCGATGGCGGACGGTTTGAAGTTCATTTTGAAGGAGGATTTCACTCCGCGGTCGGTGAATACATTCTACTACTGGCTGGCGCCTTGCTTGACGATGGTGCCGGCGCTGATGACGGCAGCGGTGATGCCTTTTGGCAGTGAGTTGGATCTGAGTTGGGCGGGCCTGGGGGCGCCATTCAAGATGGTCATCGCGGATTTGAATGTGGGACCGCTTTACATGTTCGCCATCTCGTCTCTGGGGGTCTATGGGATTGTGTTGGCGGGATGGGCTTCGAACTCGAAGTATCCGTTTCTGGGTGGAGTGCGTGCGAGTGCGCAGATGATCTCCTATGAGATCTCGCTGGGACTGTCGATTATTCCAGCGATCATGATTTTTGGGGAGTTGAATTTGGGCAAGATGTCTGCTTACCAAGATGCGAATGGGTGGCTGCTGTTGCCGTTCTGGGGGGAAGGTTTGAGTCTGTCTCGCTTGGTATTGTTGGTTCCGATTGTGATTTCTTTTGTGGTATTTTCGATTTCACTGTTTGCGGAGACGAACCGGACGCCGTTTGACCTGCCAGAATGCGAGACGGAGTTGGTGGCGGGATACCACACCGAGTATAGCTCGATGAAATTCGCCCTGTTTTTCCTGGGTGAGTATGCGGCGATGATCATTGGGTCCGGGCTGGCGGTGACGCTTTTCTTTGGAGGCTGGAGCATCCCGTTTGGGCCTTGGCTCAGCGAATGGACGGGCTTGCAGTTCCATTATGAGGCTGGAAACACGCCTTTTTACACGGGGTTGCTGCACATCGGGACGTTCTTTGCGAAGATCGTTGGATGCATCATTTTCTTTGTTTGGGTGCGGTGGACATTGCCACGTTTTCGATTTGATCAACTCATGAAGCTGGGCTGGCTCGTATTCTTCGAGGTGGCACTGCTGAATGTCTTTTTGACTGCGCTTCTGCTTTGGTTGGTGCCACTGAAATAACCCTCTATTCCGCACCGAAAACACCATGCCTACCATTGTTGTCCAACGCCCTAAACTTGCCTGGCACGAGAAGATCTTTCTTTCCGGATTCTTGAATGGGATGCGGATCACGCTGGGCCACGCCATTCGAACTTTCAAGACTTTGCGCGGTAGCAAGACCGTGGTGACGATGCAGTATCCGGAACAAAAGTGGGATGAGAGCCTGCCGGAGCATTATCGTGGGGCGCCGACCCTCGTGACCGATGAGCATGGGCGGGAGCGCTGTGTGAGTTGTCAGTTATGCGAGTTCATTTGCCCACCGAAGGCGATTAAGATCATTCCGGGCGAGATCCCCAGCGATGATCCGTGGGCGAAGGTGGAGAAGCGGCCAAGGGAGTTCGAAATTGACATGATTCGCTGCATTTATTGCGGGATGTGTGAGGAAGTGTGCCCTGAGCAGGCCATTTTTTTGCGTAAAGACTATGCGATCACGGGGACCAGTCGGGCGGAGATGGTGCACGACAAGGAGAAGCTTTATGAGATTGGCGGGGTGCGCGCGGGGCTGGTGAACAAGTGGAACGACCTCAAATAATCATCAGTCGAGTTTGAATTTAAGCCGATATGCCTAGCTTTCTGTTTTACCTATTCGCTGCGATCACGCTGGGCTTTGGTTTGAATGTGATTTTGGCGCGCAATCCGGTCACGAGCGCGCTATCCTTGGCGGTTTCGTTTGTTGGTTTGGCTGCGCTGTTCATCAGTTTGGATGCTTACTTCATTGGGATCATTCAGATTCTGGTCTACACGGGCGCGGTGATGGTGTTGTTTTTGTTCATCATCATGCTTCTAGATATTCAGAAGGAGGAAGCAAAGAGGGCCAACACAGCGGCGGTGATTGGAGGGGTGGTCTTGGCGGTAGTATTGACGCTGCAGGTGGCTGCGGTGTTGGGTGTGTTCAAGGAGGGTGCCGTAACAACTGAACAAAGGGCGCTTTCAATGGAGGTTGCGTCGAAAAGGGAGGATGTGGCGCAGGTGAAGACCATTCAGAAGGATTTAGCTGCTGGAACTCTGCCCGATGCCAAGTTGATGGGGATGACGCTTTTCGAACAATACGGGTTTCACCTGCAGGCGATCGGACTGCTGTTGCTGGTGGGCACAGTTGGAGTGGTCGTCCTTAGTAAACGCGAAAGTCCTGGCAAGCCTGTTGTATAGAACCGTTCATTTCCGTCCTTCAATGATTACCCTTAACCATTATCTGTTTGTCAGTGGTGCGCTATTTGCGCTGGGTCTTGCTGGCGTGGTCGTGCGACGGAACATCATCATCATTTTCATGTGTCTGGAGATGATGCTAAGCGCTGCGAATCTTGCGCTGGTTGGGTTTTCCCGATTTCGGGTAACCGACGGGTTGCCGGACTATGCGGCACATTCTTTGGTGTTTTTCACCATTACAGTTGCTGCCGCCGAGGTGGCGGTGGGATTGGCGGTCATTGTGGCTCTTTACCGGACTCGTCAATCGGTGGAAGTGGATACCATCACTCGAATGCAGGGGTAGGACCTGATGGAACTGTTTTTTTGAATTTCACACGCTATGCCTCCCGCTCCCGACCTCGTCACTCAATCGGCACCGCTGATGAACATTTTGCTGTTCCTGCCGCTTGCTGTGGCGTTGGTGATTCTGATCGGGCGGAAGTTGTTGGGAGTGAATGTGTGTGTCTTTCTGGCCGTGGCTTCGTCTGCGATTTGCCTTTTGTGTGCCATCATGAACCTGGGGGTGGTGGGGAGTGAGACCATCCGGTTAATGCCCTTTCTGATCCTGGATGGAGGCAAATTGCTCAACATTGGGATCGATGTTCTGCATGATGGACAGAGTGCAGGGATGATGTTCATCGTGACGCTGATCGGATTTCTGGTTCAGGTATTCTCTGTCAAATACATGGAGGAGGACGATGCGAAGCCGCGGTATTTTGGAGCGCTGTCGCTATTCTTGTTTTCGATGACGGGCATTGTCTTGGCTGACAATTTGGTGATGATGTTTGTATTCTGGGAGTTGGTGGGGCTAAGTTCCTTCTTACTGATCGGACATTGGTTTCAAAAGCCATCGGCGGCCGAAGCTTCGAAAAAGGCATTTTTGACGAATCGGATTGGGGATTTCGGGTTCATGATCGGGATTCTGCTTTTGTTTGGCGTGAATCACGGGGATGTAACGTTTGCAGGGCTGAAGGAAAGTTTGTTGATGGGGCCGCTCAAGGCGACTTCTGAGGGCCAAGGGTGGTTGATGACTGCTGCGGTGCTTTGTTTATTCATGGGGGCAGTGGGCAAGTCGGCGCAGATGCCTTTGCACGTCTGGTTGCCGGATGCAATGGAGGGTCCGACGCCAGTATCGGCTTTGATCCATGCGGCGACGATGGTTGCGGCAGGGGTCTACATGCTTGTGCGAATCAGTTTTTTGGTCGCGGCCTCCGAGATGGGAGCAACCTGGATTGCTGGTATCGGTGGCATCACGGCGTTGATGGCGGCGTTGATGGCGACCCAACAAGGGGACATTAAGCGGATCCTCGCTTACTCGACGCTATCTCAGTTGGGTTACATGGTCATGGCCGTGGGATTGGTTGGGATGGGTGGCGAGGCGATGGGTGGCAATGCGGGGCATCCTGCGATGTTTCACCTTTATACACATGCCTTTTTTAAGGCCATGCTGTTCCTGGGTGCTGGCGCTGTGATCTACTCGTGTCACCACGAACAGGACATTTGGAAAATGGGGGGGTTGGCTAAGCACATGCCCGTAACGACCTTTACTTTTGCAGTGGGAACAGCTGCTTTGATTGGGGTCCCGGGATTGAGCGGTTTTGTGAGTAAGGAGGCGATTCTGGGTGTGGCTTGGGAAGAGTGTAAGTGGTTGTTTGCTGCTGGAGCTTTTACCGCGATGCTAACCGCATTTTACATGACGCGGCTCTTCATTGTGGCCTTTTTGGGAAAGGCTCGGTCAGACTCTTCAAGCCATGCCATGGAGGTCAGGTTGCCGATGCTAGTGCCGTTGTTAGTGTTGGCATTTTTGTCAGTTTTTTCGGCCTACCATTTTATGGAGGCCCCGTTGAAGGCGATGGCGGTGCATGGCCATGGTGAAGGGCATTACACGGTCATGGGGATATCGATTGCAGCGCTATTGATTGGTGTGATCGCAGCTTTTGTCATCTACCGGGGTAGGGAGAAGGATCCATTGAACATCAAGCTGTTCGCCAACAAGTTCTATTTCGACGAGGTCTATGCGGTTCTGATCAAAGTGTTTCAAGATGGGTTGGCATGGCTGGTCACTGGGGTCGAGCATGCTGTGGTCGACGGCTTGGTGGCGCGATTGCCCGCGGCCATGGTCGCTAAGGTCGGGCAAAAGGCTCGACTGCTTCAGGCCGGACAACTTCAGGGTTATACATTCTTACTGGGGGTTGGCGTACTCCTGGCCATCTATGTCATTGTTTTTGTTTTGCCCGGTGTGGGCCATTGATGGGAGGAACGCATTTTTAGACCGGCATGAGCTCGCTCGAAATCATCATTTTCATTCCTTTCCTTGCCGCTTTGGCAATATGGCTGGGTGCCCCGGCTCGCCTGACTGCGGTGGTTGCCTCAACTGTGAACCTACTGTGGGTGATTGTTTTGGCTGTTCGTTTTCCAGCCTTTAAGAGTGCGACGGATTTGGCGTTTGTGAACAAGCATGTGGTGCTGGACAACCCTGCGATCGCGTTTGCTGTGGGTGCGGATGGGGTGTCGATGATCATGGCTTTGCTGACGGTGTTGGTAACTTTCGCCGCGATTTGGCAAATTGTTGATAAGCCTTCAATGTACCATATTTCGTCGCTTCTGATTTCTGGGGGAGCGCTTGGGGCCTTTCTGTGCACGGATTTGTTTTTCATTTACGCGTTTCATGAGGTGGCGCTGATTCCCACTTTCCTGATGATTGCGATTCATGGACGTGCGGAGAAGGAGCAGCGACTCGCTGTGGCTTGGAAGACGACGATCTATTTGGGCGCGGGGAGCCTTGTCCTGCTGGCGGGTTTGGTTTGGGCGGTGATTGAGTTCAGTGGTGGTGGCAAACTGACATTTGATTTGGTTGCTTTGCGCGCCCAAGCGGCGTCGAGTCCGCTGCCTGCGGCGGCCCAAGCCCCGCTGTTCTTCCTGCTTTTGGTAGGGTTTGGAACGTTGGTGAGTCTTTTCCCATTCCATAGCTGGGCTGCACCAGCCTATGCGACGGCACCAACACCGGTAGCGATGCTGCATTCGGGTGTGCTCAAAAAGTTCGGGTTGTATGGATTGTTTCGGATTGCTCTGCCTTTGTTGCCTTCCGGTGCTCAGGTGCCTTGGGTGCAGCAGGCTTTGTTACTCATGTTGTTGGGGAACATTTTAGTGGTCGGGCTGGTTACCTTGCACCAGAAGCGATTGGATGACATGCTTGCCAATTCGAGCGTCATGCATATGGGATATCTCTTTTTGGGGCTGGCTGCGGGTACGGAGATCGCGGTAAAGGGTTCAATGCTGTTGATGTTTGCTCACGGGGTTTCGATCGCGCTGCTGTTTGCGATTTGCGGAAGGATGAGAAACCAACTGGGGACACTTGAGATGGCTAAACTGGGTGGAATTGGGAGCCATGCGCCGTTTTTGACGGTGGTGTTTGCGTTTGGGGCCTTTGCATCGATCGGCCTGCCGGGGTTGGCAAACTTTGCCGGTGAAGTGATGATTTTCATGGGTGCGTTCGCTAATGGTAATTCGTCATCCACGTTGATTCCGGCACAAGGACTGACTGCATTGCACTGGACGGTGATATTGGCTCTTTGGGGAGTGGTGATTTCGGCCGTCTATATGCTTCGGGGGTATCGAGCGATTTTTCAGGGTACGCCTCAGACGGGTTTGTTCATGAGTGATCCTGCCTCTGGTCAGTGGCTTCCACTGGTGCTTTTGGCTGCAGTATTGTTGGCGGTGGGTTGTTTTCCATCCCTCTTGCTAGATTTGATTCAGGCTCCCTTGGTCCCTGGCGCTATCCCGTGATTCTTTAATTCTCTCTCTTCGACCCCATGTCTGTTTTTAATCTCGAAGCTCTGTTGGCACTGCTCGGCCTGTTTGTGCTGTTGCTAGAGGCCTTCGTGCCATCCGTTTCGAGCAAGGCATTGGCCGGGATCTGTATGGCAGGGGTGGCGGGTGTCCTTGTGCTTTTGGTCACTGTAGCAGGGGGGCAGGATGCGTTGCCTGCATTCATTGGGGCCTACCATCAACTAGACACACTGGCAATTTTCTACAAGGCATTTGCCCTCGTCATTACATTTTTGGTGCTCTGGCTAACGCTCGAGGCTGCGCCCTATCTGAGTAAATTCACACTCGATGGGAAACTTGGTGAAATGTTTAGTTTGCCGCTATTTGTCTGTGTGGGGATGATGTGGATGGCATCGGCCAAGGATTTGGTGACGGTGTTCGTCTCACTCGAGTTGGTGACCGTTTCTTTCTACGTGCTCGTCGCCTACACCCGGAAGAGCGCTCTCGCGCTTGAGGCGGGAGTGAAATACTTGATCTTGGGTGCATTATCTACCGGGGTATTGGTATTCGGTGTGGCCTGGGTCTATGGAGCTACGGGGGCGTTGAGTTTTGAGGGCATTACGAAAGCTGTTCAGGTGGGAGGGGTGAACAAGACGGCGCTTTTGTTTGGAGTGTCGTTTCTGCTTGCTGGGCTTGGATTCAAGGTCGCGGCGGTTCCATTTCAGATGTGGGTACCCGACGTTTATCAAGGTGCTTCGACGCCTACAACGGTGTTCCTCTCGGTTGGTTCGAAAGCAGCGGGCTTTGCGGTATTGACGCGAGTGATTGATGCATTGACCGTGTCTGGCTCAATGGTGAGGCAAGAGGTAATTACGGTTCTTAGCATTGCGGGTGCCGTGACGGTGGTTGTTGGGTCTTTGCCTGCTTTGTTCCAAACCAACGTGAAAAGGCTTTTGGCGTACTCGAGTATTTCTCACGCAGGTTTCCTGCTGTTGGCACTGGCTGCACGGGACAGTGTTCGCGTAGATTTGGCTCCTGGAGGCACCGTGGCATTTTATTTGGCGACTTACCTTCCGATGACAGTGCTAGGCTTTGCTGCGTTGATACAAATGCGATTGAATGGAAGGGGTGAAGAGCTTGATGACTTCAAGGGGCTAGCCCAAAAGTCTCCGACTCTGGCATTTTTGATTACCCTTGCGTTTGCCTCATTGGCCGGGCTGCCTTTGACGGCGGGTTTCTTTGGAAAAATGTGGGTGATGCTTGGGTTAGTGGATCAGCAATTGTGGTTTGCTTTGGTCTGTGCCATCATTGGGGCTGCGGCAGGGTTTTACTATTATTTCAGAGTCATTCTTGCCATGTTTACCCCCGAGGAAAGCACTGAGCCAGTTCGAATGGGGGCATTGGCCAGAGGTGTGTGTGTGGTGCTTGGATGCACTATCATTGTGTTGGGTGTCTACCCCAAACCTTTGCAAATGCTGCTGGCAAAAGTACCCGTTGCAGGAAAGAATGCTACGGGGCACTGATCTGGTGGATCGTTAGGTCAGTAGAGTGTTTTCGCTTTGGCGTTGAGCTTCGGCTGGTGCCGTCATTTGGTGTTTCTGCTTGGCTTAAAGGGAATTGCGTTGATCTCCCGGATAGGTATGTTCAGCCATTTGAAATTGAAGTTCCCGCTAATTGTGCAGTGAGGGCTGGTGGGACTCGGCCTACTGAGTGAATGCAATTCTAAGGCGCGATAATGGATGAATTTCGTTATGTCTTCTTGGTGATGGTTTTGTTACGGAAGAATGAGAATGTGGAAGTTTAGACTTGCCCGTGAGGTCCTTGGGCAAGGCTTCAGAATTTGCATCCAATAAGACGATCTGACATCTTCACATCAGCACTGGTATCCGGTCGCCGCGAGGGTTTGCTCAGTTGATGGGAAACCTTTGTCAGCGGGCCCCGCGGAGATCTTGGAACCCCATGAAGAGTAGGACGACGCGGCACCTGGTGATCCACGAGGTTAGAGACGGCGCATTTGATGATTTTCGGGACTGTATCCTCGCTCAATAAAAGAACCAAGACGATTGAAAGCATGGTCACCGTTAGAGTTCTGCGTCTTGCTGTGGAATGAGCAAAAGGGGAGGCTAATGGGAAATTGCACTCGGAGCCACAAAGGATTCGAGAAATGGGTGGAAGACACCCAGATTAGGGATCATGCAAAACCGCGGACGTGCCTAATTTCTGTCTTGAAACTCATCAAGAGGACCGACGTCAATCAGAAGCGTGATCCCTTAAATTGTAACTCTCAGCCAAAGGTAAAAATCGGAATCCAGTTGCTTTAACGGTAGAAACGTTTGGCGGGGCGGGACCTCGAGCTTCCGAGAAACTAGTCAAGCCACGTCGGGGAAATTGAAATGACAAAGAAGAAAATCATTCGAAAGCGGCGGATATCGAGTTGCAGTGCAAGGCAGCTTTGATCTTGCAAATTTGAGAGAAAACACGAAATCTGAGGAAATTTGGGTCAAAAGGAGGGTCGAGATGCAAAAAAAATCAGTCAAAGAGGAAAAATCCCTTGCGACATCTCCAGGAGAAGGCATTATCCCGGCCCCCGCGACCTCGGCCTTCCTTGAAGGCTGAGCGAAATAACCTGATTCATCAGGCTTTTGCTATCGGTGCAGTTCCGGAAAAGACTGTGGAAACCACTCACAAAGTGGTGTTTCACGTCCCCCCAGAGCGAGCCGGCAGGTCGGAAAAGTAGCGCTTCTCCTATCATGCCCACAATCAATCAACTCGTTCGACACGGCCGCAAAGACAAAGCGGTCAAGTCAAAGTCGCCGGCTCTCGCAAAGTGCCCCCAGCGCCGTGGAGTGTGCCTGCAAGTGATGACACGGACGCCGAAAAAGCCTAACTCGGCTTTGCGTAAGGTCGCCAAGGTTCGGCTCACAAACGGTTTTGAAGTCATCGCCTACATTGGCGGTGAAGGTCATAACCTCCAGGAGCACTCCATCGTTCTTGTTCGCGGTGGCCGGGTGAAGGATCTTCCGGGTGTTCGTTACCACATCGTTCGCGGGACGCTTGACTGCCTTGGGGTTGATAAGCGTCGTCGTGGTCGTTCGAAATATGGAGCAAAACGTCCAAAACCTGGTCAAGCTGCTGATACAGGCAAGAAGAAGAAATAATTTACACCCTTCGTCGAAACCTCTTTAACTCTCTTTTCAAGCCATGGCTCGCAGGAAACGTGTTTACGAAAAACCGGTCGTCAAAGACTCTCGCTACGACAGCGAACTTGTCGGGCACCTCATTAGCCGCGTGATGGTGTGCGGCAAAAAGTCGATCGCGGAACGAATTGTCTATTCGGCCATCGAGATGCTGAATGAAAAATCCGAGGCGGTTGACCCGCTCGAGTTGTTCAATCGGGCCGTTGAGAATGTAAAGCCTCGCGTTGAGACTAAGGCTCGTCGTGTTGGTGGTGCCACTTATCAGGTTCCTCTCGAAGTTGCCCCAGCTCGCTCTGAGTCGCTTGCGATGCGCTGGTTGATTAATTATGCGCGGACCCGCCGTGGGGTTCCAATGCATCGTGCGTTGGCAAATGAACTGAAAGATGCTTCCCAAGGGCAGGGGAACTCGGTTCGGAAACGTGATGATGTTCACAAGCAAGCCCAAGCAAACCGCGCATTTGCGCACTTCCGCTGGTAGTAAAAGCTACTGGACTCTGCAATCCCCAATTTTCCGTTTAGACAATGTCGAACCCAAACTCTTCAAATCGAGAATTCCCATTAGAGCGCACCCGTAACATCGGAATTTGCGCTCACATTGACGCAGGCAAGACGACCTTGACCGAGCGGATCCTGTTTTACACAGGGATGATCCATAAGATTGGCGAGGTTCACGATGGCGCTGCGACGACCGACTGGATGGAGCAGGAGCAAGAGCGTGGGATTACTATCACTTCAGCAGCTGTGACTGCATCTTGGAAGCAGTTGAAAGAAGAGGGTGTTTTCAAGCTGCGTGAGGGTGAAAACATGCGGGTGAATATCATCGACACACCTGGGCACGTGGACTTCACGGCTGAGGTTGAGCGTTCCCTTCGTGTTCTCGACGGTGCTATCTTCGTTCTTTGTGGTGTCGCGGGAGTGCAGCCACAGTCTGAAACAGTTTACCGCCAAGCTGAGAAGTATGGTGTTCCGCGGATTGCATTTGTGAACAAAATGGACCGCACGGGTGCCAACTTTGAAAATGTTGTCAAAGACGTCCGGGAAAAGCTTGGTGCCAATGCTTGGCCAGTTCTGATCCCGATTGGTGCGGAGGATAACCTTTCTGGCCAGATCGACGTGATCAACCAAAAGGCAGTCATCTATTCGGACGATGACAAATTTGGATCCACCTACACTGTTCGTAGTCTTGAAGGTGCTGAGGTCGCCAAGGCCAAAGAGGCTTATGACGAACTAGTTGCCGCAATCTGTGACGTGGATGATGAGCTTGGAATGATGTTCCTCGAAGAGTTGCCCATCAGCATTCAGGATGTGAAGCTGGCTTTGCGTCGGGCGGTCATTGCTAATCGCATTGTGCCAATGGCAGGTGGATCTGCCTTCAAGAACAAGGGAGTGCAATACCTTGTGGATGCGGTCATTGATTACCTTCCAGGCCCACTCGACATTCCGCCGCAGGAGGGTCATTCGGTTGACGATCCAGAGGTGAGAATTGCGGCTCAGCCCGATGATTCTGGTAAGTTCTGCGCTTTGGCGTTCAAGCTTTGGTCTGACAAGTTTGGTCGGTTGGTGTTTTTCCGCGTGTATTCCGGATGCGTCAAAAAGGGCGATGTCATTTATAACCCTCGCACACGGAAATCGGAGCGTGTTGGTCGCCTTATCCAGATCCAGGCGGCTGTCCACAAGGATATTGATGCCTGTTACTCGGGCGATATCGCGGCACTTGTCGGTGTGAAAGACGTGCGCACAGGAGACACACTCTGCGATGAGAGTCGCGAACTCTTGTTGGAGCCTCCAACCTTCCCTGAGCCTGTTATTTCAATGGCTGTGGAGCCGAAGACAAAGGGCGACCAAGAGAAGATGGGCAACGCCCTGCAGCGTCTCTCCGAGGAGGACCCGACCTTCTTCGTCAAGACTGACGAAGAAACCGGCCAGACGATCATTGCAGGAATGGGTGAGTTGCATTTGGAGATTCTCTGCGACCGACTCAAGCGCGAACACAAAGTTGAGACCAATACGGGCAAACCTCAGATCGCCTACCGTGAGACCCTCACCATCGCTGCTGATGGAGAGGGTAAATTGGTCAAACAGTCCGGTGGACGGGGTCAGTATGGACACGTGATCTTGAAGATTGCTCCAGGAGAGAAGGGTAAGGGCGTGACGGTTGAGAACAAGGTTGTGGGTGGAACGATTCCCAAGGAGTATATCAACGCATGTAAGTCAGGTTGCATTGAGGCAACTCTCAATGGAATCATTGCTGGCTATCCTGTGATCGACATTCACATCGACTTGATCGATGGATCAAGCCACGATGTGGACTCCAACGAAAATGCATTCAAAATGGCGGCGATCTTTGCGGTGAAGGACGCGCTGAAGAAGGCGAAATGTGTTCTCCTTGAACCAATCATGGCAGTCGAAGCGTCGACACCAGAAGACTACCAAGGCGACATCATGGGTGACTTGAACCGCCGTCGCGGTCGCATTCAGGGTATGGACACACGCGGGGCAACCGCCATTCTCCGTGCTGAGGTTCCGCTGGCTGAAATGTTTGGTTATTCGACCGCAATTCGGACCCTTTCTTCTGGTCGAGCTTCTTACTCAATGCAGCCATCGCACTTCGAACAGGTGCCCCAACAGATCGTCGAAGCGATTGTTGAGCAGCGTGGTGGAGCCAAGTAACAAACCCTTTAATCAACCGTCTCACGGAACAATCAAATGGACAATCAACGAATCAGAATCCGCCTTCGGGCCTACGACTACCGAGTGCTTGACAAAAGCACGGCTGACATCGTAGAAACCGCGAAACGCACCGGTGCCAAAGTCGCTGGTCCGATCCCATTGCCAACCCGGATCGAAAAATACAGCGTGAACCGGTCCCCGCACGTCGACAAAAAGTCGATGGAGCAGTTTGAGATCCGGACCCACAAGCGCCTGCTTGATATCGTTGATCCAACCTCACGCACCGTGGACGAGTTGAAAAAGCTCAACCTTCCTTCCGGTGTGGACATCACCATCCGCATTTAGTTTATTCGCACCCGCAACCCCACTAGGAGGACATCAACATGAGTCTCGGACTGATTGGAAAAAAACTGGGCATGACCCAAGTCTACAATGAAAAGGGCGATGCCGTTTCGGTTACGGTAGTTAGCGTGCAAGGCAACGCCATCGTGCAAGTTAAGACCGCGGCGGGGAAGGACGGCTACTCAGCGGTTCAGGTCGGTTTTGACGACCAGAAGGAGCATCGGTTGAATAAGCCTCTTCAGGGGCACTTCAAAAAGGCGGGTGTTTCTGCCAAGAAGGTTTTGAAAGAGTTCCGAATTGAAAGTGATGAGAAGTTGCCTTCGACGGACACGTCATTGAGCTCGGATTTGTTTTCTATTGGCCAATACGTTGATGTGATCGGAACGACCCGTGGTAAGGGCTTTCAGGGTGCCGTCAAGCGCCACGGATTCTCTGGACAGATGCAAAGTCACGGTCACATGATGCACCGCCGGACTGGTTCGATCGGTTGTCGCTCAACCCCAGGTCTTGTTTGGAAGGGCCAGAAGATGCCAGGTCATGACGGCCAAGTTCGTCGCACCACACAAAATCTTGTGGTTGTTCAGAGCCGTCCTGAGGAAGGACTGCTTCTCATTAAGGGTGCGATTCCTGGCTCGAAGGGCAGCGTTGTCATCGTTCGTCCCGCCAAGAAAAAGCCAATCAAGGCAGCCTGATTGACCAACGAATTTAACTCACCTCTGCAGCATCCATCACATGTCCGCTACCCAGCTCTCCATTGAAAGCGCCAAGAAGGCAAACCTGAACCTCGTTGAGGGGCGGCAGGGCAGCCAAGCGCTTCACCAAACCGTTGTTGCCTACCGTGCGAATCGTCGCTCGGGCACAGCGTGCACGAAAAACCGATCGGAAGTTTCCGGTTCTGGCAAAAAGTTGTGGCGCCAGAAGGGAACTGGGCGCGCGCGGATGGGTTCCGTTCGTTCTCCAATTTGGCGTGGGGGCGGTGTTGTTTTCGGACCTCGGCCACGTGACTACTCCAAGAAAATCCTGAAGAACGTCAAGAGGTTGGCCTTGCGCACAGCTCTAACGGCAAGGATTCGTGATGGGGCGGTCTACAGTGTTGGCGACTTCTCAATTGCAGACGGCAAGACCAAGACCTTCGTGAGTAACGTCTCCGGACTTACTGATGCGAAAAAGGTGCTGATTGTTGGTGCCTTCGATCAATCCACCTTCCGCGCCGGTCGCAACGTCGCCCGTGTGCAACTGATTTCCGCCGAGGACGTCAATGCTGAGCACCTGCTCGGTTATGAGACAGTTCTTCTCACCCCAGACGCAGTTGAAACCCTTGCAAGGAGGACAGCATGAAAGACCAGTATTCCGTCATCAAAACCATTCGCTTAAGCGAAAAAGCGACCCGTCTTGGGGACACCAACAATGAATACGTGTTCATTGTCGACCCAAAGGCGAATAAGCTCGAAATCAAGGGTGCTGTACAGCGTCTCTTTGGCAAAACTGTTGAGGCGGTCCGCACCGCAAATTACGCAGGCAAGAAAAAGCGCGAACGTCGTGCTGACTCTGGCCGCACCAACCATTGGAAGAAAGCTTTTGTCCGCTTGAAAGCGGGTGAGCGCATCGACCTCGTCTAATTAACCCTTTCCAGGAAACCGAACCCTTCACTTTTCGACCGCCATGGCGCTGAAAACCTTCAAGCCCAACACGCCGTCCAACCGGTACAAGCAATGGTCATCCTTTGAGGATGTTACCAAGGACACCCCACAGAAGAGCCTTACTGTCGCACTACGCCGCAGTGGTGGCCGGAATAACACCGGACGCATTACGACTCGTCACATCGGTGGAGGTGCTCAGCGGAGATATCGCCTCGTCGACTTCAAGCGTGACCGTCACGATGAAGCCGCTAAGGTGATCGCTATTGAATACGATCCAAACCGCTCCGCGCGGATTGCACTCATTGAGTATCCCGGGGGACAACGCAGCTATATTCTTGCTCCCGCGCAACTCCTGGTTGGTGCTTCGGTGATGTCAGGTGAAAAAGCGGCTCCAGATGTTGGAAACGCACTACCCTTGCGCAAGATCCCTCTCGGAACTGCAATTCATAACATCGAACTCATTCCTGGGCGAGGCGGCAAGGCGGCTCGTGCAGCTGGACAGGAAGCTGTCTTGTCGAACCGCGAGGCAGGTTATGCCTTGGTTCGAATGCCCTCAGGCGAGATCCGGCGAATCCATGCTGATTGCTACGCCACGATCGGCAAAGTTGGCAACAGCGAGCACATGAACATTCAGGGGGGCAAGGCTGGACGCACCCGCTGGCTGGGCACCCGCCCAACCGTCCGCGGTATGTGTATGAACCCAATTGATCACCCTAACGGTGGTGGTGAGGGTCGAAGCAAATCTGGTGGTGGACGCCAGCACCTAAAGAGCCCTTGGGGCCACGTGAAGGGTCAAAAGACTCGGAACAAGAAAAAGGCCAGCGGCAAACTCATTGTTCAAAGCCGTCACGCCAAGAAATAGTCTAGCCTGACCTCACACAACTAACTCACTCATTCTCTTCACAACATGGGACGCTCACTCAAAAAAGGACCTTTTGTCCAACAAGCCTTGCTCGAAAAGGTGGACAAAGCCAACGAGACCAACAGCAAGAAACCGATCAAGACATGGGCACGCAGCTCAATGATCACGCCCGATCTTGTGGGTCACACATTCTTGGTGCACAACGGTAAGGACTTCGTCAGCGTCTATGTGACTGAGAACATGGTGGGTCATCGTCTTGGTGAGTTTGCTCTGACTCGTGTGTTCAAGAGCCATGGTGGTATCACCGTTAAGGTCGCTAAGTAAGTTTAAGGAATCCCAAGCAAGCTCATCATCAAAATGATCCGTCCAGTTTCAGCACTAATTCCCTTTACCCTTCGGTTCGCCGTTGTCGGTTTCGGGTTGTGCTGTTCGGCTTTCGCCAAGGGTCAAGATGCGCTTGAGTTTGAGGAGCTGCAAAACACGCTCCGAACAGCGTATGCCAAGATCAAAGTGCTAGAGAAGGCAGAAAAGGCCGGCGGAGCACCTTCGGTAGCCCTCCAAGAGTCAGCGGCGACTGCACAAGCCGAGGCAGCCGAACTCAAGGAGCGCTACTTGCAGTTGAGGGGGTTACTGGATGCCCTCGACATAAGCGCGTTCGAGAACGGTGGTGATGAGAAGGCTGATCGTTTGATCGCTGCTCTGAACGACCTGCGTTTGATCAAAGAAGCGCAAGAGCAATTGGCCGATGCCCTTTTTGTTTTGCTTGAGGCCTCGACCGAATTCAGCCAAGTGGCCACCCCGGGAAATCCTGAGTCTGTCCAGAAGCTTGGAATGGCGATGCAAGGTGCCGAGACTGCATTGAAGTCTTCCATCAGCCAAGCCAGGGAACCAACCAAAAAAGAGCTCACCGAGGCCAGCGTCGTTAGCATTAAGCCTGACCTGGGTGTCGTCGTCCTTGATGTGGGCACTAAGGATGGTGCCAAGCCAGGGATGCCCTTCAATATTTTTCGTGCCGACAAACCCATCGCTAGAGTGTTTGTCACTGATGTTCGGTCCAATGTTTCAGGGGCCGTCGTTCGCGAACTTTTCAGCCCGTTAGATAAGCTCATGATAGGTGACCGTGGACAAGCGGACGCCTCACAATCCTTCTAAAACCGCACACTATGGAAGTCCGCTCTGTTCATCGCTACGCACGCATCTCTTCGCAAAAGGCCCGTCAGGTCACGCGAGCCATTACTGGTATGCCCGTCTCCCAGGCACTCAATGTGCTGGATTTTACGCCCAAGAAGGCTGCCCAGCTCATTGGCAAGGTCCTCCGCACTGCCATCGCAAATGCTGAAAACAACCATGAGCTCGACACCGAGGATATGGTGGTTCAAAGCGCAGTCGCTACTCCTGGACCAACGTTGAAGCGCATCACACCCCGTGCACGTGGGTCAGCAGGTGCCATCAAGAAGAGGCTTTGCCACATCACCGTGATTCTCGCGGCAGGCAAAGAGGAAGCTGACGAAGGTAGTTCGAAATCCAAGGCGGCAGTCAAGAAGGCTGCACCTCGCAAGCGGCCAGCGGCCAAAAATACGGAACAGGCATAAGGCATTCACAATCGAAAACCGAAACACTTATTATGGGACAGAAAGTAAATCCGATCGGCTTCCGTCTGGCAGTCACCAAAGACTGGCGCTCCAAGTGGTATGCTCCTGAGAAAGAATATGCAGATTCGCTTCACAGTGATTTGGCGATTCGCAAATACTTGAAGGACAAACTCATGACGGCTGCGGTCGCCAAGATTGTCATTGAGCGCGCTTGGAACCAAGTTCGTGTCACCCTTCACACTGCACGTCCCGGTCTGGTAATCGGGCGCAAAGGGGAGGCCATCGAGGAGATGAGCCAAAAAATATCTGGCATGTGTGGAGGACGCCAGGTGAAGATTGATATCTTTGAAATCAAGCAGCCAGAACTCGATGCTCAGCTTGTTGCAGAGAACATCGCTGTTCAACTTGAGCGTCGTATCTCTTTCCGCCGCGCCATGAAACGTTCGGTTCAAACGGCCATGGACATGGGTGCCGAGGGCATTCGTATTCGCTGTGCTGGTCGTCTTGGAGGCGCGGATATCGCCCGTGCAGAGCAATACCGCCAAGGTAAGGTGCCGCTTCAAACACTGCGTGTACCTCTTGACTATGGCTTTGCTGAGGCTCGGACCGTTTATGGTTTGATTGGTGTCAAGGTTTGGTTGAATCGCGGCAATGCCCCTGAAGGCACATCCGCTCGGCCGAATGATCGTCGTCGCGAACGCCGCAGTGGGCCTCGGCCTGGTGGTGGTGATCGTCAGTCCTACAGCCGCGGCAATGATCGGACCAACACGCCAGGTTCGGTTTCACCGGCACCTGTTGCCCCAGCAGCTTCCGAAACTGCAGCGGAGTAAGCATCCACAAATTTTCGAATTTAGAACCCCTACTTATTTCATCTCATGGCCCTTCTTCCAAGTCGCGTCAAATTCCGCAAGTCACAGCGTGGCAGCCGTAAAGGCACTGCATCACGCGGCAACAAACTTGATTACGGTGAGTTCGGCCTCCAAACGCTTGATCGTGGTTGGGTGAAGAACAACCAGATCGAAGCCTGCCGCGTGGCCATCACCCGTTTCCTGAAGCGTAAGGGGCGTGTGTTCATTCGGATTTTCCCGCACAAGCCAGTGACTGCGCGCCCACCTGAGACCCGGATGGGTAAAGGAAAGGGAGCACCGGAATTTTGGGTGGCAGTTGTCCTTCCTGGTCACATGCTCTTTGAAGTTTCTGGCGTCAACGAGGCTACCGCCCGTGAAGCCTGCCGCTTGGCTGCAAACAAATTAGGTATTCGGACGCGATTTGTGTCCCGCACCTCAACGAACGCCTAGTTCCAAACCCTCAACGCACGAATTGAAATGAAGATCAAGGAACTCCGAGAACTGACCGTAGACGAGCTGAGCGCGCGTCGGAACGAACTCAAACAAGAAATCGTCAACCTCCGCATCCAGTCACAAGTGGGTCAACTCGAGAATCCTTCCCGCGTGAAGATCATTCGCAGAGAGGTTGCTCGCATTGAAACCCTTATCAGCGCACGCCGTCTGGCTAGCGCCTAACTGTAAAAAATCCTGGACGAAGTTTTTCCATCCCTTTAAACCACCTCATGAGCGAAGAAACCGCAACCCCAGCCCCAACAACAGGGGAATCTGTCGAAGATCGCGATAGCCTGCGCAAAACACGCGTTGGTGTCGTGACATCAGACAAAATGAACAAGACAATTGTGGTCGAGGTTGAACGCCGCGTGCCCCACCCACGGTTCAAGAAGATCGTTCGCAGAACCAGCACCTTTCATGCTCATGATGAGAAGGAAGAGGCAAAAATTGGTGACAAGGTTCGCATCATGGAAACCCGTCCATTGAGCAAGACCAAGCGTTGGCGGCTCATCGAGGTCCTGGCCCACTAAGACTGGCCCCGGCTGAATTTTCAAAACACAAACAAGACTAACAAATTTAGGAGGAATCGATCATGGTCCAGATGGAATCAGCCCTGGTGGTGGCAGACAATACGGGAGCCCGGAGCGCCAAGATGATTGGTGTTTTAGGGAAGAAGAACACGCGTCATGCTTATGTGGGGGACATTATTACCGCTCACATCCGTGAGTCGACACCTACCGCTGCGGTCAAGAAGGGTGAAGTTGTACGCGCGGTTGTCGTGAGGAGTGCCTACCCGATCCGTCGGGCGGATGGTTCGGTGCTTCGTTTCGACAGTAACGCAATCGTGATCATCGACAAAGATAACAATCCAAAAGGAAGTCGTATTTTCGGACCCGTTGCACGTGAGCTTCGGGACAAGAACTTTATGAAAATCGTTTCCCTCGCCCCAGAAGTTCTATGAGCCGCATTAAAACCCACGTCCGCAAAGGAGATCTCGTCGAAGTCGTCGCTGGTGCCCACAAAGGTGCCCAGGGAACGATCCTTGAAGTTCAGCCCGTCAAGGGCCGCGTCTTGGTCGAAGGAGTCCGCATGATCAAGAAAGCGGTTCGCCCATCCCAGGCCAATCCCAACGGTGGAATCATCGAAAAGGAAGGTCCCATCCACATTTCCAACATCAAACGCGCCGACGCACCAAAAGCACCTGCGGCGAAGAAGAAAGTTGCGAAGAAGAAGTAATTGAATTAATTGCCTCCCCCTCCGTATCCGTCAGGCGAATGCCAAGCGCACGAAGGAAAGGCGGCACATCCCCGACAAAATACCATGCAACCCGAACTGTTAACGCTCTATACCACCCAGGTCCGCAATCAGCTGAAAACCAAGCTGAATCTCTCAAATGTGCATCAGGTGCCGGTCCTTGAGAAAATTGTCATCAACTGCTCTGTTGGATCGCAGGCTGAGCGCAAACAGGCCGTGGAAGATGCCCAAGCCGAGCTTGGCTTGATTACGGGTCAAAAGTGCGTGGTGACCTATTCCAAGAAGGCGATCGCCAACTTTAAATTGCGTGAGGGTGAGCCTGTCGGAGTGAAGGTAACCCTCCGTGGCCGCAGAATGTACGATTTCATGATGCGTCTCGTAAAGACCGCGATTCCGCGGATTCGGGACTTTCGGGGCGTTGCGCCGAAGGCTTTTGATGGCCGTGGCAACTACACGCTCGGCATTGCAGACCAAAGCATCTTCCCTGAGGTGGAGTTGGACAAGGTGAAGCGGACCCTTGGATTCGACATCACTTTCGTGACTTCAACCAATCATGACGACCACGCCCGTGAATTGCTTGCCATGCTTGGCATGCCCTTCCGCCAGCGGACAACCCCCAAAGCGCAAGACACTGCGGAGGCAGTTGAGGCGGCCGCTTGATCATTGAAACTTTTTTGAGACTCTGACTATGACTGATCCAATCGCCGATTTTCTCACCCGCATTCGCAACGGCTGCATGGCCGGTAAGGAGGAGGTATTTGCCCCCTTTTCGAAGATGAAAGCTGAGATTTCTCGTATCCTTCAGGAAGAAGGTTACATCTGGGGCTACGAGGTTGACACCTCAGAGGCCCATCCCCGTCTGAAGGTGAAGCTGAAGTATCAGGGTCGTGTCCCGGTATTGAAGAACATTCAGCGCGTGAGCAAGCCAGGCTTGCGCAAGTACGTCTCTGTTGACGAAATCCCCCGGGTCCTTGGTGGCCTTGGCATTACCATTCTTTCCACCTCCAGCGGTCTGATGACCGGTTTCAAGGCACGCAAGGCCAAGGTGGGCGGTGAACTTCTTGCACAGGTCTATTAAAGGAGAACAAAACCATGTCCCGCGTCGGCAAACAACCCATTTCCATTCCAGACAAAGTCACCATCAAGGTGGCCGAAGACCGGAGCATCCTTGTAGAGGGCCCCAAGGGCAAGCTTTCCTGGAAGCTTCCTGAAGGCGTCAAACTTGACCAAGATCAGGGCAACGTCACCATTGTTCGTGAGAACGAGGAGCGGCATACCCGCGCCATGCATGGCACCACTCAGCGTCTGCTGGGGAACATGGTGCAAGGTGTGAGCCAAGGTTACCGGAAAGATCTTGAAATTCATGGCGTGGGCTTCCGTGCCGCCGTGAAAGGCGATCAACTCGATCTCAACCTTGGCCAATCCCATCCGCGCTTGCACCCGATTCCGTCGGGGATCACGGTGACGGTGGCTGAGAACACAAAGATCTCCATCGAAGGCATCGACAAGCAGTTGGTAGGTCAAGTGGCTGCCGATATTCGGTCATATTACCCACCTGAGCCTTACAAGGGCAAGGGAGTCAGATATGCCGGTGAGAAGATCCGCCGTAAGGCCGGCAAGAGTGTGAAATAACCTTTGAGACGAAACGAACATGGCTCTTAAAAATCGCAAAACCAATCGAGTGCAGGTCCACAAACGGATCCGCAAAAAACTCCGGGGCTCAACAGCGCGTCCTCGCCTCGCAGTGTTCTTCTCGAACAAGAATGTGTACGCCCAACTTATTGATGACGATAAGGGATGCACCCTTTGCTCGGCTTCGAGTAAGGAAAAGGATTTCGGCACCGCTGGTTCCAACGTGGAGACGGCGACTAAAGTCGGATTTGCAGTCGCCGAGCGTGCCCTGGCTAAAAACATCAACAGCGTTGTCTTTGACCGCGGCGGCTTCACCTTCCACGGGAAGGTCAAAGCGTTGGCGGAAGCTGCGCGTGAAAAAGGACTTCAGTTTTAATCTCAGAAACCTCAGATCGAATTTATGGCAGCATATCAAGACAGCTCCGCCCGTGATGGCGATTCCAACAGCGGCCCAGAAACCATCGAGAAGGTGGTTCACATCAACCGTTGCGCCAAAGTGGTGAAAGGCGGACGCCGCTTTAGTTTCAGTGCGCTCGTGGTTTCCGGTGATCAGCAAGGCCGAGTGGGCTGCGGATTCGGAAAAGCCAACGAAGTGGCTGACGCGATCCGAAAAGGTTCCGAGGCTTCCCGTCGGAACATGGAATCCGTCAAGATCCTTGGCAGCACCATTCCCCATGAGGTGATCGGTGAGCACGGTGGTGGTAGAATCCTGCTACGCCCGGCTGCTCCAGGGACAGGAATCATCGCAGGCGGCGGTGCACGTGCGGTGCTCGAGGCGGCAGGCGTCCGTGATGTGATCGGCAAGTCCTTCGGTTCTTCAAATCACGCCAACGTGGTGAAGGCGACCCTCGCAGCCCTTGGTGTTCTGCGCATGCCGGATGAGATTCTTCGGGCGCGTGGAAAGACCGTTAAGGAGCGTAAGGCACTGTAAGGCTCAACCTCAAATTTTGATCGATACCTACCATGAGACTGCATGATTTGAAACCCAACCGCGGAGCTGTTAAGCGCCGCAAGCGCATTGGCTGCGGAGAAAGTTCCGGCCACGGCAAGACTTCCTGTAAAGGCAACAAGGGCCAGAAGGCACGTTCAGGCAGCGGCATTCGGCCGGGCTTTGAGGGTGGTCAAATGCCATTGTTTCGCCGCTTGCCCAAGAAGGGCTTCAGCAACGCCGCTTTCAAAACCAAGTTCGAGGTTGTGAACCTGAGCAGCCTCGAAAAGGCCTTTGAAGATGGAGCGATTGTCGATGAGGCAACACTTCGGGAGAAGGGCCTTGTGAACCGCACCTGCGATGCTGTCAAAATCTTGGGCAATGGCGACATCAGTCGCAAGCTGACGGTCCAAGTCAGTCACGTTAGCAGTTCGGCTCGCGAGAAGATCGAAAAAGCGGGCGGAACTGTCGCCTCCGTTTAAACAGGCTTCACCCAACCAACCTTCCCGGTGGGCTGCTCGCCTGACAACCGTTTCGGTTGACAGACGGACTAGCCCACCGATTTCATTTACACCTCCCATGATTTCAGCATTTCGCGACAGTTTCAAAGTCCCTGAGTTGCGCGCGCGCATTCTCTTCACCCTCGCCATGATCGTGATTGTGCGAATTGGTGCGCAAGTCACCCTGCCAGGAGTCGATCCTTCGGTTCTCAAGGAATGGATTGATAGTCGCACGAGTGACGCAAGCAGCGGAGCAGCGGCGGTTGCGGCATTGTTGAATGTGTTTAGCGGAGGTGGCCTGGAGAACTGCGCTATTTTTGCTCTTGGCATCATGCCTTACATCAGTGCGAGCATTATGATGCAATTGCTGACGGCTGTGGTTCCGTCGCTGGGTAAGCTGGCCCGTGAAGATGGTGGGCGGCAAAAGATCACGCAGTACACGCGGTTCTTCACCATCGTGCTTTGCTTGTTCCAGGGCTACCTTTTGGCGCAGTCATTGAATAATCCGGGACAAAACCCTTTCCTTGGCGGTCTTCAAGACACGATCGATCAGTTGGGTCGCCCCTTGGTGCCGGGATATGGGCCTGCGTTTGTCTTCACGACGGTCATCACCATCACAGCGGGAACGATGCTCATGATGTGGTTGGGAGAAATGATCACCGAACGGGGCATTGGCAATGGAGTCTCGCTCTTGATCTCGGTAAACATTGTTTCAGCGCTTCCTGGTGCGCTTGTGCAGGTGTGGCAGAGCTATGTTGGTGGCGCGACGGCCGATCCAACGAAGGCTGCCATGGTGGTTTTGCTGCTTTTCTTGTTCATCGCGGTCATCGCCGGCATTATTGCCCTGACGCAAGCGCAGCGGAGGATTGTGATTCAGTATGCGAAGCGTGTGGTTGGGCGGAAAGTTTATGGTGGTCAAACCCAGTATTTGCCGTTGAAGGTGAACTATTCGGGAGTGATGCCGATCATTTTCGCCCAGGCCATCCTACTTTTTCCGGCGCAGATTCTGAGTTCGCTGTTTCCTGACGTGAGCTGGGTGAATCGGCTGGCGATGACCCTCAGTTCCGGGTGGGTTTACTATGTCATTTCGGCGGCGTTGATTTTCTTCTTTAGCTACTTCTGGGTAGCGACCATGTTTCAGCCCACACAGATCTCTGACGACCTCAAGAAGAGTGGTGGCTATATTCCCGGGATTCGTCCGGGGAAACCCACAGCTGACTTCTTGGACTTCACGATGAGCCGGCTGACCTTTGCGGGTGCGATCTTCCTGACGCTGCTTTATGTCATGCCTGGAATCATCAGTCGTTGGGTGGGTATCTCTCCACAGGCGGCACAGTTTTTTGGTGGCACCAGTCTGCTCATTTTGGTGGGGGTCGTGCTCGACGTGATGCGTCAGATCGAAACCCATTTGCTGCAAAGTCATTATGATGGATTCCTTCGCAAAGGACGGATCCGGGGCCGTTTTGATCGGATGCAATCTTCGGGCGGCCAGGTGGCGAGTTCTTCGACCGTGGTGCTGCTTTGGGCGGTGATTGCCATTTTGACATTGATTGGAATCACTTACTTCGTGATGAAGACAAAGGGCTGATTGATGTCCATGCCTGCTGGAGCTGGGCCTGCGAAGGCTCAGACAAGGTGATAACGGATCCTTTATAGAGCACAAAGTATGGGTATCTTGAGTGGCAATCGAATTCCGATTCGTCATGGTGCTCAGCAACAAGGAATTCGGAGGGCCTGCCAGAAAGCCCGGGATGTCTTGCTTGAGGCCGCTAGTCTGGTGCAAGCAGGCATCACAACGGGTGAGGTGGACAGGGCTGCTGCTGCAGCCATTAAGGCATCAGGATGCACCAGTGCCTTTCTGGGCTATCGCGGCTTTCCCGGTACGATATGTATTTCGATCAATGAGGAGGTTGTTCACGGGATTGGAGGTCCCCGGGTGATTCAAGAAGGGGACGTGGTGAAGATTGATGTGGGTGTGTATTATGATGGGTGGGTGGGTGATAACGCGCTTACGGTTCCAGTAGGAAATGTGGACCAAGCGACGCTCAAGTTATTGGCTGCAACGGAGGAATCATTGCTAGTTGCCGCAAGCCATGCGCGTGACGGAGAAATGTTAGGCACCCTGTGCTGGAGTGTGGAGAATCATGTCAAGCAGTACGGGTTCACCGTGGTGCGGGATTTTGTGGGGCATGGTGTGGGGCGCAAGCTTCATGAAGAGCCTCAGGTGCCCAATTATGGGAAGCGTGGGGAGCGTCCACGGTTGAAGGCGGGCATGACTTTGGCTATTGAGCCCATGATCAATCTTGGGGCAGAGAAAACACGAATTTTGGCAGACGGCTGGACGGTGATTGCGACCGATCGCAAGCCTTCGGCGCACTATGAACATGTGGTCCTGGTGACTGATGGCGAGCCTGAAATCTTAACCGCGCGGGGAAGGATGTTTCCCGAGGGTGTTGCCAATCTCAATCCTCGGCCGGTTTCGGAGCTGAAGCCATGACACGTTTTCGCCCATGCATCGACCTGCATGAGGGCCGAGTGAAGCAGATTGTCGGCTCTTCTTTGACCGAAGATGGAGAAAGGCTGAAGACGAACTTTGTCAGTGAACACTCTGCCGAATGGTTTGCGCAGCGTTATGCGCAGGACGGTTTGACGGGGGGGCATATCATTCAATTGGGAGCGGGGAATGAGCAGGCAGCAAAATCAGCCTTGTCGGCCTATCCGGGCGGGTTGCAAATTGGCGGGGGGATTCGACTGGAGAATGCCAGGGAGTATTTGGACGCAGGAGCCAGCCATGTCATCGTGACCAGCTTTTTGTTTGATCCTGGAGGTCGCTTTTTGTCAGAACGGCTCCAGGCCATGGCGAGGATGGTTGGACCCGAGAGACTGGTGGTGGACTTGAGTTGTCGGGCGCTCGAGGGGGATGGGGGCTGGGTTGTCGCCATGAATCGGTGGCAAAAGCGGACCGATTTGTTGTTGAGCCCCGAAAATCTGAGAGAAATCGGAGGGCAATGTGCGGAATTTCTGGTTCATGCCGTCGATGTTGAAGGGAAGTGCGAAGGAATCGATGAAGGGCTCGTGGTTTTTCTAGGGCAGAATTCTCCAATTCCCGTAACTTATGCGGGTGGGGTACATCAGTTGGAGGTTTTGCATAGAATTGATGACCTAAGTAAGGGGCGTGTGGATGCCACCATTGGCAGTGCGCTAGATCTGTTTGGGGGAACGGCAGTCAGCTACCGGGACTGCTTGGCATTCAACGCACGAAAGGGTTAAAGGAGGACTTTATCGGTGGCAGTTTCGTCACTTATTTATTTTGCACATCGACTCAGTTTGGGTTAAACAGGAAACCGTTAATGTGGGTTGGACCAACTCACTGTTAAATTGATCGCATGAATGCTAAGGGTGGTGAAACGCTGTTAAAAATCGCCAGGATGCTTTGCATCTCGGGCGGTTTTTTGTGTGCGGTGGGCGTTACACACGCCCAATACGGAGCGTCGCCGTCCCAGAGCGGGCTGTTTTTTGACGATTTAAGGAACCGGGCTACCCAGTCGAAGTTGGGGTCAGGGGTGCGCTCGGGCGAGGCGGTTTACGATTACCAGAGCGAGAATTCTGCTTTCACCTATTCAGATGAAGGGCGTGAGATGGGAGCTGCGCAAACGGTCACTGGAATGAACGAAGCCGCGCGTCAAATGGGTCAGTCGGCTTATCGGACTGGAGGGGGGGCGACCGCTGCGAGAGCGGTAGGAGACTACACTTATTATTCCAGTCAGTACTCGAGTCCGAACACCTTTTTTGCACCAACGTATGTTTCGGATCCCTTCATGGGTGGCAAGCGGAATATCAAGGTGGGAGGGGTTAACCTTGGCTTTGGTTTCCTTGGGAGCGTCGAGTACAACGATAACGTTACCCGGTCAGGGACTGAACCTCTGGACGACATCATCAGTTCGAACCTATTCAACATTAATGCCAACTACCAGGTGACGAAGAACAATAATCTGTCACTCGCTACCTCACTAGGATTCGATCACTATTTTAACCATCCAGAGGTTGCAATCGGTAACAATGGCTTTGTCTTGAATGTGCTGCCGGGGTCCAGCATCGCGTTCGATATGAAGATCGGGCCGGTTTTTGTGGTGATTTACGATCGGTTCTCAGCGCGCCCTGCGGTGCAGAATGATTTTGCGTTGGCCGCGAACCAGATTTTTGGGGTGATGCAGAATGACGTTGGTTTAGGGGCGCGTTGGGACATCAACTCGGCTCTTTCTCTGTCGTTTAATTACATGCATTCAACATCGAGATCTTATGAAGAGGAGTTTTCGGATTTTGATCGAGACATGGACAGTGTGCAGGGCAATTTGACATGGAGTCCATCAGGGACGTGGAGTCTTGGGGTAGAGGGCGGGATGAGTTGGGTGCGGTATCCTGAGGGCTTCAACAATGATGGTGTGCTAGCCAATGCCGGGGTGGTGTTCGCAACACCCGTGGGCCAGAGCAGTTTCTTGAGAGTGGGCGCAGGGGTGCAGAGTTTTGATTTTGATTCGCCTCCTCAGGTCACAGTCACTGAAAATGATGTGGAAGCAGCGACTGCACAGCAGGTGAGCCTGAGCAATCAAGTGGCTGCTCAAACCGCAGCACTGAATCAAATGACGCCAGGGACGGTCGAGTATGAGGAACAAACCCAAGCGATTGAAAGCACGACGGAGAAATTTCAGATTGCAGCCTTGAATACCCAAACTTTGACGAGTCAGCGGCAACAGCAACTTGAGAGCAATACGGGAGATACGTCTGACTTGAGCGACTACTATTTCAACCTGACCTTGACGAATCAACTGTCCTCACGGGTGAGTCAGGTTTTGTCCCTTGGACATGAATCTGCATTGAGTAATGTTGCCAACTATGTCACGGCTGACTACATCAATTATGGCATTGGTGTCATTGCCTGGAGGGGAAGTCGTTTGTCCGTGAGTGCGTATTACGAAGATGCGGAGGTATCGGGAGGACGGAATGGAGAAGACCTGACGCAGTATGGTTTTGATGCGTATCTGAGTCACAATTTGAATTCCTGGTGTCGTGCAGGAATTGGCTATCACTATGGGAATACCGATTCTGGAGGTATCGAATCTGAGCCTGACGTGGATCGGGATTTCAAACAGTATTCCTACAGTGCTGACCTTAGTTTCATGCTCTCCCGGAAAGCGTCGCTATCATTTGGCTATCGGCACTTCACGACCGATGGAGAAGATCCGGAGTTTTCGTTTGAACAAAACCGGTTCGTGATGGCCTTGAACTACAACTTTTAGGTTCGACGGACCGGGTCTGGGTTAATGTCGACGACTGGCCTCCTTGACCTTGCACGCGCCAAACTCTTTTTGCATACCAACATGAACGCTTCGTTTTATTCGAATCCCAAAGGGTTACTGGCCCTTCTGGCTTTTGTATCCTACCTGCCGCTTGGGGCTCAAGATCCAGGATACCAGCCGCCGGTTACAGAATCGCGGTCGGCGCCGAGTGCCATGGAGGGCCGTGGTGGAACATCGATGGCGGCTAGCGGCCTTAACTCGATGGATGTTTTGGACAATGTGCGGGCCATTCGCCCTGGGGATGTGGTCAGTCTCAGGATCATTGAGGACCGAAAAGAACCGCGTCAGGTGACGGTGGGGGTGACTGGAGAGATTCAGGCACCGTATGTGGGGTTGGTCAAAGCGGCGGGACGGACATCGAGATCGTTGGCGGATTCGATCAAAGTTGAATTGGAGCGCTCCTATTTCAAGAAGGCGACGGTGATTGTAGCGATTGATCAGACGCGCGAGGAAAGTCGCGGCCCCGGCATCTACAACATCGACCTGGAGTTTTTCACCGTCTTTGGCCAGGTGTTAAGACAGGGGAAGTATGAGCTGCCATCTGATGAGGATGTCACGATTAGCCAGGCGATTCTGCGGGCGGGCGGTTTTGCGCAATTTGGCAATCCGAAACGAGTGAAGGTGGTGAGACAGTTGCCAGATGGCCAGAACAAAACGATTCTCGTCAACTGCGACGATATCATGAGAAAGGGGAACCTGAACAAGGACATCTACATTCGTTCAGGTGATGTGGTGATTGTGGATGAGAAGAAGGTCAATTTTTAAGACCTGAATGAGCCATAGGGATTGGTTCAAAATATGTTGGAGAAGTCATGAACGTCTGACATCTTTGTTGCACTAAATTTAGGACACAAATAACGGACAAGGCGAAGCACTGACTCGTACCCTTTCTTTCCATGGAACAGCAACTCATACTGCCAGGCCAATCCGCCTCATTGAATCGGATTCATGAGACTTCGGCCAAGTTTCAGCGATATCGGATCCTACTGCGGCGCCGGTGGTGGTTTTTGCTGCTGACGGCGAGCATTGGAGTGTGTTTCCAGGCGTTGAGGGTCACGGGAAAACCCATTGAGTTCAAGTCCGGCGCAAAGCTCGTGGCGGGTGGGCGTGTGGTGGACCAGAGTGGGCCGGCGGTTTGGCAGGAGCAGTTGCAGGACTTTTATGGAACGATCATTGAGACCTTGGAAGGTGGTTCTTTGAAGAGTAAGGCGTTGACCCGAATGCGCACGCTTTATCCAGATTTGAAGGAATCTGATGTGTCGATTCGAGTGTTGCAGAATAAAGGATCAGCCATCTTCAACGTGGTGGCGACTGGGCGGGAGGGGGACTACACGCAGAAGTTTTTGAATGCGCTGGTTGATGAATTCATTTCACAGCGTGCGCAGGTGCGGGAGCAGGCTCTGGGTAAGGTGTTGACCTCATTTGCCGACGGGGTTTTGCGGCGGGAGAAGCAGTATCAGGAGGCGGCAGAGAAGTTGGAAAGCTTCCGCAAGGCGAATGACATTATCAGCCTGACTAGCGGACACAATGTGGCAGCGGCGACGTTGACACGTTTGAACGCGGAAAAGGATCAGCTGAAGAACCAGCAGCTGGAGATGGAGTTGGCGCTCAAGGATGTTGGGGCGGCGATGCAAAAGCGGGAGAGGGGTCTCAACGTTGCGGCGGCTGGTCCAGGGCCTGGAGCAAACCAGGGCAATGCTAATCCTGAGGCTGCAAACGGCGACCCGGCGCGAACCAACTCAAGCACGTCGGGGATGACCCGGACCGAGCAGGAGTGGGTGACGACGAAGCATGAGATGTTGAGCATGAGGGTTGAGAAGGAAAGGCTTTTGGAGCAGTTCAAGCCACAGTACCCGGGCGTCATTGAGGTGGAGGAGAGGATTGCCAAATCGGCGAGTTTGCTGAGGTTGTTGGAGGATGAAATTTTGGCTGAGCTCAAGCAGTCCCTGGCTGATGTAGAGCGGCAGATTCAAGCGAAGGAATCGAGTGTCACCGAAAAGCGGTCTGAAGCAATGACGTTGGCCAGTTTGATCGCGCAAGATCAGAAATTGACTTCGGATATGGAAGCGAAGCGCCAGGCGTATGAAGCGTGGTTTGAACGGGCGACGGAGCTCAACCAAGTCACGGCTAACATTACGGACTATGTCGGAATTCAAGATCCGGCGTCGACGCCGATTCAGGAGCTTGATGACTGGGTGATGCCGCTGGTGATGGGCTTGGTGATGGGGATTGGTGCCGGAGCGGTCATTTTGCTTTTATTTGATCGATTGGATGACCGAATGAACTCAGTGAGTGAGTTTGCGGCCTTGTTCCCGAATGAGGCGGTGCTTGGGCAGGTGCCGGAGCAGAAGCAGGCGGGTGATCTGGTTCTTTTGCGGCCTAACGATGACCGGCATCTTTACGCTGAGGCGTTCCGGAACATTCGATCGTCGATCTTGTTCAAGAACTGGCAGAGCAAGCCACCCAAGACCATTCTGATCACTAGTGCGGTGCCGAACGAGGGCAAGACAACCGTGTCTTCGAATTTGGCGATCACGATGGCTTTGTCGGGAGCGAGGGTGTTGTTGGCTGACTGTGACCTTCGCCGTGGAGGGGTGAGTGACCTGTTCAAACTGCCGGGTTCGCCGGGTTTGAGTGATGCCTTGCGGGGGAATTTGCATTGGCGGGACACGGTGCAGGAGACTGGCACGCGGAATTTGGAATTGATGGCCCGTGGGGATGTGTACGATCAAACTTCGGAGATGCTGCTATCGAAGAATGCGCAAGAGATGCTGAGGGAGATGTCTGAAGAGTATGATTTTGTGATTTTCGACAGTGCGCCTGTTTTGGTGGCGGATGACACGGCGAGTTTTGCGCCCAAACTGGATGCGGTGCTGTTTGTTGTGCGATTGTCGTCGACGATGGCTCGGCTTTCGGGCAAGGCGATGGATCTCCTTTATGACAGGCAGGTGAATCTTGGGGGAGTTGTTTTGAATCGTTCGAGTTCGAACCTGAAAGAGTACACCTACTACAACTACGCCAGCTATTACTACAAGCCCAAGGCGAAGCCGGTGGTGGAACCTAAGCCAGTGGGGCCGTCGGCAGGTGTTTAGAGACGATAGCCGGGGTTCTGAAAGACCAGGGGATTGAACGGCGTATCGATGGGAGTGGCCTGAATCGCGTTGGCACGTTAGCCAACGGCGGTTCGAAGCTTGACTCTCGTTTCTATGAACAAAAATCTTTCGCATTCTACTGTCCGCCGCCTTGGTGGAGTGGCGACCTTGCTGGCATTAACCGTTTTGGAGTATTCTGGATTTGCGGGTTATCCCGTGTTGAGTGCGACAGCACCCCGGGGGGCGCAGCGAGGGTCTGAAGTGAAGATCAAGGTCACGGGTGACAAGTTGGCGGATTTTCAGACGCTGATGTTTTTGTCACCAGGATTCACGGTGAAGAGCGTGGACAAGGTGGAGGAGAAGGCGGTGGAGTGTACTGTGGTGGTGGCTCCGGAGACGCGCACAGGGAACCACTTGGTGCGAGTGGTGACCAAGAGTGGCATTTCTCATGGGCGTCAGTTCTTTGTGGGGAATTACCCCAATCGGGATGAGGTGGAACCCAACAACGACCTGTCTCTTGCGCAGCCGATTACCATCAATCAGACGCTTGAGGGAGTGATTCAAAGCGAGGATGTCGATTACTTCAAGGTGACCGCCAAAAAGGGGCAGCGGTTGACGCTTGAGGCTGAGGGACTACGGTTGGGGTATGGGACGTTTGATCCCTACATTGCCATTTTGGACAAAGATCGGTTTGAGAAGGTTTCTTCAGACGACACGATTCTGCATCGGCAAGACGGCTACTGTTCGTGGACGGTGGATGAGGATGGGGAGTATTTTGTCATGATGAGGGATTCCTCGTATCGTGGCAGTGGGACAGCCTTTTATCGGCTGCATGTGGGGGGGTATCGCCGCCCAGAGGTGGTCTATCCTGCAGGGGGGCGGCCAGGCCAGAAAACCAAGGTGAGGTTCATTGAGAAAGATGGATCGTCATTTGAGGAGGAATCGGTGATTCCGGCGGATGCGCCAGAGTTTCACATGTTGTTTGCCACCAGCCAGGAGGCGGCAGTGTCAGGCAATCTCTTCCGGGTGGTGGATGTTGAGAATGCTTTGGAGACCGAACCTAACGAGGCCTTGGCGCAAGCGAGTGCGGTGAGCCCGGGTGACAGGGCTGCTCTGAATGGGATCATTGAAAAAGCAGGGGATGTGGACTTCTTTAAGCTGACGCTCAAGAAGGGGCAGAAATTGCTGGTGCAGGGCTTTGGCCAGGCGCTTGGGTCACCTCTGGATATGGTGGTGAATGTGCAGAACGCGAAGGGGGGCAACATCACGGGGAATGATGATGGAGGCGGAAATAGGAGGCTAGATAGTCGGTTCAGTGTCGATATCCCGGCGGATGGGGAATACTACGTGAGGGTTGCTGACCACTTGGAGCGGGGCGGGGCCAATTTTGTCTATCGAGTGGAATTGGGAACGGCTCCGAAAGAGCTTTATGTCTCGTCACCTCAATTCACGATCAACGACACGCATTATCGCCAGTTTATCGCCGTGCCGAAGGGTGGGAGATTCGCCACGCTTGTGAATGTGACGCGTGCCGGGGTTTCGGGGGATTTTACGTTTGAAGCGCCCGGGCTTCCAGCGGGAATGAAGCTGCTCACGAACAAGCTGCCAAAAGATTACAGCAGCATTCCGCTGTTGTTTGAATGCACCGGAGAAGCGGCTTTAGGCAGTGCGACGGTGCCGTTGACTTTGAAGTCGATGGATGCTGCCCAAGACGTGGTGGGGAAACTGAGGCAGCCGTTTGACGTGGTCAGGGAAGGCAACGTGATCTTTTTGACCGAGACACACGACAAACTGCCGGTGGCGGTGGTGGAGGAAGTGCCGTTTTCTTTGGAACTCCAGACGCCGCCGGTGCCGCTTGTTGCAGGCGGGGTGATGAATTTGAAGGTGGTGGCCAAGCGGAAGGAGGGATTTACCGCAGCCATTCGGTTGTTTATGATCTGGAAACCGAGTGGTGTCAGTTCACTGGGAGAGGTGACTATTCCCGCAGACGCTAGTGAAGCGGTCTTTGTGTTGGATGCGAAAAAAGATGTGCCAGCAGGCAAGTGGAACTTTACGGTAATGGGCGAGGCTGATACGGGAAAAGGCAGGGTGTACAACGCATCGCCATTCCATGAGATTGAGACCACCCCGGCCTACGTGACGGCGCCGGCCATGTCGCTAACGGTGGTGGAGCAAGGCAAGGAGACGACGATGGTGGCAAAACTGGAAACACTGAAACCCTTCGAAGGTGAAGCGGTGGCCCAAGTGGTGGGGGTTCCTGACACGATCGTCATTGAGCCGAACAAGATCACCAAGGACAGCAAAGAGGTGACCTTCCAAGTGAAAACGACGGCTAAGTCCCCCGTGGGCAAGCAGGCTAACCTTTTTGTCAGCGTCGAAATTCCGGTGAATGGTACGACGACGACGCATCGGATTGCGGTGGGATCGACATTGCGAATCGACGCGGCGAGAAAAGCGGCACCAGCCGCTCCAGAAAAGATAGCGGCCGCGAAACCGAAGGAGGCTGCGCCAGCTGCTCCCAAGGTGTTGTCACGTCTTGAGCAGCTTCGTCAGGAAGCGGCGGCGGCAAAATGAGCAAGTTGTTACAGAACTGAAAAATCTCGGTCTGACAGGCGTAGGTCTCTTACCCCTCTATGTTTCGTATGAGTTTACGTCTTTTGTTTGTGTCTGCCCTGAGCGGAATTGGTTTCGCGTGCTTCGCCGTTGAAGGTGAAGCCGTGACATCTGCGCCAACTGCGGCTCCCGTTTCAGCCGGGAAGGCGGCAATCAACTTTGAGCGCGATATCCAGCCCTTGTTGGAGTCCAAGTGCCTGGAGTGCCACAACCCGGACAAGGTCAAAGGGGAGTTGCTGATGCATACGGCGGAATCCCTGCTGAAAGGTGGCGATAGTGGTGCCGGTATTGTGGTGGGGCAAGCCGATGCCAGTGAGATTGTGAAGCGCGTGGTCTTGCCGGCTGATCATGATGATGTCATGCCGCCGAAGAAGAGCGGTGCCCCCTTAACGGCGGATCAGATTACCGTCCTGAAACAGTGGGTTCAAGAAGGTGCGAAATGGCCTGCGGGACTCACCTTACGGCATCGTTCTCCAGAGGAATTGAAGGCTTACGCTGCTCTTGAGCGGAAGATGTCGCAGTTGGAGAGGGTTGAGATCCTGCCCGCCCGTTATCGGCTGGAAACCAAGCGTGATCATCATCAGGTGGTTGTGATGGCCACCTTCAAAGATGCGACGACACAGGATGTGACGGCCTTTAGCAATCTGAAGCTTGCTGATCCGAAATTGGTGTCACTTGAGCGGGGTGTGATCAAGCCTAATGCGGATGCGGGGCAGACGGAATTGATCGCAACGCTGGGAGGTCAGACGGTGAAGGCGGTGGTGGAAGTGGTTCAGGGACATCAGGATCGGGAGATTTCGTGGCGGCTGGATGTGATGCCGGTGTTCATGCGTGGAACGTGCAACTCGGGTGGTTGCCATGGCGCAGCAAGGGGTAAGGATGGTTTCAGGCTTTCGTTGTTCGGCATGGATCCGGCGGGTGATTTCGAACGGGTGACACGAGAGATGCCGGGGCGACGGATCAATCTAGCGATACCAGAAGAGAGCACGATTATTGAGAAGGCCATTGGAGCCGTTCCACATTCGGGGAACCAGTGTTTTGACGATAAGAGCGAGTATTACCGGACGCTTTTGGAGTGGATCAACAAAGGAGCGCCAAACGACAAGCCTGAAGTGGCGAAGGTGACTGGGATTGAGGTCTTTCCGAAGCAGATGGTGCTAGAAGGCGCTGGCAGCAGGCAGCAGATGACGGTGCGGGCTTCCTATTCGGATGGGACTGATCGTGATGTGACTTCGCTCGCCCTATACATGTCGAACAATGATCCGGTGGCATCGATCGACAAGAGTGGTTTGATTCAGTCGGGTGACCGGGGGGCGGCTTTCGCGTTGGCCCGGTTTGATGTTTATAGCACGACGGCGCAGGTAATTGTCATTCCTGACAAGATTCAGTATGACCGGCCGAAGCTGGCGGAAGCGAATTACATTGATACGCTGGTAAACGAGAATCTTCACAAGCTGCGCATTGTGCCGAGCGGGGTCTGCTCTGATGAAGTGTATGTCCGGCGTGCGTTCATTGATGTCGCGGGGGTGTACCCTAAACCCGAGGATGTGCGCAAGTTTTTGGCGGATCCCAATCCGAAGAAGAGAGAGGTTTTGATTGATGAACTGACTCATCGGAAAGAGTTTACTGAAGTGTGGGTGATGAAGTGGGCTGAGCTGTTGCAGATTCGTTCGGGGATCGCTGGCAACAACAATCAGCCGCCGTTTTATAAGAATGCTCTGCTCTATTACAATTGGTTGTCGGAACGCATCGCGAAGAACATCCCGTTGAACGAGATTGTGATCGAGTTGCTGTCAGCTTCGGGTGGCACGGTATCGAGTCCTGCGGTGAACTTTTACCAGACGGAGTTGGATCAGCTGAAGTTGACTGAGAACGTGGCGCAGGTTTTCATGGGCATGAGGATTCAATGCGCGCAGTGCCACAACCATCCATTCGATCGGTGGACGATGGATGACTACTATGGGTTCAAGGCGTTCTTCTCTCAAGTCGGCCGCAAGAACACTGATGATCCGCAAGAGGTGATCATTTATAACAACAAGAGTGGCGAGTCGAAGCACTTCCTGACGCAGGCGGTGATGAAGCCGAAGTTCCTGGGTGGGTCGACGCCTGAGCTCAAGCCCGGTGAAGACAGGCGAAAGGTTCTGGCGCATTGGATCGCGTCGCCGGAGAATCCTTACTTTGCGCGTAACATTGCAAACATCATGTGGGCGCATTTCTTTGGCGCGGGGATTGTTGAGCCGGTCGATGACGTGAGAGTATCGAATCCGCCATCGAATCCGGAATTGCTATCGGCCCTGGCGAAGAGCCTTACGGACTACAAGTTCGACATGCGTCGCATGGTGAAAGACATCTGTGGGTCGATGACCTATCAGCGGAGTTCCCAGGTGAACGAGACGAATGCGCTGGATAAGCGCAATTTTTCCCGTGCGCAGGTGCGGAGGGTTCGGTCGGAGGTGCTGTTGGATGGCATCTCACAAATCACTGAGACGCCGAACAAGTTTCAGGGTTTGCCACTGGGTGCGCGGGCGGTTCAGATCGCGGATGGAGCGGTTTCGACGTATTTCCTGACGACGTTTGGACGGGCGAAGCGGGAATCGGTTTGTTCTTGTGAAGTGAAGATGGAGCCGACGTTGTCCCAGGCCCTGCACTTGATGAATGGTGACGCGGTGCATGACCGAATCAAGAGCGGGAAAATCGTGGCGCGAATGGTGTCTGAGAAGAAGACGGATCGCGAGATCGCGGATGACTTGTTCGTGAGAGTGTTTGGGCGACCGCCCATTGAGAAAGAGTGGGCGGCCATTCAACAGGCGGTGGCGGACGCGCCAGAGAGTCGGCAGGCAGTGCTTGAAGATCTTTTCTGGGCGTTGCTGAACTCGAAGGAATTTTACTTCACCCACTAAGCTGAGACTGCCTGCGGACTATCGCTTTAGGAAAAACGGGTGTGCTGGGCCTCGATAGCCAGCGTGAGCTTTATCTTTCCATTCATTTATGAAAATTCGGATTTTAGTTGGACTGACTTTTTCAGGATCATTTGGCCTCGTCCATGGAGCGGACGAGAAGGTGACGTATGAGGATCATGTGAGACCCATGCTGGAGAACAAGTGTTTCTCCTGCCACAATCCGGACAAGAAGAAGGGTGATTTGGATCTGACGACTTTTGCAGGGACGATGACGGGTGGGGCTGGGGGGATCGTGGCGGATTCGGGAAATCCGGATGGGAGTCGGCTGTGGACGACGACGACGAAAAAGGAGGAGCCCTTCATGCCGCCTGAAGGCTCGCCTCTGAGTGCAGCGGACATCGAGGTGATGGTGAAGTGGATCAACGGAGGGTTGCTTGAGACGAAGTCCAGTTTGGCGCGGAAGTCAGACAAGCCGAAGGTGGATTTGACGGTTGCGGTGTCGAGTGGGAAGCCGGAAGGGCCGGTGGCGATGCCGGAGCACGTGTTGCTTGAGCCGGTTCGGGTGACGGCGCGGACGACAGCGGTGACGGCCATGGCGGCGAGTCCTTGGGGGCCTTTGTTAGCGATCGCAGGGCAGAAACAGATATTGCTTTATGACACGGACAAGCAAGTGCTGGCGGGAGTGCTGCCTTATGAGGAGGGCTATGCGCAGTCCTTGCGGTTCAGTCGCAATGGATCGTTATTGATTTTGGGTGGCGGGCGTGGAGGGAAATTTGGGCATGCGGTGGTTTGGGATGTGAAGTCGGGACGGCGCGTGACGGAGGTGGGCAAGGAGTTCGACGCGGTGATGTCAGCCGACATTAGCGCGGACCAGAAGATGATCGTGATCGGCAGTCCGTCGAAGAAGGTGAAGTGCTATGACACGGCGACAGGTGAGGAGCTCTACTTGATCGGCAAGCACACCGAGTGGGTTTTGAGCACGGTGTTTAGCCCGGATGGGATTCTTTTAGCGACTGCGGATCGGAACGGTAATGTGATGGTTTGGGAGGCGTCGAACGGTGGAGAGTTCTTCCAACTAGGTCAGCATAAGGCCGCCTGTGTGGACATGGCTTGGCGGGCGGATTCGAATGTGTTGGCATCGTGCTCGCTGGATGGGAGCATTTCGATTTGGGAGATGACGGAGGGCAAGCAGCTCAAGACTTGGGCAGCGCACGGAGGGGGCGTGTTGTCGGTTTCGTTCACGCCGGATGGGAGGTTGGCTTCATCGGGTAAAGATGGATTGGTGCGTTTGTGGGACATCAATGGGAACAAGCTGGGCGAGGGCAAAAGTCAGGGGGATCTTGTTACGAAGGTGGTCGCCTTGCATGACAGCAAGGCGGTGGTTTCAGGCAATTGGCGCGGGGAGGTTTTGGGGTGGAACGTTCCTGATTTTTCGGCCAAGGGGAGCTATACGGCGAACCCGCCGTTGATTGCCCAGAGGATCGTTGAAGCGGAGAAGACAGCGGCAGATTTGGTGGTGGCGCTTCCAGCTTTGGAACAGAAGGTGGCGAAGGCAGGCGAGGCGGTGAAAGCGGCTGAGGCAGCTGCTGCCGGAGCCAGGAAGCAGGGGGCGGATTGGGCGGCGAGAAAGGGGCAGGTTGAGGTGGAGTTGAAGGAACTGCCGGGCAAACTGGCTGCGTTTGAAAAGGCGATTCAGGATGCGCAGGCGAAGCGCGCGGCTCAGGTTGATTTGATCAAGAAGCATGGTGAGGCGGTGACTCAACTGAAGGCTGCTGAAGTGGCTTTGGGTGAAACCAGAAAGGGGCGTGAGGCGCTGAAGACTCCAGAGCAGCAGGCTCAGGCGGCAGAGCTGGACAAAAAGATCGCCGAGCAACAGGGGCGGGTGGAGGCGTTGAAGAAGAGTGTGGCGACAGCACCGGGGGATTTGGCGGGATTTGATGCGGAGGTCAAAAAGGCGCAGGAGACGTTGGCGGCGGGTCAAGGAGTGAAGCCGGCCAGGGAGAAGGAATTGGGAGATTTGACCAAGGCCTTGGCAGA
>CANETF010000018.1 GCA_947440575.1 Verrucomicrobiaceae bacterium
AGCGAATGACCTCAGCGCCAAGATGCCCGAAAAGGTGCAGGCATTGAGCACCCTCATCGACGGCTTTCTGCAAGACACCGGCGCCACCTATCCGCGTCCAAACCCCGCTTACAAGCCAACCATCGCCCAGGCAAAACCGCAAACCACCGATCCGCTCGAAGGCTGGAAAGAGCGGCAATGCAAGGCCACCCTCGCTGATGGCGTGCTGTCGATGAAGGCGACCGGCAAGGCTGGAACCGCCTTCTTCGGCCACGGCACCGGAACGATGAAAGGCCCGGCCACCGTGAACCTGCGCGTGCGCAGCACATCGGGCGGCGCGGGTAAAATCGAAAGCTTCCCCAAAGGCTCCGCCGATCCCACAGGCGTGGTGGAGGCTCCATTCACCGTGCCGGCGGGCGACTGGCAGGACCTGCAAATCAAGGTCAACAACCCCGGCCCGCTCGGCACCGTCCGGGTTTATCTGCCCGATGCGGAAATCGACTGGATCGAAATCATGCCCGCGAAAGGGGAGGGGATGCGCTCGGACTTCGCCGTAAAGCCCTAGCCACCGCCAAGATCCGGCTCGCTGGCTGAAACCCTTGAAATCCCGTCGCAGTTTCCACGTTCATGCGGCATGCGCCGCTTCCTGCTCTGCCTCCTCGCCCTCACCACCTCGCTTTCCGCCGCCGAAAAGCCCAATGTCGTCGTCATTCTCACCGATGACCTGGGCTGGGGCAGTGTCGGCTGTTACGGCGCGGATCCGGCGCTGGTGAGCACACCGAACATCGACCGTCTGGCCAAAGAAGGCCGTCGCTTCACGGACGCCAACACCACCTCCTCCGTCTGCTCGCCAACGCGTTACGCATTGATGACTGGCCGCTACTGCTGGCGCACGCCATTGATCAGCGAGGTCCTCAGCACCGTCGCGCCACTCCACATCGAAACCACACGCCTCACCGTGGCATCGATGCTCAAATCCCAGGGCTACAACTGCGCCGCCGTCGGCAAATGGCACCTCGGCTACGGCACTGCGGAAAAGTGCGACTTCACCAAGGAACTGAAGCCTGGGCCGCTCGAAATCGGCTTCGACTACCACTTCGGCGTGCCCAGCAATCACGGCGACATCACCGGCACCTACGTCGAAAACCACTGGGTTTACGGCCTGAACAAAGAAAGCCCGTCCTCGCCCAGTCCGCCCTACGTCACCATGGGCCAGCAGAAGGGCAAAACCGTCAAGACACTCGATCTCAACGCCCCGAAACGCATCGACGACGAAGTCATGGCCACCCTGACCGACAAACTGGTCGGCTGGATCGGACAGCAGAGCGCGGAGAAGCCGTTCTTCGTCTACTTCACCCCCGTCGCCGTGCACAACCCGATCACGCCCTCCAAGCAGACAGCCGGCAAAAGCAAAGGCGGACCCTTCTGCGACTTCATCAGCGATCTCGACATCAGCGTCGGCCGCGTGCTCGACGCACTTGAAAAACAAGGCCTCACCGAAAATACACTAGTGCTTTTCAGCAGCGACAACGGCGGGGTGAACAAACCGGAGAACGCCAGCCTCGTGCAAAACGTGGCCCAGCAGGCCGGATTGAAACCCGTTGGCCCTTTTCGCGGCGGCAAGCACGATGTCTGGGAAGGCGGCTTCCGCGTGCCTTACCTGGTGCGTTGGCCCGGCCACGTGCCCGCCGGTTCCGTCTGCGATGAAACCATCAGCATCGTCGACACGCTCGCCAGCATCGCCGCCATCACCGGCGCGGCTTTGCCAAAGGTGAGCGAGGGTGCCGAAGACAGTCACGATGTCTCCAAAGCGTGGCTCGGCGCTTCCTATGAAAGCCCCATCCGCCCCGATGTCATCGTTCACAGCGCCGCCGGCAACTTCGCCATTCGCCAAGGCCCGCACAAATGGATCGAAGGGATCCCTGCCGATGACGCGAAACCAGCAGCGAAGAAAGCCCAGGCGAACCAGTTCAAACCGCAACTCTATGACCTCAAAGCAGACATCGCCGAGGCCCAAGACATTTCCGCCCAACAACCCGACGTCGCAAAGGAACTCGAAGCCCTGCTCAATCGCTATCGCAACGGCGGTTACAGCCGCGAACTCCCGCCCGCCGGAGTGAAACCCAAACCCGCCTTTGCCGAACTGCCGCCCCTGGCAAATGCCGAGCCCATCGACCTCACCACCTTCAAAGGCCAAGGCTGGACCGCCCGCGACGGCGGCATGTTTGCCAAGGCCGACAAGAAAGGCAGCCCACTCACCGGCAGCACGTCCTTCCAAGACGGCGTGCTCGAATGCCAAATCCACTTGGGCGAGGCCGACCGGCATTCCCTGCGCATTCAAACGGTGAACAAGCAAAGCTACCGCATCGTGCTGTCGCATGCGAACCTCGACATCGCCATCAACCCCGAGGTCAAGGACGGCGAGACGATCCAGCTCGGCAAACAGCGCGTGAAGTTCAAATCGAGCGACTGGCAGACGCTGCGCCTGACCTTCAAGGGCGACGAACTCACCACCGAATTTGCGGGAGTCACCCTCAAGGCGAAGCACGCGGTGTTGGCGGAGGCGAAAGCTCAACTCAACTTCATCGCCTTCGAGGGCGAGGTCGGTGTGAGAAAGGTCCTGTTGGTAAAATAGACCCCTTGTTCCAATCTGCACGCTTCCCATTTCCCATGAAAAAAACGCTTCTTTTGCTCCTGACCTTGAGCCTCCCCGTGCTGGCTGCTGGCCAAACGAAAGCTCCTTCCAAACCGAACCTGATCTGGATCATGGCGGATGATTTGGGCTGGGGCGACCTGGGTTGCTACGGTCAGAAAGTCATCACCACGCCGAACCTGGATCGCATGGCCGCGGAGGGCATGCGGTTCACGCATTTTTATTCAGGTGCGACGGTGTGCGCCCCATCGCGCTGTGTCTTCATGACGGGTCTGCATCATGGGCACACGCGGGTGCGCGGCAACGCCGGTGATGCCAACCCGGCGGCGCAGGCGTTGAAGCCGGAGGATGTCACGGTGGCGAAGGCGCTGAAGGAGGCGGGTTACAAGACGGCCCTCATCGGCAAGTGGGGCTTGGGTGACATCGGCGCGGCGGAAAGCGGGATGCCACGCAAGCAGGGGTTCGATGAGTTCTACGGCTACATGAACCAGCATCATGCGCACAACCATTTCCCCGACTTCCTCTGGCGCAACGAGACCAAGGAGCCGCTGTCGAACGTCATCGTGCCAGTGGGTGAGCATGGCGCCGGCTACGCCACGGAGGCGATTCATTACGCGGACGATCTGTGCACTGACGAATGCCTCAAGTTTGTCTCAGACAACAAATCCAGGCCGTTTTTCCTCTACTGGGCCATGGTCATCCCTCATGCCAACAACGAGCGCGGTAAAATCCTTGGCGATGGCGCGCATGTTCCGGACTACGGGCCCTACAAGGACAAAGACTGGCCCAATCAGGACAAGGGGCAGGCGGCGATGATTTCTCGGCTGGACAGTTATGTCGGGCGCCTGATGGACCAGCTCAAGGCGTTGGGCATCGCGGACAACACGCTGGTGATTTTCAGCAGCGACAACGGGCCTCACGATGAGAGCAAGCATGATCTGGAGCGCTTTGATCCCAACGGGCCGTATACGGGCATCAAACGAAGTCTGACCGATGGCGGCATTCGTGTGCCATTCATCGCGTGGTGGCCGGGCAAGGTGAAGCCTGGCGTGTCGGATCATCCGGGTTACTTCCCGGATTGGTTCGCGACGGCAGCGGAGGTGGCGGGCGCGAAGGCGCCGTTCAACCTGGATGGTCTGAGCCTGGTCCCGACGCTGACAGGCGAGGGGACACAGAAGGAGCACGAGTTCCTTTATTGGGAGTTCCATGAGGGCGGCTTCAAGCAGGCCGCGCTGTATCAGGGCCGCTGGAAGGGCATTCGCTCAGGCGGGCCAGATGCCGTGGTGCAGCTCTTTGACCAGGAGAACGATGTCGCCGAACTCACCAACGTGGCCGACCAGCATCCAGAGATCGCGTCCAAAATCGGCAACTACCTGAAGACCGCGCGCACGCCTTCGGCGGATTGGGAACCGCAATGGCAGAAGGCCGGCAAGAAGAAGGCGAAGTGACTACCAGCGTTCGTCCAGTTTGCGGCGGTAGTCGCCGCGGCTGAAGTATTTCTCCAGCCAGCAGTAAAGGATGATGAAAAGGTAGCGGCTGCCCATCTCGCGCAGCTTCAGTTTGGCGGTGCCGAAGCGGCGGTTGCGCCAGGAGATGGGCATGACGGTCCAGGAGTAACCGCGCACGATGGCTTTGAGGGGAAGCTCCACGGTGAGGTTGAAGTGTGGGGCGAGGTAGGGTTTGCAGCCTTCGAGCACGGTGGTGCGGTAAGCTTTGAAGGCGTTGGTGGTGTCGTTGAGACGGAGGTTGAAGATGAGGGAGATGAACTTGTTGATGATGCGGTTGAGAACGAGCTTCACCTTCGGGTAGTCCACCACTTGTCCCCCCTTGATAAAGCGGCTGCCGAACACGCACTCGTGGCCCTCGCAGAGCAGCTTCCAATAGCCCACAACGTCCTGGGCGTCGTCAGACTCATCCGCCATCATGATGACGACGGCATCGCCTTTGACGTGACCGAAACCGAAGGTGATGGCGCGGCCGAAGCCGTGCGGACCTGGATTGCTGACGGGTCGGAGCTGGGGGATCTCAGTGATCAGGGAATCGAGCACGCTGGCGGTGTTGTCCTGGCTGCCGTCGTTCACCACGATGATTTCGTGCTCAATACCGGCTCCAGAAAGGATGCTGTGCAGGCTGCGGAGGGTGTGCGGCAGGGCGTCCTGTTCATCACGCGCCGGGATCACCACGCTGAGGCGCTGGGGAGGGGGAAGCGTGGGACTGGGCGGCATAAAGGGTTGGACAAGCGTGAGGCTACAGCTAAAACCGTCAGGGACGCGATTCCAATCCCAAAATATGAGTACTGTTCTTGTCACGGGGTCCGCCGGTCTGGTGGGCTCTGAAACTGTGAAGCGATTCCTTGCAGAAGGCTTCGACGTTGTGGGCATCGACAACGGGATGCGCGCCTATTTTTTTGGTGCGGAGGCTTCCACGGCGAAGTCGCAGGCGGCCCTTTTGAGCCTGAAAGGTTATCGGCATGAGACTGTGGACATCCGGGACATGCCGGCGGTGGAGGGGATTGTGAAGGGGATCGGCAGCGATCTGGCGGCGGTGGTTCATACGGCGGCGCAACCGTCCCACGACTGGGCGGCGCGCGAGCCGCTGACGGACTTCGGGGTGAATGCGGTGGGCACGCTGCATCTGTTGGAGGCGGTGCGGCTGCATGCGCCCGAGGCGGTGTTCATTTTCACCAGCACCAATAAGGTTTACGGTGATCGGCCCAATCTGCTGCCGTTGGTGGAGACAGAGACGCGGTGGGAGATTGCGGAGGATCATCCCTATCATGCCCGCGGCATTGATGAAGCGATGAGCATTGATGCGTCCACGCATTCGGTTTTTGGGGCAAGCAAGGTGGCGGCGGATGTGATGGTGCAGGAGTATGGACGCTATTTTGGGATGCGGACGGCGTGCTTTCGTGGCGGCTGCCTGACGGGACCGGCGCACGCGGGGGCGGAATTGCACGGGTTTTTGTCCTATTTGATGCGATGCACGGTGCAGGGCAGGCCTTACAAGGTGTTTGGCTATCGTGGGAAGCAGGTGCGGGACAACATTCACAGCAATGACTTGGTGGAGGCGTTTTGGCAGTTTTTTCAGGCGCCACGCTGTGGGGAAGTGTACAATATGGGCGGCGGTCGGCGGTCGCATTGCTCCATGCTGGAGGCGATCGCGTTGTGTGAGGACATTAGTGGGAAGAGGTTGTCCTGGACGTATGAGGAGCAGAATCGAACGGGGGACCACATTTGGTATGTGAGCGATGTGGTGAAGTTTGAGGGGCACTACCCGGGCTGGCAGTGTCGCTACGATTTGCGGCGCACGCTGGAGGAGATCCACGACGCGGTGGTGTGAGCAGCGTCAGGCTGCGGACAGACTGATCCAGTCGGGATGCGCGTCGGCATGGGCGGCGATGCCTTCGAACAGCTCGGCGCGGGAGATCTGGGGAGCCCAGTTCCAGGTGCGATGGGCGAGGTCGGAGTCCAGAATCAGCCAAGCGACGTCCATGGCGCGGTCGGCGCCGTCGCGGACGGGGTCCGGGCGGCCAGGAAAGCGGTCCCGGCACCAAGCGGAGAGCTCGGCGAGTGAGAAGCTGTTGAGCAGTCCGCCGCTGACGTGGCAGAGGCGGGGCTGGGAGGGAGAGCCCGAGCCGGCCTGCATTTGCTGGACGAGAAGGCGGGCGAGGTCCTGCGGGTGAAGGGCGTCGCGGACCTGCAGGCCATCACCGCCGAAGCCGAGGTAGCGCAGGGGGCGTTTTTCACTCCAGGAGTGGATCCAGTAGGCGACAATGCCTTGATCCGGGCGGCCAAACTGGCCAGGGCCGGCGAGGACGCCGCAGCGGTTGATCCAGACTGGGAACCCGAAAGCGGCGTGGTATTCGAGGGCCAATTGCTCGGAGCAGAGTTTGCTGGTGCCGTAGAGGGAGAGTGGTGCCTGGGTGGAGAAGGCTTCGGTAATGCCGGTGTCGGCGACGCCGGGGTGGTTAGCAGCGCGGTCCACTCGGAAGCGTTGACCGTCCGGGGTGAGGGGAATTTGCCGGAGGGCATCAACGCTGTAAACCCGCGAGGTGCTGAGCATGAGGAAGCCGGCGTTTCGCGCTCGGCAGAATTCAAGCATGTTGAGCGTGCCGACGAGGTTGTTTTCGAGCAGTTGACGGCTGCTGGTGCGACCGTCGAGTCCGGCGAGCACGCTGGGGTTGGCGGCGGCGTCGATGAGCCAGTCGACGTCGGGCAGGCATTCGAAGTCGCTGGGCTGCCGGACATCGCCATGAAAAAGGCGAACGCCGAGGCGTTGGAGAGGCAAGCGGTTGATCTCGGCGCCGGGACGGCAGAAGTTGTCCATCCCCAGGACGGTCCATCCGGAATCGACCAGGTGGCGGATGATCTGGCTGCCGGCGAAGCCGCAGGCTCCGGTGACGAGGACGCGGTGGGTGGAGGAGGAACTCACGCCTGAAAGGAACTGCACGATGGCCAAGGCGGCAAACTCAATTTGACGGGAGGGGTGGGTGGGGTATCGACACGGGCGATGCAGAATTCGAATGAGTGGCTCCGATTTCAGTCCTGATTTTTCATCGCGCTTAGGGCGTGTTGGGATGTGGATCCTGGCCGTGTTGCCAGCCTGGGTGACTTTGGCCTTGCTGTGGCCACTGCGGGCGGAGGTGCCTTTTGCGGACGGGTGGGCGATGGTGGAGCAGTACCAGGCCTGGATGGAGGGGCGTTATGGGTGGCTGGATTTTTTCATGCCGCATAACCAGCATCCCAGCGTGCCGAGCAAGGCTTTGTATTTGGCGGTGCTGCACTGGGGAAAGGGCGAGGTGGCGCTGCTGCCACTGGTGACCTGGGGGATGGGGGTGATGGTTTCGCTGGCGCTGCTAGGAATACTGCGCCGGGGTCGGGTGGTGGTGGGCGCGAGTCTGCCGCGGGCTTGGCTGGGGGTGAACCTGCTGGTTTTTAGCCTGGCTCAGGGTGTGGTGTGGAATTGGGAGTTTTTGGTGTTCAATGCGGTGCCGGGGACGGCTTTGGTGCTGGGGCTGGCGCTTTTGGCGGATGGCGTGAAGGGTCGCTGGGGGCTCAAGGTGGCGATGGCGTCGTTGCTGGGGTTGGTGGCCGTATTTGGGTTTGGATCGGGCTGTTTGGTGCCGCTGCTGCTGCTGCCGGCGGTGATTCTCAGTGGCTTGACACGGGCAGACTGCCGCTGGGGCAGGGTGGTGGGTGTGGCTGTGCTTTGGACTGGCGGGATGGTATTGGCCACCCTGATCGCGTTTGGGGTGATTGGCCCGATTGAGGTTCCGGATATGCCGAGTTCAGCGGGGCGGCTGAGCGAGATCATGGAGCGGCCTTTGGACAGGGTGCAGTTCGTTTTGATCGTGATGGGTCGAGGAATGGGGCAGGGGAGTGTGTTAGAGCCGGTGGTGCAGTCCACTCTGGCCGGGCTGCTGCTGATGGGCATGGGCAGCCTGGCGCTGGTAGGACTTGTGCGTGCCGGTGGGTGCCTGTCGGCAGTCATTCTCGCGCGGATTTGGCCGTGGCTGGCGCTGGTGGGGTGGGCGGTTGCAAACGCACTGCTGATTTGCTGGGGAAGGGCGGCGGAGTCTCAAGTGGCGGCGCTGGACCAACGTTATGTGGCGTTTTCGCTGTTTGGCTGGGTCGGGGTTTTGGGGTTGTTGATGCTCGCGCATCGTCGGTTGGTCGAGACGGAAAGGGGGGTGGGTTGGGTTCGAGCGACGGTTTGGGTAAGAGGTCCGTGTTTGGGCTTTCTCGGATTGATGGCACTGCTGTCGAGTGTGGAGGGTTGGCAGTCGATGCGATCGGAGAAGCAGCGGATGCTCTCGGTGCAGGGCAGCCTGGCCTTTGCCAAGGTGCTGCCGTTGGATGCGTTTCAATTCTGGAGGGGGAACTCCCATTTTGATGGCCTAGGGGAATTGGCGCTGTTCCTGCATCAATACGACCGGCTGCGAAAGGTGGGGATCTTGGATGACAATCGGGTGGCGCGGGCGAAGCTGTCAGCTCCTTTGGTCTCGAGTAAAGGCCGGCTGGTTGACTTGGAATGCCAGGCGGACGGCACGTGGCGCTTGGAAGGATGGAGCGCGTGGGCGGAGGGGTGGGCCGGCCGGCCGTCCCTGATTGCGGTCTCCTTCGCCGGATCCGGCGGTGACGAACAATGGGTGGCAATAGGAGCTCCGAACATGGTTGATGATTTTTACCAGAATGAGTGGCTGCGCATGCGCTACCGTGAGCACTACTTTGGTTGGGAGTGTGTGATTCCAGCCAGCGTGTCTGTGGGGCTGCGTGAGGGGGTGCTCCGGGCCTATGGTTATGATGCGCGGCGGCGGGCGTTTCGATTGATTGGCGGGCGCGTTGAAACGGATGGTTTGCCTGCGAACGCCCCGATCGTCAGACTGGCGCTGCCGTAGCGGCTTTTTCGGGGGTTTGGCACTTGCCGGGCAAGACGGTAGGTTGAGGCGCGTTACCAGCGCGCCATGAAATGTTTGCTCATCTCCCTCACCCTTCTCCTGACTGGACTTGCCGCTGCGGCTGACAAGCCAAATGTCCTCTTCATCATCGCCGATGATTTGAACAACTATCTGGGTTGCTATGGGGATCCACGCGCCAAGACGCCAAACATCGACAAGCTGGCGGCCCGCGGGGTCCGCTTTGAACGCTCGTACTGCGCGTTTCCGCTCTGTGGACCTAGCCGCAATTCCATGCTCACGGGTCTCTATCCGAACAGCACTGGCATTCTGACCAACTCGCTGATTTTTCGACAATCCATTCCCACTCAGCATTCGCTGCCCCAAGCGTTTCGTCTGCAGGGCTACTTCGCTGCTCGCATTGGCAAGCTCTATCATTACAACGTGCCCAACTCAATCGGCACCAATGGACATGATGACCCTGGATCCTGGGAACTCGAGCTGAACCCTGCGGGTGTCGACCGGCTGAAGGAGGAGGGCGATATCTTTACCCTGACCCCCGGCCAATTTGGTGGCACGCTCAGTTGGCTGGCCTCGTCACGTGATGAATCTCAACATACCGATGGTTTGATGGCGCGGGATGCGGAGTGGGTTTTGGAGCGATGTGCCCGGCAAAAGGACCGGCCGTTTTTCCTCGCGGTGGGATTCTTTCGTCCGCACACACCTTACGTTGCACCGAAGTCCCCCTATTTTGGATGGTACCCCGAGGCAGAGATGCCAGTGCACCCGACAGTGGATAAGAATCCCCCGGAGGTTCCCGCAGCCGCCCTGGGCAGCTACAAAAAGGATCAGGACCAACTGACGGACACACTCCGCCGGCAGGCGGTCCAGGCCTACTATGCCAGCATCAGTTTCTTGGACGAGCAGGTCGGACGGGTCGTGGGCGCCCTGGATCGCCTCGGTCTGGCCAACAACACGGTCATCGTCTTCACCAGTGATCATGGCTATCATATGGGCGAGCATGGCTTGTGGCAGAAGCAGAGCCTTTTTGAGGGCAGTGCCCGGGTGCCGATGCTGATCGTCGCCCCGGGAGTCGCCCAAGCCGGCGCAGCCGCCGCCACGCCTGTTAGCCAGGTGGACCTCTTTCCCACCTTGGCGGAACTTTGCGGCATTCCCGCCCCGAAAAATCTTCAGGGTCAAAGCTTGGTTCCCATTTTGAAGGATCCTTCTGCCAAAGGTCGTGGATGGGCCATCACGCAGGTGGTGCGTGGAGGTGTCGGTCGAGCAGGCAAGGCGGCAGCCCAGGGTGCCGCCGGGAAACGTTTTTTTGGATACAGCCTGCGCACTTCGCGTTGGCGTTACACGGAGTGGGATGAGGGCAACCAAGGCCGTGAGCTCTATGACCATGAGACGGATCCTGAGGAATTGAAGAATCTGGCCAACGATCCGGCGCATGCGGCAACCGTGGCAGATTTGAGTGCGAACCTGCGTGAGGCGGCGAAGGGCACGTTTCCGCCGGACGGCGTAACGCCTGAAATCAAGAGTGAAGGGGCGTTGTGGCCGCCCAACCTGACCAATCCCTGAGGCATCCAAACAAAAAGGGGGACCGAATTGGCCCCCCTTCAAGTTTCAGGAATCTTATCCGGCTTTAGGCTTCCGCAGGGCTGTGTGTTTCACAGTGTTCGGCCTCGGGCTCGGTTTCTTCGACGACTGCCTGGTCCTTGAGGAACTCGATGGCGTTCTGCAGCAGGAGGTCATCGCGAAGGCTGTTGATGACGCCTTCCTTCTGAGCCTGAGCCAGATATTTCTTCACTGGCATGCCGCTGCGGGCTGCCATCTGAGCAAGGGCCATTTGGACCTGGGCGTCAGCGACGCTGAGGTTTTCGGCGCGGGCCACTTCACTGAGGATGAAGCTGATTTTCACGTTTTGGCGGGCCTGTTGGGTGGCTGTGTTGAGGATGGCTTCCTGCTGGTTCACCAGTTCGGTTTCGTTAACGCCTTGGCGCAGAGCGTTTTGAGCGATTTCATTGGTCCGCCGCTGGGCGGCCCGGTTGACGACCTCCTGGGGGAGATCGAACTCAAGGTTGTTGGACAGATGCTCCAGCACTTGGTTGGTTTTGCTGACGTCACGTGCTTGCTCACGGCGGCGCAGCAGGCCTTGGGAGACTTCGCTGCGGAGGGTCTCAAGGGTCATTTCTTCACCGCCAACCTTTTTGATGAATTCGTCATCAAGTTCGGGCACACGCTTCTCTTTCACGCCGCCACAAGTGATCTGGAATTGCAATGTTTTGCCGCGCAGAGCTTCAAAGGCGAAGTCTTCGGGGAGGGTGATGTCGAGGTTGCGTTGCTCGTTGGTGCTGATGCCGAGGAGGCCGGCGTAAAAGCCAGGAAGGAAGTCGTCTTCACTGTCCAACAGGAACCATTGCTGTTCCAAGGACTTCAAATGATCGGGCGCCTCGGGCAAGACTTCAGCGACGGGTTGCGAGTCGAGATAGGTTTCATAGCCCAGAACAACCACGTCTTTGAGGCTGGCGGCACGGGTGACGTCTTCGAAGGTTTGGTAGCGCTCGCGAAGGTGCAGGAGGTCATGGTCAATGTCGGCGTCGTTCACTTCCACGCGTGGAAGCTTGACGGCGATCCCCTTGTAGTTCGGCAATTCGAACTTGGGTGTGAGACTGAGCTCGATGTTGCAGGAGAAGCTTTTGTCCGCGTTGTGATGAAGTTTGTCGGTCACCCCAAGAATGTTCAGGATGTCGAGACCCTCGTTCTTGATGGCTGTTTGCAAACCGTCAGAGGCGAGCTGGCGCTCAAGCTCTTCCGTGATCGCGGCTCCGTAGGTCTTGAGGATGATGGCAGGAGGCACTTTGCCGGGCCGATAGCCGGGGATCTTGGCTCCGCGCGTGTAGTAAGCGATCAGGTTGCTGCGCTGCTTGGCGACTTCCTCTGCCGTGGCGTGCACGTGGACGACGGCTCGGCAGTTGGACTGGTGTTCGACGTTGATGTTCATGAAGGTTGGATGGGCAAAATGGGGCTGGACGGGTCTTGGTGGGTACGAGTCCGGACCAAAGGGGCGGGCAGACTAGAGCACTTTCGCGGTTTTGACAAATGGAAGCGAACTGGGTTTCCTGTGAGCATCTGAGTTCGAACGCCCATTGCAGGAGGTCTAAGAGGGGTAGTTTGGTCTAAAATGAGGGATTCGTTGATCCAATGGTGGGTGGGCCGTTCGCCGGGTTGGCGCTATGGCATCGGCCGGAATTTGGTTTTCTCGGGTCGCCTCTGGCCAGCGGCCTTTGGCATTGGAGGTGCCTTGTTTTGATCACTGCAGGCCTCAATTTTGATTCATAAAGACTAGGAGAAGGCATGTAGTCGGTAGAATCCTCTTTCCTGTTTGATAAAGTAACGCATCTTACTGCCGGGTGTATTTTAGCCCTCACATGGACGCTGTCACAATCGAATTTGCCCCTGCCACAGGCACCGAAAAGGAATGGAACGAGGCGTATGCGCGGCTGGCGGATTACTTCCGCTCTTACCGCCTGCACAATCGAATCCGGCGCACTCAACTGATCCTGACAACGCTGGGATTAGCGTCGGAAGAACATGCAAAGGACCCTAGTAAGTCACCCACCCAGCATGCGATCAATCAGGCGCGGCGGATGATGAAGGAGTGGCTCGAAGAGATTTACGTGGATATTCCAATGACCGATACCCAAATCGAGGGCACGGGGCGGCTGGGCTTTTTTCTCAGCGGTGGGCCGGATCGCTGGCCGCATTTCTTTTTGGATAAGGAAACCCTTCCACATGACATGGCGGAGGCCATGCGCAACTCCGTTCGGGAGTCCGGTCCTGGCTTGCAGGTCTCAAAAATGACGCCTCGAGACATCGACTTGGGCCTGATCTCCAATGTGGCGGAAGAGGGCCTTGACCGCTTCGGTCGCCACCCCGTGGTGCGATATTCGGTGCTGATTGTTTTGATCGGCGTGGTTTTGGGTTATCTGTATACACTGCTTCAGTAGGAGGACTCCAACCGCCATGAATCCGAACGAGACACCCGCGCCTGCGATCCCGCATCCCGCCCAGGGTTTGCCGCCTCTGCGCATCTCCCGCACCCGACGGGCTACTTTTTTCACCCTGGTGGGCCTTGGCACGGTCGTCGGCACTTGGTTAATGGTGGTCTACCTCGGAGAAGGGGGCCTTGGGCCTTTGGAACTCGCCTTGTTGGCAACGTTCATCCCACTCTACTACCAGCTGAATGTGGGCTTTTGGACGGCGTTGGCCGGGGTCTGGTTGATGAATCGGCCGAGTCCGGACACCCTGGACTTGTGGCAGACTCTCAGCCCAGAAGACCATCACGCCCCCATCGAGGCCTCGACGGCAATCATCATGCCGATCTACAACGAAGATGTCACGCGTGTCTTCGAGGGCCTGCGGGCCATTTATCTTTCGCTCCAGCAAACGGGGCAGGACGAGCAGTTTGACTTCTTTGTGCTGAGTGACTCGGACGACCCCAGCAAGTGGATCGAAGAAGAGGTGGCCTGGTTGGAGTTGTGCCGGCAATTGAAAGCCTTTGGGCGGATCTTCTATCGAAAACGCCGGAAGCCCATCAATCGCAAAAGCGGTAATGTGAGTGACTTCTGCCGTCGCTGGGGCAAACGCTATCGATACACGGTGGTCTTGGATGCTGACAGCCTCATGTCCGGCCGTTTGCTGACGACCATGGTGCGGATCATGGAGAAAAACTCGGGGCTGGGTATTCTTCAGACCTTCCCTCGCCAAATTGCGGCCGAGACCCTGCTGGGTCGCGTCATGCAATTTGCGCAAGCGCTTTACGGCCCGCCATTCGCCTACGGTCTGGACTACTGGCAGTGTGGTGAAGCGAATTTCTGGGGTCACAATGCCATCATACGCCTGGCTCCCTTCATTGAGAACTGTGCGCTGCCGCCATTGCCCGGCAAGGAGCCTTTTGGAGGCCACATTCTGAGTCACGACTTTGTGGAGGCGGCCTTGATGCGCAAAGCGGGTTACGCCGTTCGACTTTTGCCGTCCCTGCGCGGAAGTTACGAAGAGGGGCCACCAACCTTGATCGACATGCTCAAGCGGGATCGCCGCTGGTGTCAGGGCAACATGCAACACATCTGGTTGTTGTTTGCCAAAAAGTGGCACCCAATGAGTCGATTGAACTTCCTCCATGGAATTCTCAGCTATGCCAGTTCACTTCTTTGGCTGCTATTCTTGGTTTTCTCCACAGCGTTGGCCGCGCTGCCCAGTGGTAGGGAGTTGGAAAGAACGCAAACAGCGGAGCAGTTGCTGTTAGGACTCACGATCGCTTTGATCTTCTTACCGAAGACCGTCATTCTGCTGGATGAGCAGTTGACAGGCCGGATGTTCAAACCCCTTAAACAAAGGTTCCTCACGTCCTTCAGCAGTGTGCTGGACACCATCATCTTCACTTTGATGGCCCCCGTTCTGATGATCTTCCATGCCCGCTTTGTCGTCTACACGTTGCTTGGAAAGGGTGTGAACTGGGTCGCACAGCGGCGCAAAATGTCCGGCGGAGTCGACTGGGTGGAAGTCTTTTTCACGTTTGGTCCCATCAGCTTGCTGGGCATCATTTGGGGCGTGGTGGGGTGGTTCATTTCCACCAACTTTCTCCTCTGGATCAGCCCCATCTTGATCTGCCTCGTTCTTTCGATTCCGATGGCGGGTATTGTCTCGGGGAGCCACAGCGGACGGCGATTGGGCCTTTTCCTCAGCCCTGAAGAAGATGAGCCACCAACGGTGTTGAGCACCATGGAACAAAATCTCACCGAAGTGAATGACCGGCTTCAATTGCAACCAGAGTTGGAGAAGTACTTCGGCCTGCTGCAGGTTTGTCTTGATCCGTATGTCAACGGTCTCCATGTCAGCTTGCTTCGGAAGCGCAAGAATATCCAGGTCTCCCGAGACTATCTTGACACTTTGGCAGATCGCCTTGTGCGCGAAGGGCCGCAGGCCCTGAAGCCGCAAGAGATCAAAGCGATGATTTATGACACGGATACGATGACGCATCTGCATTACCGACTTTGGTCTGCGGCGGATAAAGATCTCGCTCCTTTCTGGTTCCTGGCTATTCGCCAATACAATGTGGCAGCGACGAATCCGTTCGCTCACCTTTTGGCCCAACGGAAAGGCGAAACCGTCCGTCTGTCGGCATGATGAGTTTTCAAGGCGTAAGGGCTTGGGCGGGACGTTGCAGAGGAACCCGAATCGTTTCATCGCCTTCATAGGTCGAAACGGAGAAGTGATCCGCGCTCGGCTTATCGAGCCAGATGCGGACCTCCCCACACTGGGGTAGGACCAGCAAGCGCGATTTGCTCTCTGATGAGTAACGTTCTACTGAGCGAGGCAAAGCCAAAGCCGGATCTTCATCCGAGCCTGTGGCCACAATGACCGAGGGCGCTGCCGCAGCCAAAAATGCCCAGGAGCCATGAACATCGCCTTCATGAGCCCCGCAAATCAGCACGTCACACCTGAGATCTTCGCGGCGGTCCACAAGTGCGTTCTCGGTAATAAAGCCTGCATCCGCCGCCCATAGCACCCGCAGTCCGCCTAGCTCCAGGCGTGCCACCAGTCCACGATCATCCGCCAGCCCGTTTGCATCGCGAACTCCGGGATAGAGTACAGTGAGACGGGAAGGTCGCAATCCTTCGCCTAGAGCGACCACATCACCCATCACCAAAGCGCGCCGAGCAGGCCAGTTTGGCCTTTCAAGCGGCAATCTCTCCAATGCCCTCCGCATCTTCGATGCACCACTGTCAAAGCGCCAAGGTTCATGCACCGAATGATAAAGGGTGGATACTCGAGCAGTCTGAACGAGTGGCTCGAGTCCCCCGATGTGTCTGGAATCGGCGTGACTGAGGAAGACTCCATGGAGCCCATTCACTCCACTCTGACGCAGTGCTGGATAAACCACACTCGCAAAGGAATCAGCATCACCACAATCCAGCATCCAATCCCTCCCGTTCATTCTCAACAACCCTGCTTCGGCCCCATATCGCAACGCAAACCAACGCAATTCCACGGCGGGAGTTTCGCGACTCTCCGTCATGGGTGGCACATTGAAACTGGCACCCGGTAAGGCTGCAAAAGCGCTCGCGGAATCAATCATCAGGCTGGCAGTAGTGGCGCACAGGTTATTCAGTAGAACCTGAATCCAACCTGAGAAGGGCAGCATACTCACGGCGAGACTCGTGCATGCCACCCCAAGACACACAAAGGCCAGCGGAATGAGCAGACAGTTCGCGACCAAGGCGGCGGGTGTGATGGTATGAAAGTGAAACCACATTAGGGGCAAACTCCCAATCCATGCAGCCGCAGAGACTGTGAACAAACCCGCTAGGTGCCGTCTGATGATCGACCCACCCCGTTGCCAAACGGAGGCCAACGCAGGGGGTATGAACGAATCCATTTCCGTCCAAGGCTTACACCGCTCCATCAAAGGCGCGGCAAACAATGCAATCGAGAACAGCACTCCAAAGGACAACTGAAAACCAGCCTGAAACAACTGGTGTGTATCAGCGGCAAGAAGAACCAACGCCGATCCGCCTAGGTTGTTCAGAAGGTTTGCACGTCGCATGACAAGAGTGCTGCTGAGCACTACGGCCACCATTAACGCCGCGCGAGCCGCCGATGGTCGCCAACCGGTGACGTAGGCATACGCAAATACTAAAGGTGCCACCAACACCACCAAGTGCACCCGCCGCAAACAGAATGGGCGTACCAACGCTTGCAAGATAATCGAGATCAAAGCGACATGCAGACCACTTACCGCAAACACGTGAAGTGTGCCACTGCGACGAAAAGCATCTTCAATTCGTGGATCCGTGTCTTCATCAGAGCCGAGCACCATCGCTCGAATCACTGAAAGTGCTTCCGGATCCTTTTCCAGGCCTACCCCCAGACGTTTTTGGATCGTGAATCGGCATTGGTTTGCACCCTCGCGAAGCATTCGAATCAACGACCAACCATCCCAATCGACTTGCCTCACATGGGTTACCCCAAGATCCCCCAAAACGCCCTCCCGCACCGCAAAAGTACGTGCATCAAATTCACCCGAATTCTTAGCCGGTGGCGGCGCTCTGAGCACTCCTGCAAGACGGCAGCGTGCCGAGCGAAGTGGCGGGTGTCCCTCTGGCAATTGCGCCCGGACGCGATAGCCGGATCCCCAAACTTTGTGTTCCCCATAGGCCTCGCGAATTTCTCTCACTTGCAGCAGGGATCGAACTCGGCCTGTCGGGGTGATTTCAGATCGAATCTCATCGGCCCAGACCTCCACCTGACGTCCTTTTGCCCCTTCGGGTGCTTCCAACCACGCAAGCAGCGGATGACCAAAAGTCTCATCGATACGACGCTGGTGAAGCCCGCCAAAAAGGCATCCGACTAGCAGTAAACTCCAATGCATCCGCGGAATGCGTCGCCCAAACGGGGAGATCGCTGCCCCGAGCACCACCAAGGCCAAGCCCAGCCAAACGCTGGGACTTCCTGGTTGTGAATCGGCCAGCAGAATACAAGGAATGGCAGCCAAGCAGCTCAAACCAAGAGGCAATCTTCGCCACCAAAATTCAATCATGTCACATCACCAGGGTTCATTGAGCTTCGCGCGCCAGGATTCCGCGACGGGCTTATCTCATGGATTCGATGCCGGGCCTTCACGCTGTGACGCGTGTCGGGGAAATCATGGATGATTTGTTCCAGGACCTGACAAGCTTTCGCATCGTCGTGCAGATCGTCCGATAGGATGTCCACCATTCGAAGCCGAAGAAACACAGCGGCGTCAACAGGCCAAGACCGTTCCTTCAGGCCGCATTCCAGCACCCGGATCGCAGATTCTGGATCATGAAGAAAATGATTGTGAATTCTGGCTATCTCCGACAACAGGAGGGGATCTTCGGGACTGCTTTCAATCAACCTTTCGTAGTCCCTGATAGCATCCTTAAAGTCTCCTTGAGCTACCTTGGCCGCAGCGCGTTGCCGGTCATCCGACTCGATTTCCTCACCAGAGGAATACACTAGCGTTCCCAAAGCATCACCCAGGCGTGGCAAAAGCACCTTGACCGCCCACAACCCAAGACCGGCCCCAATAACAATGAAGAAAATTAATTTCAAACCATCATTGGTAACTTTAACCGCGTGCCATCCCGCCATGACGGCAATAACTGCCAAGCCAAGCATTCCTGCGCGAAGGATAAGGCTGGAACTCATAACCATCTCAGGTAGAGGACATCATGCACTGGCCTCGCCGCCGCGACCCTAATCCAAAAGCATCGCTTGGCACAAGTTCTTTCTACTAATCTAGCAGGGAGAAAGCTGGTATCTTCAGGGCAGCTTGGTTCCATTCCACTGTGAATTTCCATTTCGATTCCCTCACTTCTGCGGTAAGCGTCCACGGTAACCATGAAGGACCTGCTGGAAGACATCGAAAGCTTCGGCATCGACGTGATCATGAACAACCGCAAAGGAGTGCGGGCGAACGTGCTGCGTCTTTTGCTGCTAGGCTTGTCCGGCATATATCGCAGGGCCGTCGCCCTTCGGCTTTACCTTTTTCGTGAGCGCTACATTCACGATCATCATCTTGGCGTTCCCGTAATCAGCATTGGCAACTTGACCGTCGGAGGCACAGGTAAGACGCCAGTCGTTGAGCTGCTTGCCAAAGCCTTGCGGGACCGAGGGCGCCGGGTCGCCATTCTCAGTCGGGGCTATAAGAGCAAACGTCAGCGCAAGATTCCGCTCCATTGGCGACTGGGCGCGATGCTCGGCCTGATGCCCAAGCCCCGCAAACCCAGGCCGCGCGTCGTTTCCGACTTCGAACGGGTCCGCATCACTGACTCTTATGTCGCAGGGGACGAACCGCTCATGCTCGCCATGAATTGCACGGGGGTCCCAGTCGTGGTGGACCGTGATCGCGTCAACGGTGGCAATTACGCCATCAAAGAATTGGGCGCCGATGTGTTGCTTCTCGACGATGGCCTTCAGTACCTCCGTCTCAAGCACCGCCACGATGTGGTGCTGGTGGATCGCACTGCCCCTTGGGGCACCGGCCACATGCTGCCTCGTGGCACCCTGCGCGAACCACCGGAGAATTTGAAGCGTGCCAGCTACATCTTCCTCACCAAATCCGAGGGCAACAACGAAGACATGATCGCCGAGCTTCGCAAATACAACCAGGTGGCAGACATCATCGAGTGTCGCCACCGGCCCGTACATCTGCAAAACATTCACACCGGTGAAATCATCCCGCTTGCTGCCTTAAAGGGCAAATATGTCGGCGCCGTGTCAGGGATCGCCGTCCCGCAAAGCTTTGAGAACGCCCTCAAAAAGCTTGGTGCCAAAGTCGACGTCTATCAGCGCTTCACCGACCACCACCGCTTCAATGAGCGTGAAATCCACCAGTTCGTGGAGCGCTGCGTCCGGCGTGACACCCACTTTATCATCACCACCGAAAAAGATTTTGTGCGCCTTCCTCCGATGCCGGTTCCAGATATCCCTTTCTGTTTTCTAAGGGTGGAAATTGAAATCCTGCGCGGCCAGGACGTCTTCGATAAAATGGTAACCCTCATCGCCGAACCGCGACGCTTTGCCGAAATATGAGCATGGATGCCGCCATTCCAGAGCGCCAGCCCAGTCGTCCTGTCCAGATCCGGCGTTTTTCGGCAGGCACTTGGGAGACGCGTCAGGATGTCGTCGCTTGCGAAGAGCCCCTCGAAATTCGAGTCGAAGGCCGCTCGGTCGCCGTGGTCATGCGCACTCCGGGCCACGATGAGGAACTCGCAGCCGGGTTCCTGGTCAGTGAAGGTGTCGTCAAGCATCCACGTGACCTGCTCGAAGTCTCACAATGCCCCGTCACCGCCGACAGCAAAGGCAATATCGTCGATGTCCTTCTGGGCGGTGCCGTCGTGAATTGGGATTCTCTGACTCGACATGTCTTCAGTGCTTCTAGCTGTGGTCTCTGTGGCAAGACCAGCCTCGATAGCGTGTTCCAGCAATTCCCCAGTGTCACCGCCGACTGGCAGGTCGACGCAGCGTTCATTGCTAGACTGCCCAACCAACTGCACTCCGCACAGGCCACCTTTCAGTCCACGGGCGGGTTACACGCCTGTGCCATTTTTGACCTTGAGGGAAACCTCATCATTTCCCGTGAAGACGTTGGACGACACAATGCGTTGGACAAAGTTCTCGGCTGGGCTCTCATGCAGAATAGGCTGCCCCTGGACCAGCATGTCCTTCTGCTCAGCGGTCGTGTCTCTTTCGAGATGATGCAAAAAGCTCTTGCTGCAGGAATCCCTCTCGTTGCCGCCATTTCAGCACCCTCAAGCCTTGCGGTTGAATTTGCCAATCGCTCCGGCCAAACCCTCGCAGGTTTTGTCCGAGGTGACACCCTAAACCTTTACGCGCATCCTCACCGCGTTCGATGAATCGCTTCTTTGACCACTTCTTCTCAAGCATGAGCGGGCTGACATTGCGCTATGCTCTGTTCGCCGGCGTCGCCTGGGTCATGGCCTACTGGCTATTCAAGTCGAAGTGGTTTCATCGCAAAATCATCAGCAAGTATCCCGACCCAGCGCAAGTCCGCCGTGAATTGCGGGACTCAGCGGTTTCAATCGTTGTCTTCTCGGTGGTTGGCGCTCTCACCATCATGGCTGCTCGTCTTGGTTGGACTCAGATGTACCGAAAAATCGACGCTCACAGCATGGCATGGTTTTGGACCAGCATTGTCCTCGCCATCCTGCTGCATGACACTTGGTTCTACTGGTCGCATCGTGCCATGCATCATCCTCGTCTTTTCCGCCTTTTCCATCAAACGCATCACCTGTCAAAGAACCCCACACCATGGGCCTCTTACGCGTTTTCGCCGCTCGAAGCCCTCGCCCAGGCCGCCATCTTTCCAATGGTAATGTTCGTTATCCCCATGCACCTTTATGCCTTCGGATTGTTCATGCTTTGGCAGATCGTTTACAACGTGGCCGGGCACACCGGCTACGAATACTCGCCGCGCTGGTTGATGGACTCCTGGCTGGGAAAGATCATCAATACGCCCACCAATCACGTCATGCATCATGAGACGCTCAAAGGCAACTATGGGCTCTACTTGAATATCTGGGACCGTCTCATGGGAACCAACCACAAGCAATACGAGGCCCGATTCCGAGAGGTCACCTCACGCCAAAAAATGTCACCTGCGGAGTAACACAATCTTCACGCAAGTTTCATCCGGCCTTCATTTTCCTCTCACAAGCCTGAGGAAAACTCGGGGTGATGTTGAAACCCACCTCCCTCCGAAACCGGATCGATCTTCTGATCGGTGTCCTGATCTTCACCGCAATCGCCCCGCTGAAAAGCGAGTCCGAACCCGTCTGGGTGCCCAAACTGGAAGACAGCCAGGTCTTCATCACCTATGGCGAACTCAAACGGCTCACCGACCAGGCCGCCATCGCTCAAAAAGTCCCGGCACCACTTCCCGGTCCCGTCGTGCCCGCCTGCCTTACCCAGGTGCGATATCAGCTGAAGTTTGAGAAAAACACGCCGCAATTGATCGCGACATTTACCGCTGAAAACCTCAGCAGCGGCTGGACCTCACTACCGCTCGGTCGCTTTCACGCTGCCGCACAGGACGCCGTGCTACCCTCGACTCGATTGGCGCGCCTGGATGACCAAGTTTTGCTCATCCTAGAAAAGCCGGGGCGCGCAGAGTTGGGCCTGAACCTGGCGCCCACAGCGGATGGAGCATTTGAAATTCATCTGCCAATGCAGTCAGCGCTCAACTCTCTGGAATGGGATGCTCCTCCTCCCGAATATGCTGTGCAACTCACCCAAGCCGACGGGACCAGTACCCGGCATGATCAAGCCGGTGTCGTCAGTCTTAAGCCGGACAAATCTCCTTGGCGACTCGACCTGGTCGAACGCAACGAAACCCTCTCCCAGGGTCTCGCCCAAAACAGCGCCATCGTCACGGAGGCTCTGTTCCAAACCCAAATGGCGCAGGACGGCGCCCAACTCACCAGCGTCAGTGTCCGCTTGGAACAAAGCACCGCTACCACGCTTCCTTTGATCCTTCCTGATGGAGCCGAAATCCTCCGCTGTGCCGCCTTAGGTAAACCCATTTCCTCCCATAGCACCTCCGCAGGCGTTCACCTAACCTTGCCCGCACCTCCCACCAACGGCGACCAAACCCACAGCACCGAGGTGACCTTTACCTACTTTCTTCGAGGCGCCGCCCTTCATGATGCAGAAGGCGAAATCGATCTGGTCCTACCTCGCACCTCCTTGCTCATTCGCCGACTCGATTGGACGATCGAGCTCCCCGAAGGCCTGCAATTGACCGCCACAGGCAATCTCGAGCCGCAAGCCTCGCCCGCGCCGAAAAGTCATGTCCTTCAACTCAGCCGCCGCCTCTGCCGCGATGACGTGACACAAACCCGCATCACCTATCGCCATCCGAATCTCAATGTCCGCTAACCAACCCCGCATCAAACCTAACTCATCAATAACTATGAAACCCATTCGACTCATCGCCATCTTCATCATCTTTGTTCTCACTACTGCCGCTTGGTGGATCTTGGGAGTCACCCTCGGCTTCCGCACCGACACCTACAGCCTCCGCACCAGCGGCGAAGTCAACGGCCTCTGGGGTCCCAGCCTCCAGCAACCCCATCCCCGAGCTTTCTACAGTGATGCCTCAGGTGCTGTTTCCCTCTTGCCCGCGAGCTCCAAAGTCACCGCCGAACTGGCCTACGACCCCCGCAAACGCGGTCTTCAATGGCATCGGACTTACGATATCAAGTTCAGCGGCGAGTATGCCTTTGCCAACCCCACCCAAGTCACCCAGCACTTCAAAATCGAACTACCACTGCCGGGTGACACGATCCGCCTGGAAGGCTTTCAGTTCGAAGTCACAGGCGGCACAGCAACTGCCACAGCAGCTCCAGTTCCCAAGTCCGGCTTGATGACCGCTTCAGTCGAAGTCGCCCCCGGCAAAACCGTCCGGTTGGTCACCGGTTATCAAGCCCGGGGAATGAACGATTGGCGATACGTCTTCCCAGACGCCAGCCGCATCCAAAACTTTGAACTCGTCATGCACACGAACTTTTCAGAGATTGATTTTCCCAATGACACCGGCTCGCCCAGTCAAGCCATCGCCGAAACGGGGGACAACCGCTGGACCATCGTCTGGCAATATCCCGACGTCATTTCCGCACGCAGTATCGGCATGAGCATGCCCAAAGTCTTAAACCCCGGTCCCGTCGCCATGCAGATCGCCTTTTGGGCGCCGCTCTCCTTGGCAGTCTTTTTTCTCGTGCTCGTCATCACCAGTCTCATGAACGGGGTCGAACTCCACCCCATGAATTACTTGCTGCTCGCCGCTGGCTTCTTTGCCTTCCCCCTGCTGTTCGCCTACATGGTCGACGTCGTCAATGTGCACCTCTCCTTCATCATCTCGGCCACCGCGTCCGTGTTGCTGGTCTGCGGCTACCTGCGCCTTGTCGCGAATGGAGCTCTGTTCAAGATCGCCCTGCCCACGCAGCTGTTCTATCTCATTCTCTTCAGCTACAGCTTCTTCCTGAAGGGGCTCACCGGCCTGACCCTCACCGTCGGTGGAATCGTCACCCTCGGCCTGATCATGTACCTCACCGCTGGCGTCGACTGGACCCTCGTCATGTCCTCTTGGAAAAAGGAACCCCATCCTGAACCCGAATCCTCAACCCCACCGCCTCTTCCAACCCCCATGCCCGCTTAATCCGTCACCCCGGAAGGCCCTCCTCGGAGGGCCTTCATCGTGCTTGCCTTTCCAACGCTTTCATCTCCCACCGCCCCTCACTCACCCCAAAAAACGCTCGCCAAATCGATCCATCATGCACTCCCAACTCCTCAATCACCGCTTCCCCCACCGCACAACCCGCTAAGCGGTCCGCAGCACTCTTCCAATCCACCCCGCTCGACTCCACATCGACCGTCCAGATCTCCCCGGTCTTGGTCAAAACCCGGAACGATCTCCCCGTTTCCGCCAACCGATCAAAATCCCCCCATCGCGCAATGCCCAATCCCGGCAGCGCACCATGCGCCGGCAACAGCGCAGGATCCACCACCCACGCCCGCCCCAGCCTCAACTTCAAGTCCTCGAACACACTCTCCCGTAGCCACCCCGCCCACGTCTTCCTCAACGCCGGCAAATGCAACAACGCCCGCGCTCCTGCCGTCAAAGCTGGCGTTGCATCTTCTCGCCTCGGCTCGACCACCCAACCCGCCGCATCCTCCTCCGGCACCCGCACACTGACCGCCAACTTCTCCAAAACCCCGCCACCACTCGGCAATCCGGCCCGCACATGTTCTCGCCAAGCCTCCGGCAGCCGACCCTTCTCCAACCGTCCCCGCAGCGTCTCCAGCACCTCCGCCCACTGCGCCAAATGATGCCCCAGCGCTCCGATTCGCTTCAGCACCCGCGCAGGCAGTTCCTCACCTGAAGGGAGTTTTGCTTGGCCAATAGACATCCCGCTGATTAAAGACCCCGCCTGCCCATAACGCATCCGATTTATTCCCTCCTTTCACTCCGTCCGAGCCATCGGCTGAGAAGTGGGTCATGGTGAGGCTTTTTTGGAGGCCGCCTAGTCCAAAAAAGGCTATTTTTGCGGCTCGATCCGACATGATGAGCAATTGAACTGCGTTTCAAAGCGGTGCGTAACTGAATCCATCATGAATCCGCTCCACCCTCATACCGAAGCCAGTGCCATCTCCCGGCGTGACGCCATGAAGGCCACGATCGCCACTCTTGGTTTGTCCTCAGTCGCCTTTGAGCCTGCTGCTCGCGCGCAGACAAGCCCACCCGATCCGCGTCGGGGTGCCGTGAAGCGGTATGACATGCTCAAGTCGATCAACCTCTGGGCGTTTCCCTATCCTGAACGCATGACTCTGCGTGAGTGCCTGCAACTTGCCAAAGACGCCGGCTTTGATGGCATTGAGCTGAACTACGATCTCGACAATGACCTATCTCCCAAGCATGGCACTCAGGACTATAAGGCGATCCGGAAAATAGCGGATGAAATCGGCATCCAGATCAGCGGCTTGTGTTCATTTCTCTTCTGGCCCTATCCGCTGACGAGCAATGATCCAGCCAAGCGGGCACAGGGTCTTGAGCTTGCTGGAAAGATCGCTCAATGCGCGCATGATCTCGGGGTCGAAAATGTGCTCGTCGTGCCTGGTGCGGTGCACATTCCGTGGCGGGATGATCACGAGCCAGTGGCAAACGATGTCTGCGATCAGCGAGCCCGTGAGGCCGTGGGCCTGCTCGCAAAACAGGCGGAAAAATTGAAGGTCTGCCTCAACATCGAAAACATCTTCTTCAATGGGTATCTCATGACACCGATGGAGATGAATGCCTTTGTTGACAGCTTTGCCAGCGAGCATGTCCGGGTGCATTTTGATACGGGCAATATCTCCATGTTCCAGTTTCCCGAGCACTGGGCTAAGATACTCGGAGGCCGCACCAAAAATGTGCACCTGAAGGAGTTCACCAAAAAAGGCACCGACTTCTCTCTGGAAACCTTTCGGCCTCTGCTCGATGGAACCACGAACTGGCCTGCTGTGACGGACGCGCTGGCAGATGTCGGATACAAAGGCTTCCTGACCTTTGAGTACTTCCACCCCTACACGCATTATCCAGAGGCGCTGATCTGGCAGACCTCCGATTCGCTCGACCGCATCCTCGGGCGTAAAGCTTAACAACTCACTCCACACCCTCATCATGAACCCGACACGCCGCCGTTTCCTCGAAGCCTCTGCGCTCGCCTTCACCGCACCTTTGTTGGGACAAGTGCCGGGAGATCGCCCTCGGCAGGACGCTCAGGTGAGGGTGCTCAATCCGCGCAACCGAGTGCCGGTGAGCATCATCATTGATGACTCCACCTGTCTGGTGAATTTAAATAAGTTTGCCATCCCGCAGTTCGCAGTGGCGAACCCTGGCAAGTATGACCACTACCCATGGAAAAGCTGGCCGGACGAGATCCCGGACAGCTTCGTCCGAAAGTTCGCCGACTGGGCGGATGAGAACGGTGTGAAAGGCAAGTACAGCATTGTGCCCTATCCCGCCTGTGTCGGCCGACTCGACCGCGAAATCCCCGGCTGGAGTCAGCGCGAGTTGCAGGAGAGCATCAAGCTGGTGCGCGAGCGCATGATGCCGAATTGGGATATCCACCCTGAGATGGTCACGCACACGCGGGTCATCGACACGAAGACCGGGCATCCCTACAACGAAATCAGCCCCCGCTACATGGAAAACTGGAAGTGGTGCGGAGGCCGCAGTGTGGATGAGATTGCCGATTACATGAGCTACGCGCTGACCATCTTGAAAAATATTGGCCTACCGTGCGAGGGTCTCACGACCCCAGGGGGCTTTGGCGGTGACGCGCGGCCCCAGCTTGCGCAGGCGACGTTTGAGTCCTGTCGCAGTGTCTTTCAGGCGGAGATACCCCACTATTTCCGCGATCTGTATGCCAGCGGCGAGCAAAGCGTGGCTCCCATCGTGCAGAATGTCTCGGGATTGGACAGCGATGACCCTCGCTGCGTTGTGCACGTTCTAGGCTGCACTGGCGATTGGACAGGCGGATGGGATTGCGTGACACCGAAAGGAGCGGATGCCTTCATCACTGAGGACGGTCAACGTGGTCGCATGGTGGAAGTCATCAAACGCAGCGAGCCCGCCATCATCGTCTGTCATTGGACCGGCATCTATTGGAATGGTCTTGAGATCGGCTTCGAGATCTTTCGTGAGGTCGTGAAACGGCTTCACGCTAACTTCAATCATCTGCATTGGATGAAGTTAAGCGAAATCGCCCGCTACTGGGCAGCGAAGGAACTCACGCGCATCGAGTGGAATGGACAGGGACGCACCGTCTCGCTCAAAGCGCCTTTTGCCTGTGACGAGTTCACGCTTGAACTGCCTTTCAGCGAGGGAGCGCCTCAATTCAGGGATCAACCACCGCAAAAAGTGGACTCCTGTTTGCAGTTGAAACCAGGAACCTGGTGTCGGGAGGCAGATAAAACCTTTGTCTGCCTCAAACTGCCGAAAGGAAACAGCACGCTCACCGTGACTTAGCAACTCTGCTGCCGGGACTTCGATCAATGCAACCTCGCCGCACCGTGATGGCTACCTCCAAAACCGTGTACCGCATTTGACCCATTGATTTCCCGCACACTTCCACCCTAACCTGACGTTCCACTCCTCTCCGCCATGAACCGCCGTCACTTCCTCCAATCCGGAGCCGCCCTCGCCGGGTCGCTCGCCACCTCCGTTCCCTCTCTTACCACCGCCGCCGGCAAGGGCACACGCAACGAACTCTGCTTCTTCACCAAACACCTCCAAGGCTTGCCCTTCGACCAAATCGCCGACATCGCCGCCGAACTCGGCGTCGATGGCATCGAGGCCCCCATCCGCCCCAAGGGCCACATCGAACCGGAACGCATCGAAGACGAACTCCCTAAGTTCGTTGGCGAACTCAAAAAACGAAACCTCAACCTCACCATCATGACCTCGGGCATCAACGAAGTCAGTTCCGAGCAGCGCACCGAGGCCGTCCTCCGCACCGCCGCCAGCCTCGGTGTGAAGCGCTTCCGCATGCTCTATTACAAATACGACCTCGACCTGCCCATCTGGGATCAGCTCCAGGCCGTGCGCCCCAAAATCAAGGATCTCGTCCAGCTCTGCGACGAAATCGGCATCCAACCCCTGTTCCAAAATCACTCCGGCAAAACCTACTTCGGCGCCCCCGTCTGGGACATCTACTCCATCATGCGCGAATACAAACCGGAGCAGTTCGCCTTCGCCTTCGACATCCTCCACGCCACCGCCGAGGGCGGCCTGAGCTGGCCTCTGGAAGCCGCCCTGGTGAAGTCCCATCGAGGCGCTGTTTACTTCAAAGACTTTGCCTGGAAGAACAAAAAAACCGCCACCTGCCCCCTCGGTCAAGGCATGGTCGACGAAGCCTTCGCCAAAATGCTGGTCAAAGAAAACTACAGCGGCCCCGTCTCCCTGCACGTTGAGTACCTTGAAGGCGATCCCAAAGACGCGGCCATCCTGAAAGAGTTCAAGGCCGCCCAGGATCGCGATTTCAAACTCCTCAAGCAATGGCTCGGCCTCGCATGACACGCAGACTCCTTCTCACTCTCTGGCTCACCACCACCGTCCTCCACGCCGCCGATTGGCCCCAACTCCTCGGCCCCACCCGCGACGGCGTCATCCAAGCACCCGTCAATCAAAAACTCATCGCCCCCCAGCCCGTCTGGGACCGCGACCTCGGCACCGGATTCGCCGGCCCAGTAGTCGCCACCGGCAAGGTCATCATCACCCACCGCCTCGGTGATGATCTTGTCGTCGAAGCCATCGACGCCACCACCGGCATCCTCCTCTGGTCCTTCAAACGCCCAACCGACTACGTCGACAGCTTCGGCTTCGACAACGGCCCCCGCGGCGTGCCCGCCATCGCCGAAGGCCGTATCTTCGTTCACGGCGCCGACGGCATGCTCGACGCACTCGACCTCGAAACCGGCAAGGCCCTCTGGCAAGTCGACACCGTCAAAGACTACGAGTCACCCCAGGGCTTCTTCGGCCGCGCCTGCTCCCCCTTGGTGCACAGCGGCCGCGTCATCATCACCCCCGGCGGCTCGCGCGATGGCAAACCCGCCGGTGTCGTCGCCTTCGATGTTGCCACCGGTCAACCCCTCTGGCAAAGCGTCGCCGACGAAGCCGGCTACGCCTCCCCCATGGCCTATGGTTCCGACCAGCTTCTCTGTTGGCTCCGCAACGAACTCTGGCTGCTCGAATCGACCACCGGCAAGGTCATCGCCCAGCGCCGCCTCCGCGCCGACATGGAAGCCAGCGTGAACGCCTCCCAACCCGTCCTCCTCAGCGGCAATCGCGTCCTGCTCTCCGCTGGCTACGACGTCGGCCTCCACGTGTTGCAACTCCCCTCCCTCAAACCCCTCTGGAACAAAGAAGGCCTCCTCGACTGCCACTACGGCACGCCCGTCATCGAGGGCGACATCATCTTAGGTTTCGATGGACGCCAGGAACGCGGCCAAACCCTCCGCTCCATCGACCTCACCACTCAGGACAAAATCTGGCAATCCCCCGCCATCCCCGGAGGCACCCTCATCCGCGTCGGCTCCCACCTCCTCGCCGTCACCGAGCAAGGCGAACTCTGGATCCTCCCCACCACCGCCAAAACCTTCGACCCTCTTCATCAAATCCAAATCTTCCGCTCCGGTCATCGCTCCCATCTCGCCTTCTCAGATGGCCTACTCTTCGCCCGCGACGGCCAACAGCTCGTCGCCATCAAGGTCTTCGAGTGACCTCAAGTCCCGCGCCTGTTCCCAAACAAATCAAGGTGCAACCTCGGCGACAACCGATAGCCGAACGCCTTGCACGCCTCGATGAGAAGCGGATATCGCCCCTGCATCGCCTCCACACTCGTCCCCTCCGGCATCAGCAGCACCCGGCTCGGCTCAATCGGCACCCCAACCCGCTCCATCACCTCACGCGCCTCCGTCAAATCCTCCGCGTTCGAAATCACAAACTTCCACTGCACCTCATACTGCTCCGCCCACGCCCGCAGCACCGCCGGTTGCAGTCGCGTCTCCTCATGCCGCTTTACCCACCCTTCACCAGAGCGCTCCAAACTCGGCGTTGAGTTCGAAAGCTTCGGACTGATCGACGCCAAATCACACGCGATCCCCTCCGGCATCATCGTCCCCGCCGTCTCAATCGTGAGGTGATACCCCGCCTCCCGCAGTCGCCTTGCCAATTCCGGCAGCTCCTTCACAATCATCGGCTCCCCACCCGTCAGCACCACATGCCGCGCCGGATGCCTCCGCACCTCCGCCAAGATCTCCTCCACACTCCGCTCGCTCCCCTCCGGCTTCCACGACGCATACGGCGTGTCACACCATCCGCATCGCAAATTGCAGCCCGACGTCCGCACAAACACCGACGGCACTCCCACCAGCGAGCCCTCGCCTTGGATCGAATAAAACCATTCCGAGATCCTCATAATGACTCAACTCCTTTGATACTCCGCCCGCACCTTCTTCGGCAAACTCGCCACCACCAAATCAAACGAGTGCTCGATCAGCTCCCGCACCAGCTTCGAAGGCAACGTGCCGTCCAGCATCAACGTGTTCCAATGCTTCTTGCTCATGTGATAGCCCGGCAAAATGGACTCATATCGATCCCTCAACTCCAACGCCCACTCCGGATCACACTTCAAATTCATCCGCACCGGCACCTCATCCGGAATCAGCAGCGCAAACATCTTACCCGCCACCTTGTAAACCAGCGCCTCAGGTCCAAACGGCACCGTCTCCTCCACCTGGGGCAGGGCAAGGCAATGGGCGCGTGCAGTTTCAAAAGTCATCTCGTCTCCCTCCTCTTGCCACGCTTCGCCAGCCCAATCAACCCCTCCCATTTCCCAATCGAATGCTCAGCACCGCAATCACCGTCCCCGTCAGATTCGCCACCAGATCCCACCCCGTGTTCTCATAACCCCCCACATTCGTGTTCGGAATCGTCAGCACCGCAATGAACTCCACCACCTCGTTCAGCGCCCCAAATCCCATCCCCGCTGCCGCGCACAAAATCAGCACCCCCAGCCCTGGCTTCAGCCGCCCGCCATCCTCCTCCCGAAACATCTGCCGCGCTCCATGCCAGCACAACCACGTCGTCACCCCAAACCCGAACGCGTGCACAATCTGATCATACTTCAAAAGATTCGGGATCAGCCACCAACTGTACAAAACCGCCTGATCCCCGTTGTAAGGCCAACCCTCCGGCAGCGGACACAATCCCCCCGCCATGTGCAGAAACCCCCAAACCGAAAACGCCCACAGCAACGGCATCGTCAAACCCACCCGCCGATGCACCACCGTCATCACCCCGATCAGGACCAGCATCACCACAATGTAAAAAATGAACTCCTTGTTCCCCCGCGCCATCGACGCCGCCACCGCCGCCAGCATGTAAGCCGCGTTGAAAAGAATGATCGGCAGCAACTTGATCGGACGACCCTGTTCACTCATCCCCGCATCATGTTTCAAAAAATCCCCGCCCGCGATCTTTTTTCTCCGCAAGCCCCCGGCGCAAAACACCCCACGCCCGCTTCGTTACCTCCCCATGCTTCGCTCTGTTCTCCTCACTCTGGCGCTGCTCTCCGTCCTCGCCCCTCCCTCCCAACTAAACGCCGCCACCCTCCATCTCGGCGCCGCCACCATCGACATCACCCCAGACAAGCCCGTCGCCCTCGATGGCCAGCGCTCCATCCGCCAGCGCATGCGCAAACTGCGCGGCGATGTCTCCCGCCTCGATGCCATCGCCCAACGCATCGTCACAGCCTGGGACGACGCCCTCGAAGGCGCACGCCATGACATCCGCTCCGACGTCCCCCTCCACCACCATGTCAAAACCATCGACCTGCCCTACCGGAAAGTCACCATCCTCGAGCGCTCCGAAGCCATGACCGAAGCCGCCCACTTCAAAGACATCCCCGCCCAGCACTGGAACTTCCTCTGGAACCAAAAAGTCGTCGATCGCTTCGACGCCCAAAAAGCCGGCACTAAAAAACCCTACCCCATGGAACTCCACGCCGTCCGCCTCGGCGACTGCGCCATCGCCACCAATGACTTCGAACTCTACACCGATTTCGGCATCCAAATGAAAGCCCGCAGCCCCGGCACCCAAACCTTCATCATCCAACTCGCCGGCCCCGGCACCTACCTCCCCACCGAACGAGCCGTCAAACACGGCGGCTACGGCGCCGTCATCCAAAGCAGCCAGATCGGCCCCGAAGGCGGCCAAGTCCTCGTCGAAGAAACCGTCCAAACCTGGAAACAACTCTGGCCCGCCGCCAGATAACGCCTCCCCCATCCCATGATCGAGCACACCGTCACCTTCCGCCTCAAGCACCCCGCCAACTCCCCCGAAGCAGCCGCCTTCCTCGCCGCTGCCGCCACCCTCGCCCATCTCCCCGGCGTCCGCGACTTCGCCATCCGCCGCCAGGTCAGCCCCAAGCTCGACCACACCCATGGCATCACCATGAAGTTCGCCACCCAGGCCGACTACGACACCTACACCACCCACCCCGACCACGTCACCTTTGTCCAAACCCACTGGCTCCCCGAAGTCGCCGCCTTCCAAGAATCCGACTTCATCCCTCTCTAGCATCCGGGCCCTTTGCCCCGTCCTACCTGCCCGTGGACCCTTCATCGTTTCACTTACCACCCGAGTGAAACTACTCAGATGGACCCAAGTAGTCTTTGGGAAATTTTACATCTGAGAGACGGCTGTAATTATCGTAAATATATTGTGAAAATCACCCGCTTCTGATGCCATTCCCTCCCACCTCCCTTCAGCCTCGACGCCCAGGACGTCCAGGACGCCCACGCAAACTCCGTCCCTTTGTCGTCGATAAAGACAACGTCTATGAGACAGTCGTTGAAGAACTGAAGTGCGTTGTGTTCAAGACAGACACCGAAGGTCGTTGGCTCTATCTCAGCCGCGCTTGGACTGACATCACCGGCTACAGCGTTGCCCAAAGCACCGGTCAAATGCTCACCAAGTTTTTATACCCAGAGGATCAGGATCGCGTCATGGACCTCTTCCAACCTCTGATCGAACGCAGCAAAGAGGACTGCCGCCATGAAGTCCGCTACCTCACCCGGCGTGGAGGCTTCCGCTGGCTCGAGTGCCACGCGCGCCTTGCGCTCGACCAAGAGGGCCAGCCGGACGGCATCATCGGCACCCTCACCGATATCACCGACCGCAAGCTCGTCGAATTGCAGAATCGCAACCTCATCCTCGCTCAAGAATGCACCGCTGATGGCATCGCCCTCCTTAACGAACTCGGCGAATACACCTATCTCAATCAGGCACACGTCAAAATGTTCGGCTACGAGTCCGCGGAAGACCTTTTGGGCAAAACCTGGCGGGAAATCTACCATCCGGACGAGGTCGCCCGCATTGAGGAGAAAGTCTTTGCCGCCCTCACCGCCAACGGTTCCTGGACCGGCTCAGCAACAGCCAAGCGCCTCGACGGCTCCACCTTTCCAGAGGAACTTTCCCTCACCCTCCTGCCCAATGGCGGTCTCGTCTGCATCTGCCGCGATGCCACCGAAAAAGTCGGAGCGGCTGAGGCCCTCAACGCCAGCGAAGCCCGCTGGCAGGTCGCCGTCGAAAGCATCCGCGATGGCGTTTGGGATGCCGACTTGACCACCGGTGCCGTCCACCTGTCCCAAGGCTGGAAAGCCTTGCTCGGCCTGTCCGATGACCAGCTCACCACCACCTGGGCGGAACTCAGCGCCCTCATGCATCCGGACGATGTCAAAGATGCCGCTCAAACCGATGATCCCCACTGCATCCTCAAAACTGTCCAGTATGACGCCGAACATCGCATGCGGACCGCCGACGGCACCTACCGCTGGCTCCTTGTCCGCGGCAAAGCCCTCTTCAATGATGCCGGACAACCCGTCCGCATGCTCGGCACTGCCGCTGATATCTCCGACCGCCGTCAGGTCCATCAGCAGCTCCTCGCCAACCTCGCCCGCGAGAAAGAACTCAGCGAAATGCGCTCCCAGTTCGTTTCCATGGCCAGTCATGAACTGCGCACCCCCCTCGCCGCCCTCACTCTGACCCTCGAATTCCTAGCCTCCTACAGCACCAGAATCGACGCCACAGCTCTCGAAAAAGGCCTCGCCTCCGCCAACGACTCCGCTCGCCGCCTCTCCTCCATCGTGGACGACCTCCTCTTGCTCGACCGCGTCAATCAGGGTCAACTCAACTGCGCTGCCGTCCCCGTCAACTTGGCTGATCAAATAGCCATGCTCGCCTCCGACCCCTACTTCAACGACGCCCAGCGCAAGCGCTTCGTCATCACCTGCAACCCGCCCGGCCTTCAGGCTCGCCTGGACCCTCAGTTGCTCCGCTACATGCTCCTGAACCTGCTCTCCAATGCCTGCAAATACTCCGCAGACGACGCCCCGGTCATGCTCCGCGCCAGCCAGGTCTCCGGAGCCGTCGTGTTAGAGGTCGAAGACTCCGGCATCGGCATTAGCAAGGCGGATCAGGACCGCATTTACTCTCTGTTCTTCCGCGGTGGCAATGTCGGCACAACACCCGGCACAGGCCTTGGCCTAATGGTCGTCAAACGTTGCGTCGAAGCCCATTGCGGAACCATCACCTTACGCTCTTCTGCCGGTCAAGGCACCTGTTTCACCATCACCATCCCTTCCTGATGCCTCCACCCGATCTCTCCCGGACTGTTCTCATCGTCGAGGACAACAACGTCATTCGGGAGCAGATCGTCGCCATCCTGGAAATGAACGGCTACACCGCCATGGCCGCCGCCAACGGCAGCGATGGTCTGCGGCTGGCCTGCCAGTTCCGACCCGCTCTCATCATCAGTGACGTGATGATGCCCGAATGCAACGGCCTCGACATGCTTCGTGACATCCGGCAAAACCCCGAACTCGATCATACCCCCGTCGTCCTGCTCTCCGCCCTGATCGCAACGGATGACATCCGAAAAGGCCTGGAGCTCGGCGCCGCCGACTACCTCATCAAGCCCTTCCGGATCACCGATCTCCTCCAAGTCGTTGGCCGTCACCTCCAGTCCAGCTCCCGCTGAACCTTTCCCCTTCCGCCTCAAGACCGTATCAGCCCCCGCTCGAATGCCCCCCGTGCCAGATCAGCAGCATTGCGTGCCCCGAGCTTCTTCATCAGCGAATACCGATGGTTCTCTACGGTCCGCACACTGATGCGCAGCGCCTCCGCCACCTCTTTGTTCGAGGAACCATGCGCCACCCGTTTCAAAACTTGAATCTCCCTCTCAGTCAGCCCCTCCTCGGGTTTGCCCGCCACCTCCGCCACACTCCCCCCCGGCCCCGCCTGCAGGCTATTAAACGCACTGTCCGTCAAAAACAGATTCCCCTCCGCCACCGCTGTCATCGCCCGCTGCAGCGTTTTGAAAGGCGCCGTCTTCTCCACAAACCCCCGCCCTCCCAGCGCCAGCACCCGCCGGATCGTCACCACATCCGACGAACTGCTGAAGACCAGCACCCGGGTCGTCACGCCTGCCTCACCCAAAATGCCCATCACCTCAAAACCGTTCGAATCCGCTAGCTTGAGATCCAGCAGCAGCAAGTCAGGCCTCGCCTCCATGCACTCCCTCGCCGTCACCGACCCAAACCCTGACTGGCCCGCCAGTTCAAACGTCTCCGTCACCCACGGGTGCTGACACAATAATTCCCGAATCGCCTCGTGATCTTCAGCTACGTAAATGGATTTTCGGTCGGGCACGATAAAGGGGTTTCGTTGAAGCTAGGGATGGAATCTCTGACAAAAGATAATAATCTAGAATTGTAATAACGCCCCAAACAGGCGCGACGTTCACACTTTTCTCTCCGCCTGGCATCCTCTTCGACCTACGCCCGCAATCCCGCACAGCCTGCGTCCGTTTGACTCCCATGCTCCGGAACGCCTCGCTCCTTCTCCTCCTCTTTTCGCATCTCGCTCTTCAACTCCCGGGTTTGGCCGCCGATCCCCTCCAAGCCGGTGCCGCCACCACCGACATCTCCCCCCTCAAACTCCCCGCCATCCGCAACGGCGGCTTCCTCCAGGCCATGGCCGACCGCGTCGACGACCCCCTCCACGCCCGCGCCCTCGTCCTGAATTCCGGCCCCGAATCCGTCGCCCTCTGTGTCGTCGATTCCTGCATGCTGCCCACCGATGTCTGTGACGCCATCAAAGCCCTCGTCACCCAGCAAATCGCGCTGCCCGCGGACCGCATCCTCATCTCCGCCACCCACACCCACTCGGCGCCCAGCACCATGCCCATGTGCCTCGGCACCCGCAAAGACGAGGCCTACACCGCGCAAATGATCCCCCAGGTCGCCGCCGCCATCGTCAAAGCCCACGCCGCGCTCGCTCCTGCCAAAGCAGGCTGGGCGCAAGTGGATGCCCACGCCTTCACCCACTGCCGCCGCTGGATCCGCCGCCCGGATAAAAAACTCACCGATCCCTTCGGCCAGCCCAGCGTCCGCGCCATGATGCATCCCGGCTACGAAAGCCCCGACGTCACCGGCCCCTCCGGCCCCACCGACCCCCAGATCTCCCTCCTCAGCCTCGTCCACGCCGACACCGGCAAACCCATCGCCCTCTTCGCAAACTACTCCATGCACTACTTCGGGGCTTCCGGCGGCTTCTCCGCCGACTACTTCGGCGAGCTTGCCCGCCTGCTGGAAAAAGACCTCGGTCCCGGCGCGGTCGGCATCGTCTCCCAGGGCACCAGCGGCGACCTCCACTACATGGACTACAGCCGCGCCAAAGACCCATCCCTCACCCGCCCCAAATACGCCGCCGGCCTCGCCACCATCGCCCTCGAAGCCCGCCGCAACATCCAGCATCGCGCCGATCTCCCCCTCGCCATGGCGCAAACGAAACTGACCCTCTCCCGCCGTCTCCCCTCCCCGGATCGACTCGCCTGGGCCGCCCCCATCAACGCCGCCCGCAACGGTGCCGTCCCCAAATCCAAAGAAGAAGTCTACGCCGAGCAGGCCGAATGGATCCACGCCAACCCCCAAACCGAGCTCATCCTCCAGGCCCTCCGCCTGGGCGACCTCGCCATCACCGCGCTGCCCAACGAGGTCTATGGCATCACCGGCCTCAAACTCAAACTCCAGAGCCCCCTCCCCGCCACCTTCAACATCGAACTCGCCAACGGCGCCGAAGGCTACATCCCGCCCCCCGAACAGCACCGCCTCGGTGGCTACACCACCTGGCCCGCCCGCACCGCCGGCCTCGAAGAATCCGCCGAGCCAAAGATCCTCGAAGCCACCCTCACCCTGCTCGAAAAAGTCAGCGCCCAACCCCGCCGCCCCCTCATCGACGGCGACTCGCCCTACCGTCGCGCCATCCTCCAGGACCAACCCCTCGCCTACTGGCCCCTCAACGACCTCATCGGCCCCCAGCCCCGCGAGGCCACCGGCCAAACCGTCGCCACCTGGGAAGACGGCGTCGCCCTCGGCCTCCCCGGCGTCCAGCGCACCGGTGGCGCCCTTTCCGCCGAACCCGAAAAAGCCAATCCCTTCACCTCTGGCGACATCAACCGCGCCGCCCACCTCGCCGGCGGTCGCCTCCGTGCCACGCTCCCAAAACTCTCCCGCACCTACACCGCCGAACTCTGGTTCTGGAACGGCCTCCCCACCGACGCCCGCCCCATCACCGCCTACCTGTTCTCGCGCGGCGTTGACGGCGACAAACGCGCCCTCGGCGAGCACCTCGGCATCGGCGGCACCCACCCCGACGTCCCTGCTGGCTACCTCTTTTTCTACACCGGCAACGACGTCGGCCAGGTCATCCCCGGCAAAACCCGACTCGCCTACCGCGACTGGCACCACGTCGTGCTCGTCCGCGAAAACGAAAAACTGACCGTCTATCTCGACGGCCAAAAAGAAATCGAAGCCAAAGTCCCCTGGACCCTCCCCGACAACGCCCCCGAAGTCTTCCTCGGCGGTCGCTGCGACGGTCTCTTCACCCTCGAAGGCAAACTCGACGAACCCGCCCTCTACACCACCGCCCTCACCGCCGCCCAGATCCGCGCCCACTTCACCGTCGCCGAACGCACCGCCCCCAAACCTCAGCCCGACTCCGCCCCGCTCTCCCCCGCCGACTCCCTCAAGGCCCTCCGTCTTCCCCCCGGCTACGAAGCCCAAATCGTCGCTGCCGAACCCCTCGTCCTCGACCCCGTCGCCTTCGACTGGGACGCCCAGGCCCGCCTCTGGGTCGTCGAAATGGCCGACTACCCCCTCGGCCTCGGTGAATCCGGTGCCAGCGGCGGCCGCGTCCGCATCCTCGAAGACCGCGACGCCGACGGCACCTACGACCACAGCACCCTCTTCGCCGAAGGCCTCAATTTCCCCAACGGCCTCATCACCTGGCGCGACGGCGTCATCGTCACCGCCGCCCCAGACATTCTCTACCTCGAAGACACCAACGGCGACGGCAAAGCCGACCAAAAAGAAATCCTCTACACCGGCCTCACCGAGGGCAACCAGCAGCTCCGCGCCAACGGCCTCCGCTGGGGCCTCGACAACTGGATCTACGTCGCCGCCGGCGGCCACCACGGCAAACACGGCGCCGACACCAAACTCAAATCATCACGCACCGGCAAAGAAACCCTCGTCGGCAGCCGCGACTTCCGCATCCGCCCCGACACCGGCGACGTCGAGCCCCAAAGCGGCCCCACCCAGTTCGGCCGCAATCGCGACGACTGGGGCCACTGGTTCGGCTCGCAAAACTCGCACCCGCTCTGGCACTACGTCCTCCCTGAGCACTACCTCGGCCGCAACCCCCACCTCGCCTCCGGCGACGGCCGCGTCCAGCTCCCCGGAGGCTCGAACCCGCCCGTCTATCCCGCCAGCCCGCCGGAGAAGCGCTACCACAATTTCCAACAGTCCGGCCGCTACACCTCCGCCTGCGGCGGCATGATCTACCAGGACTCCCTGCTCTTTCCCGCCACCCAGACCACCGCCTTCATCTGCGAACCCTTCCACAACCTCGTCCAAGCCCTCACCCTCACGGATGACGGCCCCACCTTCAAAGCCACCCGCCTCGGCGCCGAAAATGAGCACGATTTCTTCGCCAGCACCGACCGCTGGTGCCGTCCCGTCATGACCCGCACTGGCCCCGACGGCGCCCTCTGGGTCGCCGACATGTACCGCTACATGATCGAGCACCCCCAATGGCTGCCCAAAGAGGGCAAAGACGAACTCCTCCCCCACTACCGCCTCGGCGACGACAAAGGCCGCCTCTACCGCATCACGAAAAAAGGCAGCGCCCCGCGCCCCATCCCCAATCTTAATCATCTAGACGTCGAAGCTCTCGCAGGCGCTCTC
>CANETF010000019.1 GCA_947440575.1 Verrucomicrobiaceae bacterium
AATTTTGACTATGCGGCGCGGCTGACGGAGATCACGCTGGTGGGGGTGCTGTCGCTGAGGCTGGGCGGGAAGAAGATTTATTGGGATGCGGCGAATATGAAGGCGACGGGGTTGGCGGCAGCGGATGCGTTGATTGAGGAGCCGATCCGGAAGGGGTGGGAGTTTGCGTGAGGGGTGTCATTTGTCGAGGGTGGCGGATTCCACTAGGGAGACGCCGTCGAGGATGACGAAGCCGTCGGTGTTTTTGTTGGAGAGGGTGAGGGTGAGGGTTTGGCCGGCTTTGAGGTCGAGCTGGGCGAGGGTGCGGAAGGGGTCGCCGGGGGAGAGGGGGAGGGTTTGGTCGAGGAGGAGGGTAGCTTTTTTGCCGTTGTTTTCGAGGGTGACGGGGATGTTGGTGGCGCGGGTTTCGTGAGGGGAGTAGGCGAAACGGAGGTCGTAGGTGGCGGTGGTTTCGATGGGGAAGGTGAAGGTGGCGGTGCATTGGCCGTCGGCGAGTTGGTCATCGTGGAGGTAGCCTTTGCCGAGGTGGGGTTTGAAGTTGGCGGAGGCGAGCCAGGGTCCGGAGAGTTGGGCGTCGGTGTCATCGCGGACGAGGCCGGGGAGGGAGGCGGGGTCGATGCTGGTGGGGTGGTCGGGCTTAGGTGGAAGGGTAGGGAGGATGGGGAGGTCGAGGACTTGGCCTTGGGCGAGGAGGCGGGCGCGGAGGTTGGGGTAGGGGATGGACTGGATGGGGGCGTTGGTATCGTCTTTGGAAGCGAGTGCAGCGGCGATGCCGGCGCTCTGGCCGAGGATCATCCAAGTGGGTTCGACGCGGATGGAGGAGATGGCGACGTGGGTGCAGGAGAGTGCGACAGGGACGATGAGGTTTTCGCATTCTTCGGCGAGGGGAAGGATGCTGCGGAAGGGGACGTGGTAGGGGTAGCCGTGTTTGCGACCGGGCATGCGGACGGGGAAGATGGTGCCTTCGTTGACAACGGTTTTGCCGTCGGGGGAGGCGATGCGTTGGCAGTCGTGGGAGTCGATGGGGAAGGAGGAGACGGCGATGGGATCGTCTTTGGAGGGATCGGTGAGGATGTCTTTTTGAGTGAGGATGTGGAGGCCTTTCATGCGGCGACCTTCGCGGACGTAGAGTTGGGGGGACCAGTGGGCGTTGTCGGGGAATTCGTCTTTGGCGAGGCCGAGTTCGGCGAGTTGGGTGCGGTGTTTTTCGGGGACGGCGGGGTCGGTGGTGAGGAAGTGATAGAGTTCGAGGGTGTATTGGCGATGGGCTTCCCAGATTTGGGCGCGGGTGGCGGGGTCGGCTTCGCTCCAGCCGTTGCAGGCGCCGACGAGGCCCATGGAGAACTGTTTGCCGATGCCGTTGTTGGCGTCGAATTTGCGACCGGGGAGCGGGTAGAGATCCCAGAGGAGCTGGGGATTTTTTTGTTGGAGGAACCAGCGGCGGGCGACTTCGAAGCGGGTGGGGTCGTAGTGGTCGGGTGCGGGGAAGGGGAGGCGGTTGGTGGGGTCGTTGGTGAGGCAGAGGCGGAAGCTGTAGACCATGACGTTGGAGTCGCCTGAGGCTTCGGGGCCGGCATCGGTGGTGGTGATGAGGGGAAGTGGGGTGCCCGTGTCGGTGAGGCCGGAGATGGGCATTTTGGGTTTGGGGTATTGCTTGCCGGCGTAGGATTCGTTGAAGTCGGAGCGGCCTTCGCGGCCGATGGTCCAGCTGACGCCGGCCATGGCCATGAGGTCGCCTTCGTAGGTGGCGTCGATGAAGACTTTGGCGCGGTAGGAGCCGTCGGTGGTATGGAGGATGGTGAGGCGGGCGTCTTCGAGGGTGACGGAGGTCAGGGTGCGGGCGGGGAGGGTGAGGACGCGGGCTTCTTCGAGCATTTGGCGGGTGATGCGCATGGCGACGTGGGGTTCGTAGGTCCAGTGGGCGTTGTCTTTGACGCTGACTTGGTAGGGGAGGGTGATGCCGCGGGCGGTGTAGTCGGCTTCGATGCGGGAGTGCCACTCATGGAAGAGGCCCATGACGGTGGAGCGGACGGTTTGATTGGAGTCGCTGAAGCTAAGGCCTCCGGTGTTGACGCCGCCGATGTGATTGGAGGGCTCGAGGAGGGTGACGGAGGCGCCTTCACGGGAGGCGGCGATGGCGGCGCAGAAGCCGGCAGGGGTGGCGCCGTAGACGATGACGTCGGATACGAGTTCGGCGGCTTGAGAGGTGCCGCAGAGGAGCAGTGATAGGAGGAGGCGCATGGCGGTGTGAGCAAGGAGCGTGGGGCCGATTCGCGGGGAATGGGTGATTGAGGGCGACGTTTGGTGGGTGGAGGGCATGAGGTGTGACTTGGTCCCTTTTGCATGAGACGTTCAAGAATCACCCAGGCAAGGGGAAGAGGATGGCCGTGCTGGAGGACCTGTTGAAGCGCGATTCTGAAGAACGGCGTTTCGACTTGAGTTGCAAGCTTATTGGGAGGGTCAGTCTAAAGCCAGGTCAGTTTGAGCTGAGGGGCGAGTGGGGGGAGGGTGAAGCCTTTGGTGGAAAGGTGCTTTTTGGGGGTCTGATGGTGAAAGCTCCGTGAGCTTCACTTCTTCTGCATTTCGGCCAGTTTGGCCGCAAAGCGCTTCCCGATCTCGTTTTGTGCAGCGGTGTCAAAGTGGACATTATCGCCGATGTGGGTCTTTAAATCGCGGGCATCGACGCAAGCGGTGTGCGGGACAGTTTTCGGCAGGGCGAGTTGGATGTCGTTCATTGCCTTGAGATCGCTCAGGCGCGGCCCGGGCTGCATTTCGCCGATGGTGCAGGCGATGAAGGCTAGGTCGGGTTGCGCTAGGTCGGTGCGGAAGGCTTCGATCATGGCGCGGAGGCGGTCGGCGTGCAGGGGGAGTTCCTCGGCGTTCGCGTTGGCCTCGCCTTGCAGCCAAAGGATGCCGCGGAGGCGGGCTTTGACGGGCGTGGTGGTTTGCAGGGCGAGTTTGGCGCGGCGGAGGGCGTCTTCGTAAAGCTTCGCGCCTTTCAGCCAGAGCTTGATGGTTGATCCGCCGACGGCGCAGGGCACGAGGCCGATGGCGGCGGTTTTGTCCTGCTCGGCGAGCACCTCGGCAAAGGCCAGCCCGGGGCCGACGCCGGCGTTGTCGTGGCCTTGGAAGGTCTTGGCGTCGCCCGTGAGATGCAGCGGATGCCGAGCGAGATACCATTGGTCGTCCATCTTGTGCATCATGACGATGCGCGGGTCGTTCTTCGGCTCCTCGGGCATGAAGCCGCGGCCTTTCATGTTGGATTGGCCGCACAGCAGCCACAGATCGAGATGCGTCGTGCCTTCCGGCAGCTTTGTGACGTCCACGCTGACCAACGGCGGCTTTGTTGGTGGTGGTGTGGAAGGCTTTTTGGCTTTCGCGGCTTTTTGGGCGAAGAGCGGAGAGGTGAGGGTGAAGAGGCAGAGGAAGAAAGCGAGGCGCATGGAGCGTGAACGGGAGATAACGGTGGTTATTGCCTGCAGCGATGTCGATTTGGTGCCAGAAACATTCTGAAATAATCAGGCACGAAATTGACATAGTGTCGATTTGGTGCCAGCGGTGGATTGCTATTTTCAGGCACGAAATCGACATGAGCACCATCATAGACGGCTACATTGGGCGCAGCGAGGAGCTGGAGGAGTTCCGGCGGCTTCTGCAAAAGAAGATCGCCTCGCTCGTCACCTGCCAGGGACGGCGGCGCATCGGAAAGAGTCGCTTTTTGGGCGAATGTGCGCAGGAGGCGGATCACTTCCTTAGCTTCATGGGACTGCCTCCGCGTGAGGACATGACACGGCAGGCGCAGCTTGATGCCTTTGCCGACCAACTCGCGAAACAAACGAAGGCTCCCAAGCTGCCGCTTGATGGCTGGCCGACGGCTTTTCAACTGCTTGCCAGCCAGCTTCCGGCCAGCGGCACCGTCGTTTTGCTGCTGGATGAGATCTCATGGATGGCGGCTGGCGATGCGGATTTCGCTGGACATCTCAAGACGGCTTGGGACACGCATTTCTCGAAGCGTCAACGCCTCGTCGTTGTGCTCTGCGGTTCGGTGTCCTCGTGGATCGAGGACAACATCCTTAACAACACGGGCTTCGTCGGCCGCTGCTCATGGCAGTTCCGGTTGGGACCGCTGGCGCTGCCTGAGTGCGTCCAGTTTTGGGGCAAACGTGGCGACCGCATTAGCACGGTGGAAAAGCTGCGTCTGCTGGCCGTCACCGGCGGCGTGCCGCGCTATCTGGAGGAGATCAATCCTGCCCGCACGGCAGAGCAAAACATCGCTGACCTGTGCTTCAATCCGGCCGGGATGCTCTTCAGCGAGTTTGACAGCATCTTTCACGACATCTTCACGCGGAAGGCGGAGACGTATCGCGAGATCGTGCGCACGCTCGTGGCCGGACCACGCAGTGTGGATCAAATCAGCACCGAGCTGGACCGCGCCCGCGGCGGCAGCCTCAGCGCCTCGCTCACCGAGCTGGAGCTGGCGGGCTTCATCACGCGGGATGTGCCGTTTGATCCTGAAACAGGCACCAGCAGGCCGCGTGACGCCCGTTTCCGCCTCTCGGACAACTACCTGCGTTTCTACCTGAAGTATGTTGATCCCGTGAAGTTGCGCATCACAAAAGGCTTGTTGAAAAACAGTGCGCTGGAATCCCTGGACGCCTGGGACACGATCATGGGCCTGCAATTTGAAAACCTCGTCCAAGCGAACCTCGACCTGCTGCTCGCCCGCATCGGTCTCGACCAAAAACTTGTGCTCAATGCCGGGCCTTATCAGCAAAAGCAAACATTGCGCCGACAGGGCTGCCAGATTGATCTCCTCCTCCGCACCCGCCGCAGTCTCTATGTCTTCGAGATCAAGTTCCGCAAACGCATCGCCGCCTGCGTCGTCGATGAGGTGAGGGAGAAAGTGCGCCGCCTGAAGCTCCCGAAAGGCCAGTCCGTCCGCACCGGCCTCATCTACTGCGGCGAACTTGATCCGGAGATCGACGGCCGGGATGATTTTGATTTTTTGGTGCCTGCGGAGACGTTGCTGACGAGGAAGTAAGCACAAGAGAAGATCAATTGGCTGTCACCTTCACATTCGCGATCTTCCCCTCAAACTTCCCCTTCGCGGTGTAAGTGGCCACGGGGACTTTGTTGTCGTGGCCGAGGCAGAAGTCTTCTTTGGGCTGGGTGCGGATGAGGCTGGGGCTGGTGGCGGTGATGGGGGCGTTTTGGTCGAGTTGGAGAGTGAGCTGGCCTTTTTTGCCGAGGGTGGCGGTGATGCGGTGGGGTTGGTTGTCGGCGGGGTAGTCGGTCTGGGCGGTGGTGAGGGTTTTGCCGTGGCGGATGGCCCAGATGAGCTTGCCGTCGCTGAGATGGAGCGCGTAGCCGGTGCTGGCGCCGCCGTGGGCGATGAGGATGGCATCGCGCTGGGCGGTGGTGACTTCGCAGGTGAGGGTGAAGGGCGTGTCGGCGATCTGCGGGGCGTTTTCGGCGTCGAGTTTGTCGCCGGGTTGGAGCTTGGAGAGGTCGGTGGGCTTGGCTTTGGCCTTTGATTTGGGAGCAGGGCGTTCCTTGGGTTTGTCGCTCGTGGGATAGAGGGTGACGGGATTTTCGACCTCGCCGGGCGGGCGGCGGGATTTGGGTTCGTTGCCGCCGATCTCGGCGGTCATGGCGTCGGCGAGTGCGGTGAGTTTGGCGACGATGTCGGGATGCTGGGCGGCGAGGTTGGTGCGTTCGTCGATTTCTTGATCGAGATTGTAGAGGCGCGGGTTCGTCTTTGCGTCGTCCTCAGTCTGGCCTTTGGCGCGGGCGTTGCCTTGTGTCATCAGCGCGAGCTTCCACGGGCCTTGGCGCACGGCCTGGAGGTTGTAGCTGGAGAAGTAGTAGTGGGCTTCGCGTGGCGAGTCTTTGCTTTGACCAAAGAGCAGCGGGGAGAGATCGCGACCGTCGATGACGGGCTGCGCGGGCACTTCGGCCCAGGCGATTTTCAGGCAGGTGGGTAGCACGTCGATGGTGCCGGCGACGGCATCGCACACGCTGCCGGGCGCGATCTTGCCGGGCCACCACGCGAGCGTGGGCACACGCACGCCGCCCTCCCATGTGGTGCCTTTGCCGCCGCGCAAGGGACCGGTGCTGCCGCCATCGGGGCCTTTGATGAGCCAGGGGCCGTTGTCGCTGGTCAAGATGACGAGCGTGTTCGTGTCGAGCTGCAGCTCGCGCAGCGTGTCGAACACGCGACCGACACTGGCATCGACCTCCTGCACCCAGTCGCCGAAGCGGCCGTTTTGTGAGCTGCCCTGGAAGGCTTTGCCGGGATGGATGGGTGTGTGCACGGCGGTGTGCGGGAAGTAGAGGAAGAAGGGCTTGTCTTTGCTGCTGCGGATGAACTTCACGGCCTCGTCGGTGTAGATTTCCTCGATGCGGTCCTGGTCCGCGTCATCGAGCAGGCGCTCGACCTGCTCATCGCGCACGAGCGGCACGACGCGGCGGCCGTCCACGCTTGCCGTTTTGAGCATGTCATTGGAATACGGGATGCCGAGGTAGTGATCAAAGCCCTGCTTCGTGGGCAAGAACGCCGGCTGGTCGCCGAGGTGCCACTTGCCGACGCACTGCGTGGCGTAGCCGAGCGGCCGGAGGCGGTCGGCGATGGTGTGTTCCTCTGGATGCAGCCCGTTCTTCGCCCCCGGTGGATACACGCCGGGCACGGAAATGCGTGCGCCATAGCATCCGGTCATGATCTGTGCCCGCGACACGCTGCACACCGGTGCGGCGTAGAACGACGTGAGCTTCATTCCCTCTCGCGCCATGCGGTCGAGGTGCGGCGTTTTTTGCTTCACCGCGCCGAAGGGGCCGATGTCGCCGTAGCCGAGGTCGTCGATGAAGTGGATGATGATGTTGGGCTGCGGAGTGGCTGCGGAGAGCGAAGAGCAGAGGGCGAGGAGGCAGAGGAGGAGGCGCATGGGGGAATGATGAGAAGGCAACGAGTCGGCGCAAGCAAAGTAGAGATGAGCTGAGGGCTGATGAAGACGACGTTGCCGAAGAACGAAGGCTTTCGGTTTTTGCGGAGCGCTTTGCTCATCTCGACGGAGCGAGATGGCTACTTTGCTTTGCTCCAAAGACGCGCTTGGTTGGCTCGCAGGCCTGCTTTGAGCGGGTTTTGCGCGATGTAGTCCCTCAGGCGTCGGAACTGGCCTTCGTGACGCACCAAATGGTCAAAGGCGTCTTGTTGCCAAAAGCGGCCTTGGGTGCCGAGATGGCGATTGATCTGCCGAGCGGTGAAATGCTTCCAGGAGTCGCATTGTTCGACCATCGCGACCTTGTCGGGGAACGTGGCGAGCAAATGGATGTGATTCGGCATGATGACGAAGTCGAGCATCTCGTAACGATCACCGTCGAAATGCAGCAGGCTGTTGGAGACGAGGTCTGCGATCTCGGTTTGAGCGAGGACACACGTGCCATGGCCGGAGTCGAGTGCTTCATGCCAGCGGGTGGTGAAGCGGTCGTGGTATTCGACCATCAAGTTGGGCGGAAGTTCTTGGACCCGCATCTTCCAGCCTTTCTGCGTGGGATCGATGCCTTGGGTGTTGAGCCAACGATTGCGATCTGCCTGCCAGCGATCCAAAACATCCTTTGGCATGGAATCAGCCGTGCGCCAGGTGATGAAGACCACGGAGCCGTCCTGCGCCCAGTGCGGCAGCTTGCGTTGAGTGATGAGCAAATCGTCGTTCGGATTGAAGAAATGCATGCTGCAATTTTATGAGAGGACGGATCAGCGCAAGTGAAGTAGGCGTCTGGTTCTGCGAGATGAGCGGAGGGCTGGCGCAGTATCGGAAGATGGTTGGAGTTCGGAAACGTACGACATGACGGAGCGCTGGGCTCATCTCGACGGAGCGAGATGGCTACTATGCTTCGCCCGATGCGGTTATTTTTTCGCTGGCACTACTGGTCCCGTGCCTTGTGGGCGGCTGGTGCGGGGTTTTTCGATTTTTGTTGCGGTGGGGGGAAGCTTGGTGGGATCGAAGGGGATGAGTGGGGTTTCGGGTAGGGGTTTGAGGTGGAGGGATTTGATTTCGACGCGGTTGGGGTTGCCTTTGTGGAGCTGGATGGCGAGCAGGCCCTCCAGGGTGCGTTTGTCGGCGTGGTGGTCGATGAGCTCGGAGGTGGGCTGGCCGTTGATGAAGTGCTGGAGGCGGTTCCCCTGGGCGAGGATGACGTATTCGTTCCATTGGCTGACATCGACCTTCACGGGCGTGTGTTCGCTTAGCTGCCAGAGCGTGCCCTCGGGGTCGAGAAGGACATTTTTGCCATTCAGGCCGAAGATGCCCCGACCGCGCTCCTCATAGGTCATGCCGGTGTGTTCGATGGCGGGATGGATGTCGCACTGGTAGCCGGTGATCACCCAGGGCGCGACGTCCTTGAGCTCGCCGCTGCGATACTGGATGCCGCTGTTGTTGTCGCCGATGACGCGGACGGTGGCGCGCAATTCGAAGTTCTTCACTGTGCCGCCGCGCCAGATGAGGAAGCTGTTGTTTGCCATGGCTTCCGGCGATGGGTTTGTGCCGATGACGATGCCGTTTTCGACCTTCCAGAGTTTGGGATCGCCATCCCAGCCGGTGAGGTCTTTGCCATTGAAGAGGGGGGTGAAGCCATCGTCGGCAGCGAAGGCGGAGGTTGAGAAGATGAAGAGGGTCGTGAGGAGTTTGAGCATGCTGACAGGTGCCTGGAAGTCCGAGGCATGCAAGCGCTGCCTGGAACACCTACTCAGGGCAGTTGGGTTTGGAGAGGTTGAGGGTTGCGAATGGGGAGATGAGGCGGTAATTCGGGAGATGAAGTTTCTGATTGGATGTGTGCTGGCTGCGTTGGTTTCGTTTACCTGGGGGTATGTGTCGTGGGAGGTGTTGGGGTGGCACAAGAACAACACGTTTGGGTTCAAGAATGAGGCTGATGTGGCGGAGGTTTTATTGAAGAACATGGAAGCGGGATCGGGGATGTATGTGCTGCCGCATCAGGGCGATTTGCCGTCGGTTTTGCCGCCGGAGGAGAAGGCGGCGAAGATTCTGGCGGCGGCGAAGGCGCGGGATGAGGGGCCTTATATGAAGGCGGTGATTCGGCCGGGGAAGAAGCCGTTCAAGATGGGGACGGCGATGGCGCTGAGTTTTGGGCGGAGTGTGCTGGCCTGTGTGCTTTTGGGGGCGCTGCTGGCGGGGTCGTCTTTCTCGTATGCGGGCAAGGTGGTTTTTTGCGCGGCGGCGGGAGCGTTTGCCGGGATGTCGGCGGAGGTGCCAGACTGGATCTGGTTTGAGACGCGGGGGTCGGATTTGTTTGTGGCGCTGGCGGACCAGTTGTTTGAATGGACGCTGGTGGGGACGGTTTTGGCGGGATTTGTGGGGAAGCCTGAGGTGGCGTCTAACGAATGAGGTTGGCGAGGGCGTCGGGGTCGGTGACGGGGGCCTGGCAGGCGTAGTTTTGGCAGACGTAGGCGGCGGGTTTTCCGGATACGGGGTTCATGCCGGCGACAGATTCATTGTGGGTGGCGAGCCAGGTTTGGGCGGCGGCGCCGTCGGCGTGGAGGAGGAGGGTGTGGGGGAGGAAGCGGGAGCGGGTCTCTTTGAGGAGGGCTTGGAATTCGGCGGTGGCGGGATCACCGGCGAGGACGATCTGGCGATTGCCGAGGGCTTCGAAGTCGAGGGCGATGGTGAGGACGGGGACGGAGGAGGGGGAGTTTTTGAGGGGCTCGCTGAAGAGGCGGAGGAGCTGGCCGGCCTGGGTGGACCAGGTTTGGCGGTCGAGCATTTTGGCGAGGCGGAGGAGGTTGAGGGCGGCGAGGGAGTTGGGAGAGGGTTCTGCGCCGTCGTAGTCTTCCTTGATGCGGAGGATGCTGTCGGATTGGTCGGTGTGGACGGAGAAGTAGCCGCCGTCTTTGGGGTCGAGGAAGAGGCGATCCATTTCCTCCTGGAGGGTGACGGCCCATTGGAGGTGGGTGATGTCGAAGGTGGCCTGGTAGAGTTCGATGAGGCCGTGAATGAGGCAGGCGTAGTCAATGGCGAAGGCTTTGGGGCCGGCTTTTTCGGCGCGCCAGGAGCGGTGGAGGCTGGTGCCGGTGGCGGGGTCTGAGCAGAGGTTTTTGCGGAGGAAGGCGGTGGCTTGGGTGGCGAGGTCGAGCATGGAGGCGTCGCTGAGGGCGGCTCCGGCGCGGGCGAGGCCGGCGATCATGAGGCCGTTCCAGGCGGTGATGATTTTGTCGTCGAGATGGGGGCGGGGGCGTTTGGCGCGGGCGTCGAAGAGGGTTTTGCGGCAGCGGTCGAAGAGGGCGAGGATTTCTTCCGGGGATTTCTTGAAGTATTCGGCGGTTTTTTTGGCGGAGACGGCGCGGAAGAGAGTGTTGGTGCCTTTGAGTTCGCCGTGGGGATCGCTTTCGGGGCGGGCGTTGCCGTCGCGCCGGGCACCGAAGGCGTAGCGGAAGATGCTGCCTTCCTCTTTGCCAAGGAGGGTGTCGATTTCGGCGGCGGTCCAAACGTAGAAGGCGCCTTCGGTTTTGTGATCGGCGTCGGGGGTGGCGAGGCTGTCGGCGTCTTCGGCGGAGTAGAAGCCGCCGTCGGGATGGGTCATGTCGCGCTGGACATAGGCGGTGATTTCTTTGGCCATTTCGGCGTGGAGGGCGGAGCCGGTGATGAGGAAAGCTTCGGCGAAGGCGTGGAGGAGCTGGGCTTGATCATAGAGCATTTTTTCGTAATGCGGGATGTGCCAGTAGCCGTCGACGGAGTAGCGATGGAAGCCGCCGCCGAGTTGGTCGCGCAGGCCGCCATGGGCCATGGAGCGGAGGGTGCGGGTGGTCATTTCGAGGGCCCAGTTGGATTCGCTGGCGTGCGCCTCGATGGACTTCCATTCGTGATGGACTCGGAGGAGGAGGTTGAGGGAGGTGGGGCGGGGGAATTTGGGGGCGCTGCCGAAGCCGCCTTCGTGGTAGTCGAAGCTGGTGGCAAGCTCGTCGTAGGCTTTTTGGATGACCGAGGCGGGGGTCAGTTCGCCGGGGTCGGACTCGGTGGTGTCGAGGTGTTCCTGGAGTTTGGTGACGGCTTTGGAGGCGCTTTCGATGACTTTTTCGCGGTCTTCGGTCCAGGCTTTGTTGAGTTCGATGAGGAGGTTTTTGAAGCCGATGCGGCCGTTGGTGTTTTCGGGGGCGAAGTAGGTGCCGCCGAAGAAGGGTTTGAGGTCGGGGGTGAGGAAGACGGTCATGGGCCAGCCGCCGCCGCCGGTGGCGGCCTGAACGTAGGTCATGTAGGTGAGGTCGACGTCGGGGCGCTCTTCGCGGTCGACTTTGACGGGGACGAAGTGGTCATTGATGTAAGCGGCGATTTCCTCGTTCTCGAAGGATTCGCGTTCCATGACGTGGCACCAGTGGCAGGTGGAGTAGCCGGAGGAGAGGAAGAGGGGTTTGTTTTCGTCGCGGGCTTTTTTGAAGGCGGCATCGCCCCAAGGGAGCCAGTTCACGGGGTTGTGAGCGTGCTGGAGGAGGTAGGGGGAAGATTCGTGGATCAACGCGTTGGAGTGCGTTTTGTCGGCGGTGCTCATGGGCGGAAGGGATGTGGAAGAGGTAACGTTCGCTTGGGGGGCGGGGTTGCAAGAGAGGCGTTAGCGGACGGCGTTGAGGAAGAAGGCGTATTCGTCGGCTTGGGCTTCGATGACTTTGGAGGTGGGTTTGCCAGCGCCGTGGCCGGCTTTGGATTCGATGCGCATGAGGACGGGGGCGGGGCCGGATTGGGCGTGTTGGAGGGCGGCGCCGTATTTGAAGCTGTGGGCGGGATAGACGCGGTCGTCGTGGTCGGCGGTTTCGACGAGCATGTGTGGGTAGGGGGCGTCGGTGCGGAGGTTGTGCAGGGGGCTGTAGGAGCGGAGGGTTTGGAAGTCTTCGGGTTTGTCGGGGCTGCCGTATTCGTCCTGCCAGGCCCAGCCGATGGTGAACTGGTGGAAGCGGAGCATGTCCATGACGCCGACGGCAGGGGCAGCGGCGGCGAAGAGGTCGGGGCGCTGGTTGGTGACGGCGGCGACGAGGAGGCCGCCGTTGCTGCCGCCTTTGATGACGAGTTTTTTCTTGGAGGTGTGGTTCTCGGTGATGAGGTATTCGGCAGCGGCGATGAAGTCGTCGAAGACGTTTTGTTTGCGCTGTTTTTGGCCGGCCTCGTGCCAGGTTTCACCGTATTCGCCGCCACCGCGGAGGCAGGCGACGGCGTAGGCACCGCCTTGTTCGAGCCAGACGGCGATGGCGGGGGAGAAGGAGGGGGTGAGGGAGATGTTGAAGCCGCCGTAGCCGTAGAGGATGGTGGGGACGGAGCCGTCACGCGGGGCGTCTTTTTTGCGGGTGAGGAAGAGGGGGATGCGGGTGCCGTCTTTGCTGGGGTAGAAGAGGAGGTCGGTGGTGAATTGGTCGAGGGGGACGGGGAAGTCGGGCTGCCAGAAGGGGGTGCTTTGGTTGGTGGTGACGTCGTAGCGGTAGAGGGCGCCGGGGGAGGTGTAGCTGGAGACGGCGTAGAAGGTTTGGGAGTCGTCCTGGCGGCCGCTGAAGCCGCCGACGGAGGAGAGGGGTGGGACGTCGACTTTGCCGAGGGATTTGCCGTTGCGATCGAAGAGGCGGACTTCGTCGTGGGCGTCGGTCATGTAGGAGGCGATGAAGCGGCTGGAGAGGAAGCTGACGGACTGGAGAGGCTGTTTTTGTTCGGGGAGGAGGTCCTGCCAGTTTTTGGGGTCGGGTTTGGCGAGGTCGATGGCGACGAGGCGGGAGTTGGGGGCGTCTTTGTCGGTGACGACGAACCAAGTGGTGTCTTCGTTGCCGATGACGTCGTAGCGGGCGTCGAAGGCGGAGAAGAGTTCGATGATGGGGGAGTCTGGGCCGGCTTTGAGATCGCGATAGAAGAGGGCGTTTTTGGAGCCGGCGCCTTCCCAGACGTGGAGGATGAGGTAGCGGTGGTCTTCGGTGAGGCTGGCGCCGAAGCCCCATTTGGGGTGGTCGGGGCGTTCGTAGACGAGGGTGTCTTTTTCCTGGGGATCGCCGAGGCGGTGGAAGTAGAGTTTTTGGTTGAGGTTGGTGTCTTTGAGTTCCTGGCCTGGAGTGGGGGCGGCGTAGCGGGAGTAGAAGAAGCCGGAGCTGTCGGGGTGCCAGGTGGCGCCGGAGAATTTGACCCATTTGAGTTCGTCGGGGAGGCGGCGGCCGGTTTCGACTTCGATGACATGCCAGGTGGTCCAGTCGGAGCCGGACTCGGAGAGGGAGTAGGCGAAGTATTTGCCGTCGTCACTTTCGGAGGCGCCGGAGACGGCGATGGTGCCATCGGCGGAGAGGGTGTTGGGGTCGAGGAGGAGGGTTTCCTTGGAGCCGGGTTTGTCGTCGCGCCAGAAGAAGACGCCCTGGTTTTGGAGGCCGGTTTTGCGGGTGTAGAAGAGGCGACCGGCGATGAGTGAGGGGAGGCCGTGCTTGTCGTAGTCCCAGGCTTGGGTGAGGCGTTTTTTGAGGGTTTCGCGCTCGGGGATTTGGGCGAGGTAGGATTCGGTGAGGGTTTGCTGGGCTTTGACCCAGGCGGTGGACTCGGGGGAGTCAAGGTTTTCGAGCCAGCGGTAGGGATCGGGGATGGAGGTGCCGTGGAGGGTGTCGGTGACGTCGGAGCGGGGGGCTTCGGGGTAGGTGATAGCGGAGGGATTTTCGGCGACGGAAGGCATGTCGCAGGCAAGCATGGAAAGAGGGAGGAGGAAACGGCATTTGCGCATGAGGGGCATTTCACACTGAAGTGCGGGGGGATGCAATGGTGGGCATTCAGGGATGGACATTGGGAATCGGGGGGGTAGTGTCCGGAGGAATTCAAACTAGGAGTGACTATGGAAAACGAATCGTCAACGCCACCGCCTTCGTCTTCATCCGAACCGCCCGCTGTTCCTGAGCCTTCGGTGACACCACCGCCGCCATCGCCGCCTGAAATTCCGACCATGGTGGAGCCGCCACCGGTGCCTGCAGCTTCGGCTCCGCCGCCAGCGCCGGCTGTGAGCCAAGAGGGTGGGTCAACGGTGGTGAATGACTTGAGCGGACTGGCGACGGAGAAGAATTTGGCGATGTTTTGTCATTTGTCTGCCCTGGTGGGGGGCGTTGCGTTTTCAGCTATTGGACTGCCGGTGGGGAACATCCTGGGACCGCTTGTGATTTGGCTGATGAAGAAGGACACGATGCCGCTAGTGAATGCGCACGGCAAAGAGGCGCTGAATTTTCAGATCACGGTGAGTGCGATCATCCTGGCGTGCATGGCGTTGTTTTTTCTGGTGCTGCCGCTGTTATTGATTCCGGTCGTGGGGCTGGCAGCGCTGGTGCTGACGATCATTGGTACGATCAAGGCGAGCAATGGGGAGTTCTATCGCTACCCATTTTCACTGCGGTTGATCAAATGAGGGGGCACCGGACGGACGGTGCGATTTGGATTGGGATGCAGTTCGTGTGGGAGCCTCTCAAGGTGCAAATCTCTCCAGCGCGTTAGAGGCAAAGGATGGACCGAGACTGGGCTAGTGATTGAATAGGAAAGCTGGGGAGTTGATGAGGGCCCAAGCGAGGTCTTGGGTGGCGGTGAGGCGTTTGTGGAGGAGTTGACCTTCGCTGAGGGCGATGTCGCGGCGGAGTTGGAGGAGGACGGGGTCAATCAAGATCGGTCTTTGGGCGTCGGCGTTTTTGGCTTCCAGCGCGAGTTTTTGAGGGTCGGCGGGGAGGGGTTTTGAGGCTGAGGCCAAGGTTTTTTGGGCGGTCTGATAAGGGCGATCCTGGGCGAGGAAGAAGTCGCGAATCTGGGCTTGCTGCTCTTTGCTGCGCTTGGCGGCAGGGATCTTTATGGCGGCGATGATAGATTGGGGCGCGCCAAAGCGCGGTTGAGCGGCGGTGGTGACCCAGAGGCGGAAGCGGCCGAGGTTGTATTGGCCGTTTTGGAAGGCGGTGACAATTTGGATGGTCAGGGTGGTTCCGCCCTCGGCGGTCACGGGTTTCGCTGGCAAGAAGACGGCCTCATGGCGGAAGCCGCCTTCGGGGGAGATGGCCCACCCTCGATTGCGATTGCCTGCCTTCAGGGCTTCGGTGACGGCAAAGCTTTGTTGCTCGAAATCGGCGGAGGCCTTGGAGATCGCGATGGCACCTGCTTTGCTGCCTTTGGCGCGCTTGGCGTTGAGAGGGCTTTGTGAGACGAGGAACTCGCTCAACACAAAGTTGCCATCTGGGGCCAGACCTGGGCCATTGTTCGGCAGTCGCTCATCGGGGAGCACTTCAAGTTTGATGCCGGTGATGCCATCCAGGGTTGTGTTGGCTTTTAGTTGGTAGTTGCCCAAGGCCGTCTGCCCGTTGGGCAATGGGGTGGCAAACAAAGAGCCATCGGGTTGTTTCTCGAGTTTGGCGACACCAGCGGCACGCACGACTTCGACATCAAGCGGAACCCATTCGGTGCTCAGATCCATGTAGTTCTCCCACTGGGTTTGGCGTGGCATGGATTCATTAGCCTGTTTTTTGGAAGCGTCGCGCGCTTTGGTGATGGCGGCATCGCGAGCAGCGGTTTGTTTGGCTACTTCGGGTGCCATTTTCGCGATGTAGTCCTGCAAGGCTTTCTGAGTCGTTGTGATGGCAGCGGCGCGATCGGCTTCGGCCTTTTCGATGATGGCTTTTTGCTCGGCTTCTTTGGCCTGCCAGGCGGCCTTGAGAGCTACATGCTCGCCGTCGATGGAGGCCATGCTAGCTAGGGCGGCATTGGTTTCCTGCGGCGTGGGTTTGCGGTTAAGGATACGCAGGAACAGTGCTTCGATGAGCAGGTGATCTTCTTTCGTTTCGGAGGCGAGCTTGGCGAGGGCGTTTTTGGGATCACTGATGGCGTCACCGACCGTGGGGCCGGACATGAGGGCCATTACGGGACCGAGGTTCATTTCGTTGCTGCGCTCGCACTCGCAGACGCTTTCTCGAACGGGTTTGCCGAAGTTTGAGAGGAAGCCGTCTGGCAGGGTGATTTGGGAGTCTGCAAGAGCCGCGGCGCGAGTGCCGGGTTTGACCCCCGGGATGTTGGGGGTGGCTCCGGTGACGGCGAAGACGCTGTCGAAGAGGGCTTCGGCGGAAAGTCGGCGAGCGCGGGCGTGGGAGAAGTTGAAGTGGTCGTCCTCGTTCCATTTGTTGCTCTCCAAGCCCAGTTGGTAGGTGCGGCTTTGGGTGATGATTTTCATGAGGTGGCGAACGTTGAAGCCGCTTTGCACGAACTCATTGGTGAGATACTGAAGGAGCTCGGGGTTACTGGGAGGGTTGCCTGCGCGGATGTCGTCGAGGGGTTCGATGATGCCGGTGCCGGTGAGGTAACCCCAAATGCGATTGGCGTAGCTCATGGCGAAGTAGTCGTTTTCGGGGCTGGTCAACCAGTCGGCAAAGGCTTCGCGGCGACTTGAGGCGGAGGCTTTGACGAGTTGGCCGTCAAAGGGCACACGGGGTGCCACGGCGGTGGCTTTGAGCGGGTGATTGACCTCGCCGTCTTTTTTGTCGCCGATGATTTCATAGAGAGGTTTAGCGCCCTCGACAGCGGTGCCGCCAATCGTTTTGCCGGCAGCGGCGGGGTCGGGCTTGAGGTCGACCTGAGCAAAGAAGGCGGCGGTTTGGAAGTATTGGTCCCAAGTCCAGCGCTCGAAGGGATGGTCGTGGCATTTGTTGCAGTTGAAGCGGGTAGCGAGGAAGAGATGTGTGGTGTTTTCGACCAGCTCTTCCGGGGTGCGCAGCACTTTGTAGTAGGCGGCGGGAGGATTTTCTTTGGTCGAGCCGGTGGCGGTGACGATGGAGCGGGCGAGCTGGTCGTAGGGTGTGTTGTTCGCGACTTGCTCGCGGATCCAGGAGCGCAGGGCGGTGGCGCCTTCGGTGCCAAGGAACTTGCTGTTCACGGCGAGCATGTCCGCCCATTTGTTGGCCCAATGCTCAACGAAATCGGGGTTGCCAATCAGTTTGTCGATGAGGATTTCGCGTTTCTCACGTACTGGCCGGGTATCGGCGAGAAAAGCCTGAACGTCTTCGGGTTTGGGTGGCAGGCCGGTGAGGTCGAGGTGCACGCGGCGGAGGAACTCTTCGTCGCTACTGAGGCCGGAGGGTGCGATTTTGAGGCGCTGCCATTTTTTGGCGACGAGTTCATCGATTTTGGTCCAGGACTCAGGCTCCTGCCAGACGAAGCCGGTGCGGTCGCCCATGACGGTGACGGTGGTGGCGGCGTAGGCGCCCTCGAAGCGGGCAAGCACAGGGGCTTCGCCGCGGCGCAGGGTGGTGACGAGGCCGCGTTTGTCGACTTCCACGACTTCGATGTTGCCGCTATCCAGGAAAGCTTCGGCGGTGACATCTTTCACCAAGCCATCGGCATAACGGGCGACGACACGCATTTGCTGGCGGGACCCGATGACCTCGACGACGGGATTTTTTGGGAAGACTTCGATGCTGGTGACGCGCGGGGTATCCAACTTCAGTTTTGCACCCTGGCTGATCCAGGCTTTGAGAGTTTCATAGTACAACTCACCTGGAACGCTGAGTTGACCGCCCTCATGAGGCACACTGCCGCTGGCTTTGAGCAACATCATTGAATGGGCGGGTGACGCTGGATTAGCGCGGCGGCTGGCGAGTTCATCGGTGAAAGCGAGCACGTCATACATGGGGTCGTAACCGCGCAGGGAGAGTTTGAAGCCGGCCTTGCCATCTTTGGCACCATGGCAGGTGCCCATGTTGCAACCTAGCTTGGAGACAATCGGCATCACGTCGCGCACGTAGTCGGGTTGCAGAGGCTTCTCCATGCCGGAGACGACGACCTGCACATTGGCTTTTTGACCCATGAAGGCCACCTGGATGCTGCAACTGCCATCGATGAGAGGGCGGGCCAGGCCGCGGTCATCGACCTTCACGACAGCGGCGCCTTGGACGGTCGACTTCATCATGCGAGTGACGTCGACGGTGCTGCCATCCGCCAACTTGGCAGTGACCAGGAGTTGGGTGTATTCGGTGGGTTGATTGATTTCGATTTTGGCGGGCTCGACTTGCAAGGACGCGATCTTGGCTCCTTTCGGGAGTGTCTCGGGACTCAGCTTGGCATCGACCGTGGAGCGGACGGCGTCATCAGCGATGACGTCCTGGGCGGCGAGTTGCTCAGCCTTAATCAGGGGCACGCTGGGAAAGGTTTTTGAGATTTGGCCGTTGGCGACGGAGATCAAGCGGATCTGGCCGTCCTGGCCAGCGGCTGCCACGACTTTGCCATCGGGAGCGAATGCGAGGGAGTAAATGCCACTGCCCGGAATGGGGGTGGAGCTGAGTTGTTTGATGTCTTTGGTCAGCCAGTCATCGAGGGCTTTGCCGCTTCCATTGACGGTCTCAACGATCTTTTTCACTTCGTCCGGCATGGTGCTGTCGTATTCCGAGGCATAGACGTTCACTGCCCCATTGCCTTCGTAGCTGGCGCCACAGGCGATGGTCTTGCCGTCGGGTGCGAAGGCGACTCCGAAGATGCGGCCTTTCATCGGTGGGAACTTGCGGATGAGATTGGCGTTGTCACCGATCTTCCGCACGGTGATGCGGTTCATGCGGTAAATTTGCGGAATGCCATCGGAACTGCCGATGAGAACTTCGTCCCGCTGCGGGTGCCGTGCGAGGGAGTGGACGCCACCTTTGAGCGCGCCAGGGGTGATGGAGGTGATGTTGTCGATGAATCTTTGAGTGCTGCCTTCGGTGAGTTTGACGCTCATATCGCGACCACAGGAGACGACTTGCTTGCCGTCAACGCTCCAGAGTGTGTCGAGGACCCAATCGTTATGACCGCCCATGAACAGGGTTTCCTTGCCGGTCGTAGCATCGATGGCGCGCAAGGCATTGTCTGCGCAGCCAAAAGCGATTTGCTTGCCATCTGGCGACCAGCTGACTCCGTAAAGCGTGTCAAAGGTGATGGACTTGGAGAGTTCGAGTTTTTTCTTGGCGACATCCCAGACTTGCAGTTCGCCGAGTCGGGCAGGGCTGCCACCTGCGACAGCCACTTTGTTGCCATCGGGAGACCAGGCGACTTTTTGAACGCGCTCTGACAGACCGATCAAGCGTGCAACGATGCCGCTGCCATCGGCCAGATGGATCAGGACTTCATGATAACCGGCAACGGCGATGTGTTTGCCATCGGGTGAGTAGGCAAGGGAGGTGACGGTGGGGGCGGTGACGTATTGGGGCGGGTGCTCCTGGTCGAAATGGGCTTTGGCCGATTCCGGGGTGTCGTCTTTGGCCCCTTCACCGATCCATTTGCGTAGCAGAGCCAATTGAGTCTCGTGCAGGGGATCGCCCTTGGGTGGCATCTCGGCTTTTCCTCCGACTGGAGTGGAGACCTTGAGCAAATTGGATTCTTCAGGCTTGCCGGGCAGGATGGCGCCGCCTTCTTCGCCGCCCGCCAGGAGCTTGGCGAAGTCGGTCATGATGTAGTCACCTTTTGCCTTGGCGGGCTGGTGGCAACCGGCACAGTTGGCTTGTAAAATGGGCCGAATCTCCTTGTAGAATGAGACAGGTGCATTCGGGTCTTTGACGGCCTCCTTTTTCGGCGGTGCCGAGTAGGAAGGGGACAAGGAGACAAGGACGGACAGGATGGCGAGGGATCGCGTTTTCATTCGACAGGAGGGATGGCGGAGGACGTACTGGAAAATCCAGTCTGATAATACGCGCCGAACTGCTTCGACCTTGCGCCCGAGCTGTCGTCTGAATCAGGCGGAGACCTGAGCGGGTGCCACGTTCAGATACCGTTGCTGGAGGTGCTGTACGGTTTCGTCGGCGGTGTCAGCCTGAATCATCAACAAATCGCCGGGCTTGGCGGATGCGATCGCCAAATCCACGGCCTTCAAATGTCCCAGAATCGATTCGACGCGCTGGGTTCGAGGAGCGTTTTCCAGGCCTTTTGCCAACAAAGCCATGATTTCGCCGGGCTCCCGACCCCGAACGTAATCGCCTTCGTAAAGCCAAGCTTCGTCAAACTCGGTGCTGAGCATTTGACCTTGAACGACGATGTCGTCATCCCTCCGGTCTCCAGCAGAACTGTAAACGACAAGGCGACGCTGGTTCGGAAATTGCCGCAGAGACTGCAGCAGCGCGCGCAGGGCATCGATATTGTGTCCATAGTCGCAGACCACGGTGATGTCCTGGATGTCGATCACGTTGAAGCGGCCGGCGTTTTGATCAAAGCCGGGGGCGAAGCTGCGCAAACCCTGGCGGATAAGGTCAGGATCGATACCAAGTGCCCAAGCTGAGCCCAATGCAGCGAGGGTGTTTTCGACTTGGAAGCTGATCGTGCCGCCCATGGTCAGGGGCACTTCGCTGAGGTCGATGAACTTGGTTTCTTGGCCTCCTTCGACTGTCCAAATGATGCCGTCACGCACGAGCAGACCTTTGCCGCCATTTTGGCAGTGTGTGCGAAGGATTCCGTTGTCTGGAGTGGCTGCAAAAAAGAGGATATTGCCTGGGCAGGTCTCTGCCATCTTGACGACAAGGGGATCGGCGGCGTTGAGAACTGCGGTGCCGGTCGGGGATACATTGCGAACGATGCAGCCCTTCACGAGAGCCAGCTCTTCAATGGTGTGGATTTCGTTGAGTCCGAGGTGATCGCCTTCGCCAATATTTGTGACCACGGCGACGTCACAGCGATCAAAGGCCAGGCCTTCACGGAGAATTCCGCCGCGTGCCACTTCGAGGACGGCGGCGTCGGTCAAAGGATAAGCCAGGACTCTGCGAGCGCTTTTTGGACCACTGCAATCCCCACTGTCCAGCATACGACCACCGACAAAAACGCCGTCGGTGCTGGTGTGGCCGACGGTCCAGGTCGTTTGGTTGAGCAAGTGGGCGGCAAAGCGAGTGGTGGTGGTCTTGCCGTTGACACCGGTGATGGCAATTACCGGGATCCGGCCTTGCTCTCCGGGCGCGAACATGGTGCTAATGACCGCCTTGCCGACGTCACGTGCTTTGCCTTCGCTCGGATACAAATGCATGCGCAGGCCGGGCCGGGCATTGAGTTCGATGATGCAGCCATTGCGGTCGCTGAGCGGCGCGCAGATATCGATGGCGACGAGGTCTAGCCCGCAGATGTCCAGGCCAACCATATTAGCGGCTTCGATGCTGGCGTTTTTGATGGTGGGGTGGACTTCGTCCGTCACATCCACAGCGGTTCCGCCGGTGCTGAGGTTGGCATTCCGGCGAATCAGAATTTGCCGACCCTTGGCGGGCACCGAGTTTGGCTCCATGCCCTGTTCTGCCAAGACGGCCAGAGCGACCGTGTCGATTCGGATTTTGCTCAATGCGGCGGCATGGTCGGATGCCCGTCGTGGATCCTCGTTCACGATGGCGACCAATTCGGCGATGGTGTGTTTGCCATCACCAATCACATGGGCCGGTTTGCGTCGGCTGGCGGCGACGAATTCTTTGCCAATGACCAGGAGTCGATAGTCATCCCCTTCGGCGAACTGCTCAACGATCACCGAATCCCCCTCGGCTTGAGCGGCTTCGAAGGCGGCATTGACCTGCTCACGGGTGAAGAGATTCAAGGAAACGGCACGGCCTTGATTGCCGTCGCGGGGTTTGATGACGACAGGCAGGCCGATCTCAAGTGCGGCCGCCCAAGCATCGTCGACATCCTTGGCAGGACGCCCGCGCGGAACGGGCAGGCCAGCTTGATGGAGGAGGATGCGTGTCAGGTCCTTGTCCTGGACGATGTCCTCAGCGATGGCGCTTGTTTGACTGGTGGCTGCGGCGAGGATTTTCTTCTGTTTCCGCCCCCAACCGAGTTGGACGAGTGAACCCTCAGTGAGTCGGCGAACGGGAATGCCGCAGGCAGTGGCTGCATTGACCATGGCGCGAGTGCTGGGTCCCAAGCAGATATCGTCGGCGCGTTCGTGCAACTCTTGGGCGGCCGATTGAAAATCAAACGGCGATCCTAGAAGCGCGTTTTCGAGCAGGCGTCGGGCTATTTCAAAGCCTGACCGCGCGATCTCCTCTTCATCGTATTGAATCGCAACGCGGAAAACGCCGGGTTGTGAAGTGGGAGTCGCCATGTAAAAGCTGAGGACCAAGTCGGGCCGATTTTGCAGGGCGAGAGTCATTTGGCCGAGCAGGTCGGCGAGAGAAGCGGGGGCCGGCGAAGCGGAGAGTGGGCCGAGGCTTGGCAGAGCTGCCTGGATGATCTCCCGCCACTCGGGCTGGAACGTCGACAGGATTGGAAATTCGATCCAGCATTCGATTGCAGTCTCTCGGGACCAGATGTTAGGGCCACGCAAAGCCTGGATTTTGCAGACGCGGGTGGATTGGAGTTCGGAGGTGGGAAGGGCGGACAAGCGAAGTGAAGTTAGACTCTAAAGATGCGGCTAGAAGGATGCCTAGCATCGCATCAGAGCCCAATCTTGCACGCAGGAACGAGACTGTGCGAATTTTCTTGCGCAGAAATGGGATTCGTTGCGTCACATTTTGTGCTGGGGCTTTACAATCGGCCACGTTACAGGACTGTCCCGCGCCTCTGAATTCCTTGATTCTGAAATCTCCATCCGACACATCATCACAATTGCTCCGGCATGCTGAAAAGCACCTTGAGTTGGGTGAACGCGTCATCGCGAGGCTGGAGACCGACCTGGATGCGAACCTGCATTTTCAACGGGGATTGCTTCTCTTGACGGACCGTCGGCTGCTTCATACGGAGGTCGCTGTTCGTGGTGAGATGAGTTTTTCGGCATGGAACTTGGCGGAGATCGATGAAATGGAGTTGGAGGAGATGGGGGCCACCGCATCAATCCATCTGATCCAGGAAGGCGTTCAAAGCCACGCCTGGAGAATCACAACCGGACGGGTGCGGGAGGCGGATGCCTTTTTGGGGCGATTCAAAGATCAACATCGATCTGCGCGGAGTGATCTCAAGTTGGATCCGGAGGTGCTTCGACCCGAGGGTGAAGACGAGGAGATCGTCGAAGGTGAATCAGAAGTGAAGGGGTTCATGGCGGGGCCCATGGTGCGTTTGTTTGCCTTTGCGAAACCTTGGCACAGACTCATGGTGCTCGGGTTTCTGCTCACACTGGCGAGCACGGCGACTTCGTTGATCGCCCCGTGGTTAACCATGGCTCTAGTGGACAATGTGCTGATCCCCCTGCAGTCCGCCACGGAGGAGGTGCACGTGAATCAGGTCTACAAATTCATGGCCCAGTTGGCTGGAGCTGGAGTTTTGACCTGGGTTTTGAATTGGGCGCGAACCTTTGTGGTGGCGAGGTTGGCTGAGCGGGTCACAAGTCGGATGCGGAGAGAAACCTTTGAGCATCTTCAGCGGTTGTCACTGACCTACTTTAATCGCAAGCGCACGGGCGATTTGATCTCAAGGATTGGTTCAGACACGGATCACATCTCGCTGTTTCTGTCGGTCAATTTCATTGAATTCATTTGTGACGTTTTGCAGTGCGTGTTTTTGGCTGTGATACTTTTTTGGATCAATCCGCTGCTGGCGGTGGCGGCCATGGGACCGGCTCCGCTTGTAGGATGGCTGGTGAGCAAGGTTCGCGGCCATTTGCGCGGCGGGTTTGCAGCGGCAAGCCGGGCTTGGAGTGCGATGAACAGTGTGCTTTCGGATACCATCCCTGGCGTTCGTGTGGTCAAGGCTTTTGCGCAGGAGCAGCGAGAGATTGAGCGTTTCCGAGCCACGGACAAGCATATCTTTGACACCAATGACCGGGTGAATCGGATGTGGTCGTTTTTCACGCCAATGATCGAATTGCTCACCGATGTTGGGCTTTTAGTTGTCTGGGCGGCCGGGGCTTGGAGCGTAGCGCATCACCACATTACGGTCGGCGTGCTGACTGGCTTTGTGCTATACATTCAGAAGCTCTATGGACGAGTGGAGTCGATGAGCAAATTTGTTGCCGCTGCGCAGCGAGCCTCGGCAAGCGCGCACCGGGTTTTCGAAATTTTGGATGTGAAGCCTGACATGCCAGTGAATCAAGGTATGCGAAAGGTAGGCCGATTGAGGGGCGAAATTGATTTTAAAGGGGTCAAGTTTCGGCATGGCTCGCGCCAAGTGATCAAGGGCATTGACCTCAAAATTGCGCCGGGAGAAATGATCGGATTGGTTGGTCCGAGCGGGGCTGGCAAAACGACTCTGGTGAACCTCGCCTGCCGGTTTTTCGATGTCAGCGAAGGTTCCATTTGGGTGGACGGCTTGGATTTACGTGAGCTTGATGTCGAGGACTACCGGAAGAACCTGGGGCTCGTTTTGCAAGAGCCGTACCTTTTTTATGGAACGATCGCGGAAAACATCGCTTATGGGAAACCGAAGGCAACCAAGGGGGAGATCATTGCGGCCGCTCGTGCGGCGCGAGCTCATGACTTCATCATGCGGACAGTGGATGGGTATGATTCCATGGTTGGCGAGCGAGGCCATCAACTCAGCGGTGGTGAGCGGCAACGTATCAGCATCGCACGTGCTTTGCTGATCGATCCGGCCATTTTGATTTTGGACGAGGCCACTTCATCAGTGGACACGGAAACCGAGCGGGAAATTCAGGCGGCGTTGGATTACCTGGTCAAAGGCCGAACAACCATCGCGATCGCGCATCGGTTGGGAACTTTGCGCCGGGCCAATCGTCTCATTGTGATGGAGGACGGGCGTATCGTCGAGACCGGGACGCACGATCAACTCCTCAATCAGAGTGGAACGTATGCTCGGTTGCATGAAGCCATGATGGAGGTGACAAGCCAATGAACCCTGCGGTTGACATTTTGATCGATAGCGACGGACGTTTGGTTTTTATCGATGAGACGGGCACCCGGCATGAGAACGTGCGTCCGGCGCGAATGTTTCCCCTCACCGATCCGGAAGGCTGGATCTCTCTGCAAAGCCCATCCGGAGAGGAGGTGGGGTTCATCGAGAACGCCAAGACGCTCACCCGAGTGCAGCAAGTCGCTTTGAGTGATGCTTTCGCCAAGCGTGATTTTGTCCCGGTGGTTCGATCCATTGATCGCATCAGTCGGGCGTCGGACGGTCATTTGTGGCATGTGACGACTGATCGTGGGCCCACGATTTTTCGGATTGAAACGGACGAAAGCATTCAGCAGCTTGGTGCGAATCGGTTGGTGATCATTGATGATCATAACACCCGTTATTTGATTCCAGATATCGACAAGCTGGACGTCGAAAGCCGACGCCGACTTGAGCGCTACTATTAGAGATGGGTTCCTTTTGAGTGTCGAATGCAAGAGTCACCCGCCACCAAACCTGATGCATCGCGGCTTGTCTCGCTGGATGCGTATCGTGGGTTGGTGATGTTTCTGGTTTGCTTGAGGATGCTGGAGTTGGACGAGGTGGCGTTGCATTTTCCCGACAGTGGGATTTGGCGGTTTATTGGATTTCATTCATCGCACGTGCCGTGGGTGGGTTGTTCGTTGAATGATGTGATTCATCCTTCCTTCGTTTTTTTGACCGGGGTATCACTGGTCTTCTCAGTGACGGCCCGGTCAGCGAAGGGAGAGTCGGAGGGGACATTGACAAGGCATGCTTTGTGGCGCTCTCTGGTGTTGATCTTTTTGGGCATTTTCTTGCGCAGTCAGGGCCGTTCGATGACCAATTGGACCTTTGACGAAACGTTGACCCAGACAGGATTGGGCTACATGGCGGTGTTCGGATTGACGTTCGCTGGTCTTAGGGTGCGCTGGGCGACATTTGTGGTCCTTCTTTTGGGGGTTTGGTTGTTTTACGCTTTGCATCCAATCATTCCACCCCATGCCTCTCCCGAGGCCTACAACACGGCGGTGGATTGGAAGCATGATTTCACCGGCTTTTTTGGTCACTGGAATCACAACCGCAATGCGGGTTGGTCGTTTGATCTTTGGCTTCTTAATGAGTTTCCGCGTCCTCGTCCCTATGTCGGATATCTTGGTGGATACGCGACTGTGAACTTTGTCACCACGATCGGCACCATGATTTTAGGGCTGTTTGCTGGCACGTGGTTAAAGCAAGCCCGTGGCATGGATGATGGTGCTAAATGGGTGACAACTCGCTTTGTGGTAGTGGGTGGAATCTGTCTCCTAGGGGGTCTCGGGCTGCATATTTTGGGGCTATGTCCTCTTGTGAAGCGTCTCTGGACGCCGTCCTGGGTGCTCTTCAGTGGCGGCTTGTGTTTTCTTGTTTTGGCGATGCTCTACCAAATCGTCGATGTGCGATTGCATCGGCAATGGGCGACGCCTTTTGTCATTCTCGGAATGAACTCCATTGCCATTTACTTGATGCGCCACACCCTCGATGGTTGGCTGTTTGAGAATCTGGAAAGGCACCTTGGATTGAAGATTTTCCGGGTCTTTGGAACTGAACTACAGCCAGCGCTGATGGGTGCGTGCAGCGTAACGATTCTCTGGTTGATAGGCCTATGGATGCACCGAAAGAGGCTTTATTTGCGAATCTGAAGACGGGTCAGTTTTTGCCTGGGAAAGTGCGTAGTCCTTCGCTGATGAGCACGTCGTCCAGTCCAAAACTCCAGGCTGTCCCGATAGCGGCCAGGATGTCCTCGATGTGGAAATCAAAATACCCAGATGTTGGCATGGCGACTTCGTTGAGGGGTATCAGCAGTCGTTCAGTGCTTCCTTCAGTGAGGTAAATGAGTTCGTCACGAAATTGCACAACACGTCCGCCAGCTTCCAAATGGTTGAGGACAACTCCCTCTGGTGTTTCGCGAGTAAAAAAGACAACCGAGCCTTTGCAGTATTCTGCCATGTCCGCGACGATCTCGTCATCCGCATTGAGGACGGCAGTGCCGGTGGGCAGAACCACGTCGACCACACAACGCTTCACTTTGGCCATTTGATCAAGAGTGTCGATGTAGGCGAGACCGAGTTCGTCGTGACCTACGTTGAGGACAACGCCGATTTGACAGCGGTCGAAACCAAGACCTTCCGTCAGGATGGTTTCTGCACCGGCTTCGCAGATGGCGATTTCAGTCCACGGATGCAGCAGAACGCCATGAGCGCCCGCAATCTTGGCTCCTTGTCGAGTGTGCACGACACGATCTCCAAACTGCATGCCTTCACTGGAGCAAAGACTGACGTATCTCCCGGTTTGCCGGAGCAAGTGAGCAATTAACTTTGCTGTGGTGGTTTTGCCCCGATTTCCGGTGATGCCGATGACTGGAATGCGACCTGTTTCTGCTTCCGGGAATAGCATTTCGACGATCGCCTCGCCCACGGGTCGGATCTTTCCTACAGCAGGGTTCAGATGCATGAGCAGCCCTGGGCTGGCATTGATCTCGACGATGGCTCCGCCTTGTTCCTCGAGAGGTTTGCTGATGTCGGTGCAAACGACATCCACACCGCAAATGTCCAATCCTGCCGTTTGGGCGGCGGTCACGACATGGCCAGCTACGCTGGGGTGAACTTCGTCGGTGATATCAATGGCCCAATTGGCAAATCGAGCGACCATGACGCGTTCGCCATTCTTGGGAACGCTGCCCGGTTCGTGTCCCTGTTTTTGAAGGTCGGTGATGATGACGGGATCCCAATGGAGGGTATCGATTTTATCCCAGGGGCAGGTTTCCAGTTCACCACGACGGGGGTCGGAGTTCAATTGGGACTCGACCAGTTCGGTAACCGTTTGTTTGCCGTCTCCGACGACAATGGCGGGATCTCCCCGACTTGCCGCGACCATTTGGCTGCCGACCACAAGCAAGCGATGGTCAACACCTGGGATGAATTTTTCGGCCATCACCGCAGTGCCCTCATTCATGGCCTGGTGAAAGGACTCAGTCACTTGATCTTGTTGTGTCAGGTCGATGAAAACGCCCCGCCCGTGGTTTGCGTCAAGCGGCTTGATTACGATGGGCACTCCGATATTTTCTGCAGCGTCCCAGGCATCTTCGGGACTGCATACGATCCGGCCTTCGGGCACCGGCACGCCTGCCAAACGCAATGAGGAACGGGTGAGATCTTTGTTTTGGGCGATGTATTCGGCGATCGCCCCTGTGCGGTCGGTTTCAGCGGTCCAAATACGACGCTGCCTTGCTCCCTGACCAAACTGGATGAGGCTGCGTCCCTCCTGCAATCGGCGCCAAGGGATACCGCGCTCTTTGGCGGCATCTACGATGGCCTTGGTACTGGGTCCTAACGCATTGCGATCGGTGATTTCACGCAAGCTCTCCAAGGCACCCATCAAATCAAAGGGTTCGTCCTGATAAGCGGCCATCAGCAACTCTCTTGCGGTGCGAAGACATGCCTCTGCGACGGTCTCGTCAATGAAGCGGACGGCCACCTTGTAGAGTCCTTCAACGCAGGTGTGCCTGGCCTTACCGTAGCCGACAGGATGCCCAACGAGGTTTTGCAGTTCGAGAGTGACGTGCTCGAGAATGTGTGCCGGGTAGGTGCCACGATCCAGGCGTTGGAAAAAGCCACCCCGCTCGCCCACGCTGCAGCGGTGTTCGATCATGCCTGGCAGCCAAGTCTTCAACCGGTCGTTGAATCCCGGAATTTCATCTGAAGAAGCGTCGTTCAGAGAACCCAAGTCCACCCAAGCCTCAAGCACGGGGTAATTGGCCCAAATATTGGGACCTCGGAGAACATGGATTTCGCGGATGTCGAGATCAGCCATGTGCCATCTAGCGACATGTCTGGCCGATTCGCAAGCCCTCTGAGAGCCACTCTCTGTTTTGTGAGTGCTTTAGAATCGGAAGGTGGCACCGATGGTGGCGTACTGGAACTGGTTGAAGGTGTAAACCGAATCATTGTCGGCACCTCCGTCCAGAATTCGGTAGCCGAGCCGGAGGGCCAGATTGTCCGTGACATGCCACTGAAGAGCTGCGGCGACGTCGATAGCGTAGCCTTGGGGTGCCCCGAGAGCGTCCCCTTCCGAATAGAGGCTGAAATGCCGGGCGAACCGCCAAGCGAATTGATAATTAATGAGAGGGACGATACCCGTGTTTTCATCGGTTACCGTGCGCCCATTTTGGGTCAAGCTGACTTCCGCATCCCGAACCTTGGCGGTGACACCCATTCCAAAGGTGACCTTTTCATTGCGAATGAAGTTGTAGCGGTAAGTGAGGCGGTAGGAGTCGAAGCGGAAAAGGCCAGACGTCGGGGTATCAGCCGCAAAATCCGAGCCGTTGAACATTACGGGGCGGTCGAAGCTACCAGAAAAGTCCATTTCGAGGGGCGCGAACAACACCGAAACGTCGTGCTTTGGGTTGATATGCCAAGTCAAACGACCCCGGAAAAAAGCCCTGGGATCATCTGCATTGAGGTCATCGGCCAATGAAAAAAAGGTGCCACCTTCATTCGGGATCCGCACATCGGCCTGCGAGTTCCAAACTGCCCCCGATTCAAAATCGAACGAGAATTCGGCGCGGGAAGGAACCACAGCAGCAGACAGCAAAAGCAAAGCGAGGGCGGGTATTTTCATTGAGTAGCATCCGTTACGCTATTATCTGCCCTAGGGGAACCTCAAAAATTCTGATGTATCGGTTAGGTTTCACCGAACTCCCAGCGAGGCAGTTCCTGCCTCCAAGGTTTACAAACCGCCATCCCTCCGCCACCTTGCGCCCCCTTTTTCCCTCTCCCCGTTATGCCCGAACTCGAAAAGACCTACACGCCAGCCGACGTCGAAGCCCGCTGGTATCAGCGCTGGCTGGATGACAAATGCTTTGAAGCCGATCCCGCCCGCGTCAGCGAGAAGCGCCCGGCTTATTCCATCGTCATCCCGCCGCCGAACGTCACGGGCATCCTCACGCTCGGCCATGTGCTGAACAACACCATCCAGGACATCCTCGCCCGTCGCGCCCGCATGCTCGGGAAGGAAGTGCTCTGGCTGCCCGGCACCGATCACGCTGGCATCGCCACGCAAAACGTCGTCGAGAAGACGCTGAAAAAGCAGGGCGTCATCAAGCATCGCGACGATCTCGGCCGCGAGGGCCTCGTGGCGAAGATCTGGGAGTGGAAGGAAAAGCACGGCGGCATCATCATCGAGCAGCTCAAGAAACTCGGAGCCTCCTGCGACTGGAGCCGCGAGCGCTTCACCTTTGACGACGACTACAACGCCTGCGTCATGCGCGTGTTCGTCGATCTCTACAAAAAAGGCCTCATCTACCGTGGCAAGCGGATGGTGAACTGGTGCCCGTCCTCCCTCACCGCGCTCAGCGATGAGGAGGTCGTCATGAAGGCGCAAAACGCCATCATGTATCACTTCAAAGTCGAGGTCGTCGAGGAACCCGGCACCTGGCTCACCATCGCTACCACACGTCCCGAGGTGATCCCCGGCGACCAGGCCATCGCCGTGAATCCGAAGGACGAGCGCTATGCGCATCTCATCGGCAAACACGTCCGCCGTCCTTTGCCGGTCGAAGACCAGGCGCTGCTGCCGATCATCGCCGACGAGCATGTCGATTTCACCTTCGGCACCGGCGTGCTGAAGGTCACGCCCGCGCATGACAAGGCCGACTTTGAGATCGCGCAGCGTCACAACCTACCCGCCGTCGATGTCATGCATCCGAACGGCGTGCTCAACGAGCTTGCTGGCAAGGACCTCGCCGGCATGGAGCGCTTCGCCGCTCGCAAACGCGCCGCCGAGTTGCTCGCGGAGATTGGCAGCCTCGTCAAAGAGGAGCCGTATCAGAACAATCTCGGTTACTCCGAGCGTGCCGACGTGCCCATCGAGAGCCGTCTGAGCGAGCAGTGGTTCCTCAAATACCCGAGCGTGAAGGAAAGCCAGGCCGTCGTGGCCAACGGCGAGATGAAATTCCACCCCGACCGCTGGGCGAAGGTCTATGACCACTGGATGACCGGCCTGCAGGACTGGTGCATCAGCCGCCAAGTGTGGTGGGGGCATCGGATTCCGGTGTGGAGTAAGACGCTTCCCGGATCTGTCGAAAACGAGGCGCTACGATCAGAACACATCACACCTATACTTGATGCAGTTGAGAAAAGCTGCCGTGGTGTTTCGGGTGAAACAGAAGGATCACTCGTTAGCATTCGTCCAGGCAAGACCAGCGAAGGTGAGTGGCGTCTTGAGGCCTGCACTCATGTGCCAGAAGTAGGCAAGTATCTCGAAGAGCAAGGCTTCACCCAAGACCCCGACGTCCTCGACACCTGGTTCAGCTCCTGGCTGTGGCCTTTCGCCACGATGGGATGGCCGGAGAAGACTTCCACGTTGAAGGCCTTCTACCCCACGACCGATCTCGTCACGGGGCCGGACATCATCTTCTTCTGGGTCGCTCGCATGATCATGGCGGGCTTCGAGTGGATGGGCGAGCTGCCGTTCAAGAACGTCTATTTCACCGGCATCATCCGCGACAAGCAGGGCCGCAAAATGTCCAAGTCGCTCGGGAATTCGCCCGATCCGCTGGAGCTCATCGCGAGCTACAGCGCCGATGCGTTGCGCTTCGGCATCATGCGCAGTGCGCCGCTGGGTCAGGACATCTGCTTCGACGAAAAGAACGTCGAGCTCGGCCGCAACTTCTGCACCAAGCTCTGGAACGCCGCACGCTTCCGCCAGATGCAGGGCGGAGCCGTCGAGACCGAGATCAGCGCCGCGTTGCTCAGCAGCGACGACAAATGGCTCCTCCTTCGCCTCAACACCGCCATCGCCGAGGTCAGCACCGCGCTCGAAGAATACCGCTTCAGCGATGCCACCGCCACGCTCTACCGCTTCTTCTGGAGTGAGTACTGCGACTGGTATGTCGAGGCAAGCAAAGCCGTGCTGCAAGGCACCGACGACAAGCGCAAAGCCAATACCCTCGCAGTCATCGACTTCGTGCTCGGCCAAACGCTGCGCCTCTTCCATCCCTTCATGCCCTTCATCACCGAAGAGCTGTGGCATGGCATGGGCTTCAGCGCCGACATGCCGGAAGATCAGGGTGGCAAGAGCATCATGTTCGCCCCGTGGCCAAAGCCGCTGGATGAGGACGAACTCGCTCATTTTGGGATCCTTCCCGAGGACGAGAAGACCGCAAACGACAAGTATGAAGTGGTCAACCTTGGTCGCGGTTTGAAGAGTACCTTCAACCTGAACAAGAAGGTGCGCTTCGTGTTGAAACCCAACCAGGACCTGCCTGCCCACGAGACCGAGGTGTTGCGCATCTTACTCAATGCGGAGCCATTGGATTTGGACGCTGATTACGCTCCCGCCAAAGGCACACCGACGGCGATTACGCCGTTGGGCGAGCTGTTTCTGCCACTCGAGGGCGTCATCGATGTGGACGCCGAACGGGCGCGTGTCAGCAAGGAGTTGGAGAAGGCGACCGCCGAGTTGGGCAAGGTGCGTTCCAAGCTGGCCGATGAGAATTTCACCAGCAAGGTGCCCGAGAAAGTCCTGGAAGAGCATCGCGCCCGCGAAGCCGACTGGGCCTCAAAGGTGTCGAAGCTGGAGGAAATGCTGGCAGTCTTTGGTTGAGCCGCTATTTGCGGCTTAGCGCATCGCTGAAAAATCCACGGGCTTCATGTAGATGCTGCGGACGCCATCGGGCTGCGGAATCGTCAGGGAGCCACCGTTTTTCTCTTCGGAAGCGGCTTTGGCGGCGATCCAATCCGGGTCGGCGCGGAAAGCCTCAAAGGACTTCAGGCCGGCTTCCTCGCTTTGATGAGCCAGCACGTAGATCAGTTTCGAACCGGCCTTTTTGTCAGGGTCGGTGGGTTCCCAGTAGCCGATGTGCTCCATGCCATGCTTGGAAAAGAGTTTCATGGTGTGATTGCGGAAGCGATCATTGAGGGGCGCGATTTTGCCTTCGGGGGTTTCGTAGATCCGCAGTTCGAAAGTGCGCGCAGGGTCTTTGGCCGCGACCACGATCTCGGGGGAGTAGTCTGTGGCCGCCATGAAAATAGACTCCGGCGGGCTAGCGAGGATTTTTCCGTTTTCCTCACTGGCTTTGCGGGTGGCCTGCCATTCGGGGTCCTTGCCGAACGCTGCAAATGAGGCTTTAGCGGCCTCCCGATTGGTGTGTTTGAGGATGTAAATCAGCGTGGTCTCGGAACCGTCCTCCTTCTTTGTCGGCACCCAGTAACCAACGTTGGTCATGCCATGCTTTTCAAACAGCTTGACCGTGTGATCCCGGAAGCGCTTCAGGAGGTCCGGGAGCTTGCCTTCGTTGCAGACGTAGATTCGCAGCTCATAAACCGGCGCGTCGGCGGCATACAGCGGGGCAATCAGAAGAACGGCGAGGATGGTGAGAAGGGAAACGGCTCGGATCATAGGAAGGCTGTTAACGCACCTCACCCCCCGAAGCATTCAAAGAAACCTCAAGCCGCCAATTTGAGCTCTGGGTGTTTCTCGATCGCGGTCGTGATGCCCGGGAAGCCGCCGGCTTTCTGCATTTGGAACATGTGCAGGTATAGGGCGACGTTTTTCTCCGGATAATCCGCTAGGAGAGCCTTGATGCCTGCTTCGGCGCTGGCTTCTGAGATATCCTCGGGGAGGTCTTCGACTTCGCCGTCACCGTTGTGGGCGATGCCTGCGGCATCCAGGAATGTGACGAGCATTTTGGACTGCCCTTTCAGAAGCCAAATTTGAAGAATCTGAGCGGTGACCTCCTCGTTGGTGCGGAGGCGCATTTGGTCCAGCAACCAGGCGGCTTGTTCGACTTTGCTTTTGCTCTGAACATAGACGGGGCGCAGTTTGCGGGCCGTCGCCAGGTTCTGGATGACCGCGCGATAGGCGGGGCGTTGCTCGGTTTGAAGGTAGCCGATGATCTCGTTTTGCAGGGCTGGGCCGATGGCTTGGAGCAGTTGAATGGCGGTCATTTCGCGAAGCTTAGGGGGGTGGTTGAAGACGGGAGAGGCCCCGTATCACCACCTGCGCGGGGCTGCAAGGGGATTCCCCGCTCGTGTCCAGCGATGACGACGGGTTCCCAAGGAACGTCCGTTTCGAATGGGAACATCGGCCTGCGCCTATGGTGATAGGGAAGTTGCTTCACGTCCGCACAGGTCACGCCCGGGGTGTTGACCGCGATCACGCGATTCACGATTGGGCCGTAGGCAGCCAGAGGAGCAATCACCCCTTTCGCCACCAGCACCCGAAACGAACGCGGATCCAGTCCACAGCATTCGAACTGCGATAGGCTGAACGGTGGCATGCGTCGACTCGTCAACATGACGGTAACGCCTCTGTCGGTCTCTACCACTGCGGTGCGGCCTTGGTCAAAGTCGACGAAACCGCCGTGACAGTCACCGGTCTCTTTAAACTTGCCATCGTGCAGACTGACCACCTGGCATTTGGCGCTGACCGCCTTGCCGTGCAGTCCGTCACTCACACTGCCCAATTGGAGTTCCACCCGTGTCCCGATGCCTGCAAGGTCCGCCAGTTTCACTGAGTCAGGATCATGCAGACAGACAAAGGAAGGAGAAATGGCCCGTGCCTGGAGTTCCTCCAGCAAAAGCGTGCCGTGACCCGGAGCACCCGCACCGACGTTGTCACCCATGTCCAAAAGCAGAACGCGGCCCTGACATTGCAGGACCTGATTTAAGGCATGCCGGGGAGCTAAAAACGAAGGCGTGAACTGGGCGCGTCGGTTCCACATGTCTTCGGCCAGACCAACAGCCAATCTTTTCGCTAAAGCAGGATTGCCATCGGTTACGACCACAACGGATGAGCCCATCGTCACGACATCTGCGTAGGGGAAGCCAAGCAAAATGCTTTGGCTGAGTACCGCGGGTTCGGTATCTAGAATCGACGCCCAATCATAAAGATCCTTGAGAGGCGCTTCGGAGGTGTTTTGGCACTGAATGTTGATCGCCATTGGTGGTAGCACGGCCGCCTGGGTAGGAGTCACTTCTCCCCGCAAAGTGCGGGCCATGAGACGGGCTGCCTTTTTTCCTGTCTCACGCTGGTCCAAGTGAGGATTGGTCCGATAGGCAACCAAAGCATCGGTTGCTTGCACGATCTCGGGAGAGAGGTTGGTGTGTAGGTCCAGAGCGGCAATCAGGGGAACATCGGGACCGATCCACTCCCGCACGCGAGACAACCACCAGCCATCGCCATCAATTTGTTTCTCGGAGACGACAATACCGTGGGGAGCGGCCAAAACACCGTCCACTGGTCCGACTGCCTTTAAGCCATCCAAAATGGCCGCCACCAACTCCTCGAAGGTCTCCAATGCTACGACTCCAAAAGGATAGGCACGCGCAGCAAACACTGGCACCGCTTGAATCCCTTCCTCCTCAAGAGCCTCGAAAAAACCGCCGACTTCGTGCGCAGCACACCCAAGTTGATGCTTCACTTGATCGCCGTAAACCAGCAAATCCTCAGCGAAATGCATGCGATTCGTTTCCCCATCGACGAAAGTGTTCGATTGGCAATCGAATGGGTTAAAAAGTAAAACTCGAGGGAGTCTTGGGCATCAAACCAATGAAAATCAAGGGGTAGGGGCTTCCAAGTCACCGGAAGTTGACATTCCCTCCTGGGATGTGCAGGACAAAATTATGACACCTCCGGCTAACCTCAGAAAACGAGGCCGGCCATTCCTCAAGATCAAGCATGGCAGCGCCGTGGTGCCCATCTACAAAGGACATGTCCGCAAGTGGGACTGCTATACAGTAGCCTTCCACATGAATGGCAAGAGGGTGCGGCGCAACTTTGGCTCCTTGGAAAGAGCGAAGGCAGAAGCGCACCTAGCTGCACGAAATATCCAGGAGGGAAAGGCTGACACCAACGACCTGAGTGCAGGCCAACGCGAAAACCACCTTGCCGTCGAGCGCATCCTTGCCCCGTTTAAGCTACCCCTGTTGGCCATTGCAGAGGAATACGCCGGCTGCCGCCAAATGCTGGGTGAGGTACCTCTAATGTCGGCTATCCAGGACTTTGTACGACGTAACCGAGGTGTCCAACTCGGTGTCAAGGCATCGGATATCATTGAGGAGTTCATGGCGGCCAAGGCGGAGGACAAGTTGAGCAGGGGTTACCAGTTCCAGCTGGCAGGAAGTGTTAGGAGATTTGCAAAGGCCTTTCCAGGTGAGCTCCTGACGATCAAGCCGGGGGATATCGACCGTTGGTTGCGTGGGCTTGGCTATGTGCCGGTGACGCGCAACTCACTTCACCGTTGCATCAAAGTCTTTTTCTCCTTTGCCAAGGCGCGCGGCTACCTGCCGCAGTCAGAAGCTACTTCGGCTGAACGTGTTCCCATGGCCAGAGAGGGTGACACCGAAACGCAAATCTTCCAACCGGATGCCATGCGCACGCTGCTGGCAGCGGCCAATTCCGACGAATTGGCCTTCCTGGTCTTAGGGGGCTTTGCGGGACTGCGTGTGGCTGAGATCAAGCGATTGGATTGGTCTGCTGTCGATTTGGTCCGCCAACTGATTGTGCTGCGCGCCGATCAGGCCAAAACCGCCTCCCGGCGGATTGTGCCAATGAGTGACAACATGGCAGCATGGCTTCATTTGTTGCCCAGAGCGGGGGCCGTGGCGGCGAACTCGGCACCCGATCTTGCGAAACTAGCCGATAGGCTGGGGATGCAGTGGCCTCGCAACGCCCTGCGTCACTCTTTCATCAGCTACCGACTTGCCATTGTGAAGGATGCGGCGGCGGTAGCTCTGGAGGCAGGCAACTCACCGGACATCATTTTCAAGCACTACCGTGAACTGGTCACGGAGGACGAAGCTGGGGAATGGTTTTCAATCAGGCCCGCCGACGGATGGCTTCCGAAGACAACCTCAAAAGTTCGACCTCGGCGTCGACGAACCGTCTGAAACTCGTTGCGCAACAAGATGTCGGGCGCACCCCCAGGCACCCTCCAATCTTCGCGACTCCCCTGGCCTCTCACCCCATCATTTGGTGATGCAAACGGATGGACCTCAAGCCCCACGGTGACGAGGCAACCTTCCATGGACCTCCCAGACCTTTTCCCTGCTAACCCCATGCAACTGCGCACCATTCGCGGCTACAACTTTTCTGAAGTCTCCTCTGCCATGCAGAAGGCCATCCGCCGTGGCGAAGCCAAACTCGCCGGCTACTGGGCACTTGAGCTTTGGTCCAGCGGGTTCGGCAAATACGTGTGGAAGCGCTTGCTCACCATTAGTGCGGAAGACTGCTGGGGTATTCTCACGCAGGAGGTAAAGGCGCTGCATGACAGCTACCTCGTCATCAATGACGGCATCCCGCCGAAACAGGCCAAGGGTCGCATCTTCATCAGCAAGGCAGTCATCCTGTTGTGCCTGTCCAAGAAGAGCCGTGACCCCGATCACCTGCAGAACATGGTCTATGATCAGACGGCTGACCTTGATCCGGAAACCCTGTCGATGGAGTTGCGGGAGAGCGGCGAATACGTGGCCATTCCCGAATACGCGTATGACTGTCACACGCGGGAGGGCAAAAAGCGGGGCAAGACCAAGGCGGACTTTTTCAAGGCAGAGCAGGCAGCCTTGCAGCCGTTCCAGCCAGGTCTGTTCGATCACCTGATTGATTGAATTGAGGCATTTGATGATGGTCTCAACAACCCCGCCTGTCGGTCTCAACAAGTGCATGTGAGGGTCGGTCATACAGCCATACCTTGCGCACCGGCCCCTGCTGTAAAACGCATCCCACGCGCCAATCCAGAGCACAGCTTCGATACCTACCGGTGAGGCGGATTCCGGCCTTCGATAAATGGTGCCTAAATCGGTTGGACAACGGCTGCCTGAGCCTCCGCCAAATGGTGATCAAAACGGTGCGACAACGGCAGGGACGGTGACGAGGCCAAGGGGAAGTCCGCAAGGACTCGCCACCCCTCAACCCGAACCCATCGCCCATGAAGCCCATCGACAACCAAGCCGCCTCCATCCAGTGGGGCATCGAAATCGAAACCCGCATCCCTGACTCCAGCGGCATCGCCGTCGGCCCCTACCACAACGGCTCACCCGTGCGCGCCGGTCTGGATGCTACCACCGCCCTGCCCCTGCAAGCGCCCACCTTCAACAGCCACCCCTGGAAGGCCGAGCGCGACGGCTCCATTCGCTGCGATGCCCGCCAGATGCCTTGCGAATTTGTCTCCCCCATCCTCCATGGCGACGCCGGGGTCGAGCACCTCGCCCGCTTCGTTGAGTGGCTGCAAGCCATTGGCGCCACTGTAAACGCCTCCTGCGGACTGCACATCACCGTGGGCATCGAGAGCGTGATCGGGTCCTCGGACACCCAAGCCGTCAGCGCCTTCTTGCGCAAGCTTGCCCATGTCGGCCGCTGGCACGCCCGCAGCCTCTATGGCCAGACGGGCACCGACCGCCACCTCAACCACTACAGCCACCCGCTCTATGACCACACCGCCGAGCACATGCGCAAGATCGTCACCTGCGAGGAGGAGCGGGTCAAAGCCGAGTGCGCCGAGCAATGCGGTCGCGGCATGATCAATTTCAGAAAGGCCTTCCGCCGCGATGCCTACGGGCGGTTCATCGGCGTGATCGAGTTCCGCGTCTTTGCGGGCACCATCAAGCTCGACAAGATCTTCCACCACCTTGCCACTGTGCTCGGTCTGTGCCGCCGCGCCCATCAGGTCGAATGCCTGGGCGGGTTCGGCAAGAACAAGGTGCAAGCCAAGCGCACCGCCACCGCCCAGGACGCCCTGCACTTCCTCTGGGATTACCTGGGCTGGAC
>CANETF010000020.1 GCA_947440575.1 Verrucomicrobiaceae bacterium
ATCCCAAGTCGTTTCTTCGGACGCAAATCCTGACACATCAGGCCCGAAAAACCAATCCATCCTGCTGCGGTCGGCCTCTATTCCCTTCAACCCAAAACCGTTTCTCCCAGTCTTTTCCATACAACATTGTCGGCATCCAACTCTCCGGAACCTCGCCTAGATTGGCGCAATTCGCCCTTGTCGGCATAGAGCTTGCTGTCTAACGTTCCCCCATGAATCGACGCCGCCTCCTCCCTTGCGCAACTGCCTTCGTCCTCCTGACATGCTTCACTGGCTGCGGCAAAAAGAGTGATGGCGGCATTGTCATCGGTGAATTTGCCTCCCTCACCGGAAAAGAGGCCACTTTCGGCATCTCCTCGCACGAAGGCACACTGCTAGCCATCGAGACGCTGAACGCGGCTGGCGGGGTCCTCGGCAAGAAAGTTGAATTGCTGACCGAAGACAATCAATCCAAGGCCGGTGAAACCTCCAACGTCGTCAACAAACTGATCTCCAAAGACGGCGCCGTCGCCGTCCTCGGCGAGGTCGCCTCCAGCCGCTCTCTCGAAGCCGCTCCCATCTGCCAGCAAAATGGCATCCCAATGGTCTCCCCCGCTTCAACCAACCCCAAGGTCACTGAAACCGGCGACTGCATCTTCCGCGTCTGTTTCATCGACCCCTTCCAGGGCACCGTCATGGCCAATTTCGTCAGCAAGACTCTCAAAGCAACCAAGGTCGCCGTCTTCACCGACGTCAAGAGTGACTACAGTAAGGGACTGGCCAAATTCTTTAAAGAGGGCTTCACCAAAAATGGCGGCCAAATCGTGGCGGAACTGGATTTCAACGGTGGCGATAAGGATTTCAAAGCCCAACTCACCGCCATCAAAGGCGCAGCCCCCGATGCCGTCTTCGTCCCCGGCTACTACACCGACGTCGCCCTGATCGCCATCCAAGCCAAGCAACTCGGCCTGACCATCCCCCTCTGTGGCGGCGACGGCTGGGAAAGCCAAACCCTCCTCGACATCGGCAAGGATGCTGTCGAAGGCCACTATTTCTCCACTCACTACGCGTCCGATGCCGCGTCACCCAGTGTCGTCGCCTTTGTCGCCGACTACAAGAAACGCTTCAACGGCAAAGTGCCGGACGCCATGGCCGCCCTTGGCTATGACTCCGCCATGTTCCTCGCCGACGCCATCAAGCGCGCTGGCAGCACCGACAGCACAGCCATCCGTGATGCCCTCGCTGCCACCAAAGACTTCGAGGCCGTGACCGGCAAAATCGCCATCAATGCTCAGCGCGACGCCGTGAAGTCCGCCGTCATCCTTCAAATCAAGGACGGCAAATTCAAATATCTGGAGACCGTCGCTCCCTGAGTCCATCCCTATAACGAACGATGAAGCAAAACCAGGACCGTCTCCCGCATGGATTGGCTGCTGCAACAACTCATTAACGGCCTCGCGCTCGGTTCCATTTATGCGCTCATTGCCCTCGGTTACACGATGGTCTACGGCGTTCTTCGCTTCATCAACTTCGCTCATGCCGATGTCCTCATGCTCGGCGCCTATGCCGCCTATTTTTTAGCCCCCGCAGTCAGCACCGTTTTCCCGTTGCCCTCCCTGACGGGTGCCCTGATCGTCACACTGCTTTCCGTCATGATTTGCACTGGAATTGGCATTCTGATCGAGTTCCTCGCCTACCGACCCCTCCGCCAACGGCCCCGCCTGACCGTGTTGATCACCGCCATCGGCGTCTCCCTTCTCATCGAGTTCACCTGCCAGCACGAAGCCGTCTTCGGAGCCGATACCAAACCCTTCCCTCAACTCCTTCCCGTCCATGATTTCAACATTGGCGGTCTCGTCATCGGCAGCAATGACCTCGTCGTGGTCGTCACCACCCTCGTCCTGCTCGCAGCTCTCTGGTTCATCGTGCAACGCACTAAAATGGGCACGGCCATGCGTGCCGTCTCCTTCAATCAGCAGGCCGCCGCGCTGATGGGCATTAACATCAACCGCATCATCTCCTTCACTTTCGGTCTCGGCTCCGCACTCGCCGCCATCGCAGGCATCCTTTACGCCCTGAAGGCCCCCGGTATCGACCCGCTCATGGGGGTTCAACCAGGCCTGCGGGCCTTCATCGCCGCTGTCCTCGGCGGCATCGGCAACCTTCCAGGCGCCGCCCTCGGCGGCTTGTTGCTCGGCTTGCTGGAAACCTTCGCAGGCGGCATTTCCGGACTCTCAAACTATCGTGATGGCATCGCCTTCGCCATCCTCATCCTCATCCTGTTGTTCAAACCAGCCGGTCTGCTCGGCAAGGCCTCCGTTGAGAAAGTCTAACCATGTCTTCCAGCCTCAACCCATCCTCCATCACAGGTGCCAAACGCTGGCTGATCGCGGGCGTTCTGCTCGCCGTCGTGGTGTCGATGTTCAGCGCCCAATTCAATCGCTACTATCTCGGCATCCTCGTCGATATCGGCATCAACATCATCCTGGCCGTCAGCCTGAATCTCATCAACGGCCACACCGGCCAGTTCAGCCTCGGCCACGCCGGATTCATGGCGGTCGGCGGTTATACCGCGGCAAAAATCTCCCTTGTCATCTCCCCCATGCTGCCACCCGCACTGCAGCCCCTCATCTTCCTTTTCGCCCTCCTCGCGGGCGGTGGCCTGGCCGCCCTCGCCGGATTTGGCGTTGGCGTGCCCTCCTTGCGTTTGCGCGGCGATTACCTCGCAATCGTCACTCTCGGCTTTGGCGAGATCATCCGCGTCGTGGTTCAAAACATGGAATCTGTTGGTGCCGCCAGCGGACTAAAAGGCATCCCCAAATACACGACCCTCGGCTGGACCTTCGGCCTCGCCGCTGTGACCATCTACTTCGTCTCAGCTCTCGTGAACTCGACCTACGGACGGGGCTTCATCGCCGTGAGTGACGACGAGGTTGCCGCCAGTTCCATGGGTATCAATCCCGTCCGCTACAAAGTCACGGCCTTCGTCACCGGCGCCTTCTTCGCTGGCATTGCCGGTGGCCTCTACGCCCATCACAAGCAGTTCCTCTCGCCTACCGGTTTCGATTTCCTCAAATCCATCGACATCGTCGTCATGGTCATCCTCGGAGGCATGGGACGCACCGCTGGCGTCGTCGTCGCTGCCATCATCCTCACGCTTCTCCCCGAGGTCCTGCGACAGTTTAGCGAGTATCGCATGATCATCTACTCCCTCCTCATCATCGTCTTGATGATGGCTCGCCCCCAGGGCCTCTTTACCTGGAACCGCAAAAAGGGAGGGGCACCCGCATGAGCCAGCCTCTGCTCAAGCTCGACTCCGCCACCATCCGTTTCGGCGGCCTCACCGCCGTGTCCAATTTCAGCCTCGAGGTCAATCCATGCGAGTTGATCGGCCTCATCGGCCCCAATGGCGCAGGCAAAACCACTGCCTTCAACATGATCACCGGTGTGTATCAGCCCACCGATGGTCACATCCATCTCAACGGTCGCAGCATCGCCGGCGTCAAGCCGCATGACCTCACCCGCCAGGGCATCGCTCGCACCTTTCAGAACATCCGCCTCTTCGGCTCCCTCAGCGTCATCGACAACGTCCGGGCCGCCATGCAACTGCATTGCAAACACGGCGTGCGCGCCTCTCTCTGGCGTGGCTCTCGTTTCAAATCCCTCGAAAATGAGGTCGAAACTTGCGCTCTGGAATTGCTCGACATCTTCAAACTAGGTTCCTTGCGCGATGAGGAAGCGAAAAGCCTTCCTTATGGCGATCAACGGCGCCTCGAAATCGTCCGCGCCCTCGCTACTCGCCCGAAGTTACTCCTCCTCGATGAACCCGCCGCCGGCATGAACCCGACCGAGAAGGAAGAACTGATGCACCTCATTCGGTTCATCAAGGACAAGTTCCAAATCGCCGTCATGCTTGTCGAACATGACATGACCGTCGTCATGGGCATCTGCGAGCGCATCGCCGTGCTCGAATACGGCATCAAGATCGCCGAAGGCACACCGCAGCAAATCCAACGTGATCCCAAAGTCATCGCTGCTTACCTGGGCACCGAAACAGACAAGGAGGAGCCCTTCGATGCTTGAAATTCAAAATCTCGAAGTCAGCTATGGCTCGATCAAAGCCCTTCATGGCGTCTCACTCAACGTCCCCGAAAAAAGCATCGTCACTCTCATCGGAGCCAATGGCGCCGGCAAATCCACCACATTGCGAGCCATCAGCGGCCTCATCAAAGCGCAATCAGGCACCGTGACCTACAAGGGTGAAGACATCACCAACCAACCCGCTCACAAAATTGTCGCCCGACACTTATGCCATGTGCCCGAAGGTCGCATGGTCTTCGCGAACCTGACAGTCGCCGAAAACCTCCGCATGGGCGCTTACCTTCGCAACGACAAGGCCGGCATCGCCGCCGACATGGACTACGCCTTCACCATCTTCCCCCGGTTAAAAGAGCGCATCAATCAAGCCGCCGGCACCATGTCTGGCGGGGAGCAACAAATGCTCGCCATCGCCCGCGCCCTCATGAGCCAGCCCCAATGCCTCATGCTAGATGAACCCTCTCTCGGTATCGCTCCGATTCTCGTGCGCGCCATCTTTGATCAGATTGTCGCCATCAATAAAGAGCGCGGCCTGACCATTCTCCTGGTTGAACAAAACGCCAACCTCGCCTTGGGCATCTCCCACCACGGCTACGTCCTCGAATCCGGCCGCGTCATTCTCGAAGACACCGCTGCCGCTTTGCTGAAGAATCCCCAGGTAAGAGCAGCGTATCTGGGCGATTGAGCGCGAAGAAATCCCGCGTTTCCTCGGCAAACGAAGGTGAGCCCACAACCGTGGCAGCTCGGGTTCAAACTGCCAGTTGCACCGTTTCTGCCCGAAGCACTCTCCACCTGGTGAGAGTGGCTACCCCGCAAGGACTCGAACCTTGAATAGCTGAACCAAAATCAGCTGTGTTACCATTACACCACGGAGTAAGATCACACCGTGCCAAGCACGGGAGGAGAAAATAGAGAACTTTTCCCCAGATGCAACTCCCTTGCCTGACTTTTTTATCAAGATTGAGCTCACCCCTCTTTGGGGCCCCGACAACCCCAAAGACCCTTGCCCTCAGACACCACCCAACCGCGGAACTGCCCCAACGGAAGCTCCATCCGTCACTTCCCGCTCACCCATTTCGCAGCATTGATGAGCAATTGCCGATAGCCCGCATGATCATGGGTCCGCGCATCATGACCCAGCGCCATCCCCACAATCTTCGCTTGAGGGTGCTCCGTGATCCAAACACTCGGATGAGGCTTCTGATATTTGTCGCTCGGACTCGTCTCCGCCAGCACCGCGATCTTCGCCGTGCCCGCCGGCACCTTGTCCGGTTCCGCATTCACATAATACAGTTCGTCTTCCACGGTGAAGCTTTCCGGAACCCCCTCCATCACCGGGTGACTCTTGATCTTCTTAACCTCAAACGGATGAATCTTGTCATGCCCGCGAGCGCCGCCACCCACAATCTGCGCATTCAATTCCGGCCAGCCCGTGAATCCATACCACGTCCCCGGATGCAGCATCACAATCCCCTTGCCCGCGGAGGCAAAATCGAACAGCGCCTTGCGATAGGCCGTCGTATCAAAGAACTTTCGGTTCACACTGATGATCGCGGCATCGGCATTCGCCAGTTCGGCGGCAGCCTGGTCACGGTCCTCAGTGTAATGGACGCTGAAACCCGCTGCCTTCAGCGTGGCAACATCGGTGGTTCCAAAGAAGTCTTTGAAGTTATGTGACGAACCCCCGCCAATGACGAGAACCCGGGTTTTGCCAGCTTCCCACTGCACCGGCGCGGCTGGAACCAGCGGCCCATCGCCCTTTCCGCCTTCTTTCGGACCGGTTTCAGGTGCGCTGACAGCTTCGTTTTTGGCCTTACCCTTTCCCTTGCCTTTCGCGGGAGGCGGTGGCCGCTTCGACACATCCGCATCCAGCGGTGCCGGTCCCTTGCCCTCAATGTCCGCCGTCACCGCCACAATGACCGGCGGCGTTTTGTTCTCAGCCGGACTCTCCAAAATCAAGGTCTTGGCAATCCCCTTCTTCGTCAGTTCAAGCGTGAGCAAGCGCGGCTCCTGGCCGTCGGCAAGTCCCTCGATGCCTTTGGACCCGGGCACCTCCACGGGGCGAATGTAATCACTGAAGTGGATGCCGTTAAAAAAGGTAAACTCCTCCTTCTCGCCACCTTCATAAACCACCGTCGCCTTGAGTGCCGGCGCCTCATCCTGCACAGCCGGCCAGCCCCAGCCAGAAACGCCACTGAGAATTTGCAGACGCTTCGCCGCAACATTGATGGCCACCTCAGCCTTCGCGGGGAAGGTCTGCGAGTGATTGTCTTTTCCAGGACCGCCTTTGAGCACGATCAAATTGCCTCCCGTGGAACTCTTCGTGGGGTCCTGGATGAAGAAAGGTACGCCTTCGACCTTCACATTCCCAAACTTATTGAGTTTCACGCGCCCACCCTCGGGTCTCGCACTCGCAAAGACGCCATCGCGACTGTCAGCTGTGAACGCATCGGCCAGATGGAGGATGCGAAATTGCTTGGCAGCATCGCCGACAATGAAAGCGAGGATGTCGCGTAACGCCTCTGGCCCCAAGCCATCCAATCCCTCCGGCATCAAACTCCGCTGCGTGTTCTCCCGCTTCTCAATGTCACTCTTCGCGATCTCACGCACACCCACCTGCGTGGCCAGCGTCACCGTCGCACTGTTCTCACTCGTGACCACACCCTGCAGCACCTCGCCCTTCTTTGTGGTCACATTGAACGCCCAAAAACTCGGATCCACTTCCCGGTTCGGGTCCACAATGTGAACCAGCAACTCCGCCGGCCCATGCGCCCCCATCCCATCCAGCGGCGGCCCAACAGCGACACCGATGTCTCCCAGCTTATGACAAACCGCGCATGCCGCCGTAAAGAACATCTTCCCTCGCACCGCATCCCCCGGCTTCTCCACCTCCGGCACCAGTTTGGCAATGATCGCGTCTTTGGCAGAGTTATCGACCTTGAACAACTCGTTCGCCCGCTTCGCGATCTGCTTGTTCGGATGCGACCTCAACCGAGCCACATCCCCCGGCGCAAAAATCGCCCGATCAATGCTACCCGCCTTCACTGCATCGAGCAGGGCTCCAGTCGCCTCGGGCCGCTTGAGCATGGCTTCAAACGCCTGCGTCTGTTGCTCACGCTTCAGCGAGCCAAAAGCAGGCACAATCGCCTCCACACCTCCGCTCTCATCCAAAGCAGCCACGATGGCGGCCTGCAGTGCCGCTGGCACTTCCGGACGAGCTAACACTCGAACCACCTGCTCCTGCGAAGCGCCACCAACAGCCACCAAACCCTTCGCCGCACTCACACGCGCTTCCACCGACGCAGCATTGTCCGATAGCGTAGCGCTAAGCTTGTCCAGCTGAGCTTTAACCTCCGCAGCCAGCCCCCCCCCTTTGTCCCACTTCGTCACAAGCGGCAACGTGGCCGCAGCGAGCGAAGGCTGACCAAGAAGTTTTTTCAATGCCTCCATCAGTGCCGGAGACAACGCGGGAGCTTCATTCATGCTCGTCGCGATGCCGCGCAGGATAGCGCTTTTCACCGGGTCAGCCTTCGCATCAGCTTGGGCGCAGGCGGAGATGAGCTTTTCGGCGTTCGCGGGCAGCGCGACGGGAAGAAGAGCACTGACGAAATTGGACAGCGACTCGGGAGACGAGGAAGACAGCGCTGAGGCGATCACTTCAGCAGGTTTTTCAGCTGCGGCGGCAACGATAGCGCTGCGTGTCCAGTCATCTTGAGCAGCGGCGAAGTCTTGGAGGAGCTTGTCGGCGTTTGCGGCTTGTTTGGCGGCTTCGTTGGCTTGCAAGGCCTTACTGCCCATCATCGGAACTAGCACGCCACCATAAGACGTCTCAGTCCCGAGGTAAATGCGCGCAGCAGTGGAACGCACTTCGCCATTGGGGTGAATGGCTGCCTCCGCTAACTTGCTCAAATCACGCATTTCGTTCCGCAAGCCATAATCGGCGACTGGCAGCTTCTTCGCCTCCTTGTGCTGCACCTTCCAAATCCGCCCATAGTAATGATCACGATCAGGACGCACCGCTGCGTTGGCCGGACCATGAGTAGGGCCGCGAGTGTCATTGTGAATCACCGCCTGATTGCAGAAATCGACAACATAAAGCGCCCCATCTGGACCCACACGCACCTCAATGGGCCGGAACCACAGATTCGTGCTTCGAATGAACTCCGTCTGCTCACGCCCCGGCTCGCGCTTCGCTTTGTAGGTCACACCATCAGGCTCCACCATGAAGTGGCTAACAATGTTCAGTGTCGGCTCGGTGGTGAAGTAACCGTAGTTCCACTTCGCAGGCCACGCGCCGCCTTCATAAATCGCGCATCCCGCAGCAGCCGTGTAGCTCCCCACCTGATCGATCTGCACATAGGCCTGCTGCTCCCAATGCATCGCCGGAAAGGTCGGCTCCTTGGGCAGCATCCCGTTCGTCCCCATCACTCCAGGTAGCTTGCCTTTCGCCAGCACATACTCCGGCAGCACGACGTGGATGAAGTGATTGCCGCTCGTCGGCTGCGTGTAAAAAACCTGACCATCGCTGGTAATGTCAAGCCCCCAAGTGTTACCCCCACGTGAAGCATACTGCTCGAACGCGCTGCCATCCGGCTTAAAGCGCACCACACCTGCCCCAATGGCTCCGAAGCCCTTGCTCCCATCACCGGATTTCACGTCGTCGGTGCTCGAATAGCCATGCGTCGCATAAACCCACCCATCCAGCCCCCACCGCATGTTGTTGATCACGGCGTGTGTGTCGCGATTTCCCAAGTTCGTGTACAGCTTGCTGCGTTTGTCCGCCTGGTCGTCTCCGTTCGTGTCCTCAAAATACCAGATGTCCGGCGCAGCACAGACGATGACGCCATTTTTGTAAAACACACTGCTCGTGGCCAACTCAATCTCGTCCGCAAACACCTGCTTCTTGTCCATGACACCGTCACCATTCGTGTCGGAAAGAATGCTCACCTGATCAAGCGGCTTGCGGTCATACTGGCCGGGCTTGATCGCCCCGCTGTCCTTCCACGCGTCCACGTTCGATTGCCGCAACCCATTCGGATACTCCGGCGTCTCAACTACCCACAAACGCCCTTTCTCGTCCCAGTCGATGTTCATCGGCTTGTTGATCAGTGGCTCAGCAGCTACCAGCGAAAGATTGAACTCCGGATGCACTTCGAGAGCCTTCGGCAGCTCCTGCGGGCTCGGACAACCGCCCTCAACATAGCGCAACGCATCGCCCAGCTCGGCCGGCTTGCAAAACTCGTCGATGTTCTCACGCTTCCCTGCCCAGGCGATGCCGCGCAAGATCATCGTACGCACCGCGTTGTGGCTGAAATTCTTGTACCAATGGCCAGGGATGCAAGTGAAAGCGCGATACTGCTCCTTCTCATAAGTCCACACCTGCGGCTGGATGTCGTAAATATTGACCGCCTTCTTCTTCGCCACGGCCTCGGCGGCACGCTGCTGGGCCTCCTTGTTGCCGCCTTTCACCTGCGGGGTGTTCGGAGTGTAAGCAGCGGCGAGGATCTTGGCCTCGGGCAGCAAATCCATGTCATAGTAGATCTCGTCGTCGATGTCGAAGTTGCTGATATCCTTCGTGATCGCGTTGTCGTGATCGGTGAAATAAAGGCTCATCGGCGCCTCCAGCCACTTCGTCTGCCCAAAATGCCACGAGCCGCCGATGATACCCTTGAACCAGTCGTGGTCCTTAGACACCGCCGCTGCGTGGATCGTCACCACGCCGCCGCCACGGGCAAGGAACTCCATCAGATTCTTCCGCTCATCGCCGATCTTGATGTTTCCAGCCTCCTGAGCATGGAGGATGAGCACGTCCGTCTTGTCGAGTTGCTCCTTCGTGGGGAAGTCCATGCCGCCATCGGCTTTGACGCCACGTTCATTGAGCATCGGCACCCAGTCTTTGAGAAACTGCGGGAAATCATGCGCGCCAGGACCGTGCGATTTTTTGCCAGCACGGATGAAGACGCGGAGCGGCTCAGCAGCACAAATCGTCGTTGTCGGAAGCAAAACTCCCAGCACAGCGGCAACGAATAGAAAGGTTTTTACAGCAGTCATGGATTGAGGATAGATCAATGAAACGCACCTTGGGAAGCTTGTTGTCGCACGGAAAACTATCGGGAATGCACATCGCACCCCTCACCCTCCCCCTTCCTTCATCGGGAACGACCCAAAACTCCCCTCAACCCCGGTTGACAGACCCTCGATTTATCGCTCGTTTCATTCATGTTGTCCAATCGATGAATTCTCAATCCACCAGCTTCCCCAAGACCCGGTGGACCCTAATCCAAAAGGTGCGCTCGGGCTCCGAACAAGAAAAGTCCAACGCTCTCCAGGACCTCTGCAAAGCCTACTGGTTTCCCCTCTACGCCTTCGCTCGAAAGGGTGGCCAATCCCAGCAGCAGGCCGAAGACGCCGTGCAGGATTTCATGTGCACCATCCTCGATTCCGACCTCTTCGCCAAAGCCGAGCAATCTCGCGGCCACCTGCGCACCCTCCTCCTCACCCATTTCACCGCTAGCCTCAACAATAGCCACAACCACGACGCCCGCCTAAAACGCGGTGGAGCATCCGTTCACATCCCGCTCGACCTGCCCAATCCTGAGGGTCAATACCAACTCGAAATCCAATCGTTGGACCTTCCGCCCGATGTCATCTACCACCGCCAATGGGCCCAAAACCTCATCCAGCGCGCTCTCGACCGCCTCAAACAACTCTTCTCCGAACAGGGCCAAACGGAGCGCTTCAAATCCCTCCGCGCCTTCCTCCCTCTCAATGATGAGGCAGACGAAGCCGACATGGACGCCGCCGCTGCCGCCGCCGGCCTCTCCTCGTCCGCCTTTCGCACCGCCCTCCATCGAACACGCCAACACTATCGCAAACTCATCATGACCGAAATCGGACACACCATCGGCACCGATGACCCCCTTCTGATTCAAGAGGAAATGCGCGCCTTGTTTCAGGTCCTTACCCGATAAAACACTCGTCTCCCGTGTCAGATCAACCCCTCCCCCCATCCACTTCCGAACCCGAGACCGTGGCCGTCGGAGAATGGGCGGGACTTCTCCGCGTTGCCATGACACCCGGCGACGACTCCCTTGATGACGACCTGTTCTCTGCCGACCTGTCCGCCTACGCCAATCAACCCGGCCAAACCATCGGCCCCTACACCCTTTGCCAAAAATTGGGAGAAGGTGGCTTCGGCCTCGTCTGGCGGGCCGAACAAACCACCCCTATCCGCCGCCAAGTCGCCCTCAAAGTCATCAAGGTCGGCATGGATACCCTCCAGGTCGTCGCTCGGTTCAATGTCGAACGCCAAACGTTGGCACTCATGGATCACCCTGGGATCGCTTCCGTCTACGACGCCGGCACCACCTCCACAGGTCGCCCTTACTTCGTCATGGAGTTGGTCCATGGCCTGCCCATCACCACCTACTGCGAACAACGCCAACTCTCCCTACCGGATCGCCTTCGACTCTTTGTCGATGTCTGTAAGGCCGTCCAACACGCCCACCAAAAAGGCATCCTCCATCGCGATCTCAAACCCCCCAACATCATGGTCATCGACATCGATGGCACCCCTCAACCCAAAATCATCGACTTCGGCATCGCCAAAGCCCTTGAATCCGCCTCACTCCCCGAATCCCAGCTCGCCACCCGGGGCGATATCCTGCTCGGCACGCCCGACTACATGAGCCCCGAACAGTCGATTCCTGGCAATCCAGATCTCGATACCCGCACCGATATCTACGCTCTTGGCGTCATACTGCACGAAATGCTAACCGGCCAGACACCGCAATGCATGGCCCACGGAAAAACCTCCACCTTGCTGGGCCGCCTCCAACACTCGCCTCACACCGACCTCAAACGACCCAGCACCCTGGCAAGGCACTCTCAGGAAAAGTCAACCGCCCCCGACTTCACCCCTCAACTCAAAGGTGACCTCGATTGGATTCTCCTCAAAGCCCTCGCCCACAATCGTTCAGATCGCTATGCTTCCGCTGATGCCTTCGCCGCGGACATCCTCAATCACCTCGCTGATCGCCCAATCACCGCTGGTAAGCCGTCCTCAGTTCTTACAGCCACCAAGTTCATCCGCCGCAACCGAATTGTAGTGCTCGGTGCCTGCGCCCTCTTCCTCATCCTTGCCATCGCTACGGCCTTAACCAGTAACGCCTACATGCGCGAATCCAAAATGCGCCTGCAAGCCGACCAATTGCGGGCCATCTCCGAAACTCAAACCCGAAAAGCCGAGCAAACGCTGGATTTCTTGACCAAACTTTTGCAGCGCACCGGAGAGCACGTCAAAAACGGTAAGAATCCTGAAGCCTTGCGCCTCGCCCTGGAAGAACTTCAATCGAACGCCGAAACCTTTTCTTCCGACCCCGAAGTCAATCAAGCGATCGCCGGCCGAACCGCACTCATTTTCAGAGCGCTTCGAAGCGACTCCAAGGCCCATCCATTGATCGCACAGCAACTCCAATCGTTGCAAGACTCCCGCCCCGAAGATGACCCGGAACTCCTTAACACCCGCGAAGCCTACGCCAGAACCCTCTATCTGCAGGGTCATTATGCCGAGAGCCACCGGCAATACGATGAACTCATCCGCTACTGGCAATCCCAGCTTCACAGGAAAGACGGACCCCGCCGCCTCTTTCTGGTCCGAAGAAAACGAGCCGATGTCTGGGCAAAGTCCGGACGCCTCAATGAAGCCCTGGTAGAGTTCGCCGACATTCGTTCCAATGCGACCGCCGAGAACCGCGCGCACTCCAACTGGACGGTCCTCCTTCGCGCTCACGCCGATGCACTTACTTCAGCAGGTAAATTCAACGAAGCCGAACAAACCTATACGGAAATTCTTCGTGATCTACCTGTGGAAACAGACAAACAAAAACACGATGCTTCCACCATTTATCATGGCCGCAGCGGCTTGCTCGTCAAAAAACGAGACTTACCCGCAGCAATCACTTCATTGCAAAAAGCCATCGAACTCCAAACAATCGCCAAAGGCCCAGACTCACCTTGGCTTTCCGATTGGCGGGTGGGTCTCTCCCGTCTACTGACCGCTCAAGATCAAAATGCCGAAGCCATCAAGTTAACCCAGTCAGCCCTCGATGCGGTCTTGCGCACCGCCCAATCCGAACGCATCCACCTCGTTCACCGGGCTCTCGCAGACAACTACGAAGCCGCCGGTCTTCACGAACAAGCCGCCGATTCTTTCGATGCCTCTTCCAAACTCGAATTGCAAATGAACCCCATCCCAAACGAAGCTTGGCTGGATCGTTCGCGCTTCATCCTCAATAACGCCCTTTGCGGAAACTTCAGCGAGGCCATCTCCGCCGCACGCACGATGAAAGACATCCTTGCCACCATGGCCGAGGATCCAGAAATGAACTCCGACCGTTCACAAATTGAAACCGCTCTCGCCTTCACCCACGCAGCTTCAGCCGAAGCGCGTGGTGTCGCACCCAACCGCGCCACCATCCTCAAAACTCGCCAGCTAGGCATTCCCATCATCGAACAGTTTCGAATCGAACACGGCCAAAAACCCTCTTCCACGATACCACACACGGTCTTCCACGCCATGGAACGGGCGACCAAGCCAAAAAACAACGGTCCGGCCCCCTCCTCGGCGGATCTCCTCGCCCTCAATCAAGCCCTCAATGATCGTTGGCTCGGTAGCGACCCCCAAGGCAATCTCCTTGAACTCGCCGCCGCCCTCCGCGTCACAGGCCAACCCCAGGCCGCAATCACCCTCTATGAGTCCATCGCCACAATGGACCCCAGCCGATCACCCGTTCGCAGTCGCCACTTGAGCGCACTCATTCTCGCCGCCGAAACTTGGCTTCAGCTGGGTGACAAAAAATCCGCAGACGCCATTCTCTCTCGACTTGATGAAAGACACCGCTCCGGACAGGAAACCATCGCCAATTCCGCCTTACTCCAGCGAATGACCACCCTCTTGAAGACTGGAGATCCTCGACCTTTCAAACTCGCTCCGCCACAAACGCCTTCACCAACTCAACATCTGCAGCCAAAGGATTCCGCACCAAGGCCTTCCCCTTCAGAAGTTCTAAAGCAGAATGGATCGGCTCCGATCCAGTAGCCTGCATGACGACCTCCGGAAACTTCGCCGGACTCGCCGTTGCCAAAACCACACTCACTCCGTCCGGTGCCATCCCTTTAAACGCACACGCCGTGTGGGGATCCACCACATACCCGTATTCCTTCCAAACCCGCTCAATCGCCCCGGGAATCTCCACATCGTCCATGCGCGATGCCCTGAATCCATTGTCCAACTGACCAAACTCCACCACCTCGCCCGCCTTCATTCGTCCCATCACCTCTCTCACTTTCGCCGTGTCCTGCTCCAGCATGTAATACAAGAACCGCTCAAAGTTTGATGCCGCCTGAATGTCCATGCTCGGAGCAAAGCTTGGCTTCACCACTCCTTCCTCATACCGTCCCGTCGTAAAGAACCGGAACAAAATGTCGTTCTGGTTCGTCGCCACCCGAAAGCCCCCCACCTTCAAACCCATCTGCTTCACCAGCCAACCAGCCAGCACATTCCCAAAGTTGCCCGTTGGCACCACGAACTCCACCGTCTCACGCACCGCCGGAGGCAGCTTCAACCACGCCCAGATGTAGTAAACACTCTGCGCCAAAACACGCGCAATGTTGATCGAATTCACCGCCGATAGTCCACACCGCTCAACAAAAGCCGTGTCAGCAAACGCCTCCTTCACCATCCGCTGGGCATCATCAAATGTCCCCGGCACCGGTATCGCAAACACATTGGCCGCTCCCGTGCATGCCATCTGCCGCTCCTGCAACGGCGCCACCCGACCATCTGGGTACATGATGAAAATCGTAATCCCCTCCTGTCCCATGCACCCATGAATGGCCGCGCTCCCCGTGTCGCCCGAGGTCGCCCCCAACACCGCAATCGACCGACCACTCATGCGCACCTGCCGCTTGTACAGAAGCCCCAACAATTGCAACGCGAAATCCTTGAACGCCAAGGTCGGCCCATGAAACAACTCCAGCACATACGTCCGCTCGTCCAACTCCACCAGCGGCGCCACATCGGGCGACTCAAATCTCGCATACGCCGCACTCGTTAACTCATGCCACTCCACTTTTGAGATCTCTGGCGCAAAGATCGAGAAAAACTCCGCCGCTACCTCCGCATAGCTCAACCTTTCCCATTCGCTCAACTTCTCTGCGATCGACGGCAGCACCTCCGGCAGAAACAAACCCCCGTCCGGAGCCAAACCTGCCTCCACCGCCTCCGAAAACGAATGCGGTGACGTCAATCCTCGTGTTGAAACATACTTCATACTCCCCCCAAACAAACCCAGCCCAAAGGCAACCTCAACCCCGAAATCCAAACCACAATGCTTCCCCGTTCGTAGTTTTCCCGTGAGCATTCACACCCTCCATCAAACTCAAATACTCTCCATCTCCGCTGCCGCGGCGTGGACTTTCTTCTCCAACCCCGCCAACCTCGCCCAACTCACCCCTCCGGATCTCGCCATGCGCCGCCCCGGCGGTGACCAAATCGCTCCCGTTTTCCCAGGACAAATGCTTTGGTTCCAAATCCAACTCGCCCCGTTTGTCTGGAAAACCTGGCTCACTCACATCACCCACGTCGACCCAGGCGTCTCCTTCATTGACGAACAACGCTCGGGCCCCTACAAACTCTGGCGTCATCGCCACCTCATCACCCCCCTCACTGATTCCACCTGTGAAATCACCGACACCGTCCACTACTCCCTCCCCTTCCAACCATTTGGTGAACTAGCTCACCCGCTCTTCGTCCGCCCCATGCTGCAAAAAATCTTCGCCTATCGCCGCGAAACACTCGAAAAAATCTTCCCCTCCCCTAGCCCTGCATCACCTCCGGTTGCGTAACCTCACACAGCAACTCCAATGCACACCGTCGACGTCACCTGCCCTTCCTGCTACGAAGTCTTTTCGGCCCCTTGCCCTCACTTCGACGAACTGCCTTCAGATGTCGACTACGACTGCGAAATCTGCTGCCGCCCGCTCCGCATCTACTTTGACCATTCCGACGTGGATGTCCAGGCCACCGCCTACGGCCTCGGCGACAGCGGCCCCTACGGTTGATTCCCAGCGTTAGCTCCCAGACTTTCCCATCGACTCGGGTTTGATCCTCCACCCGACACGATCACCAAAAGCAGGCACCACTGAGTGTGCCAAGTGACGGATCTGACTCGATCACCCTTTCCAGTCCTCAAAAAAGGCATGGCATGGCGGGGAACATGCGCTATCCAAACTCAGACATGCCCGACGAAGCCTCTTCAGCTCAGATCTCCGCCCCACTCCTTTACCGCCCCAACGTCGCGGCCATCCTCGAGCGCCACAATGGCGACATCTTTGTCGCTGAACGCATCAACGTCAAAGGTGCTTGGCAGTTCCCCCAGGGCGGTGTCGACTCAGGTGAAGCTCTCGAAGCCGCTTTCTATCGTGAGCTGGAAGAAGAAATTGGCGTCAAACCCGAGCACATCGAAATCATCGAGTCCCGCTCCGGTTACCGCTATGCCTTCCCCAAAGGCCGCCTCAAATACGGCATCTATGGCGGCCAGGAACAAACCTATTACCGCTGCCGCTTCCTCGGCAATGACACCGACATCTGTCTCGACGCTCACCAGCAAGAATTCAGCAAGTGGCGCTGGATCCCACCCGCCATCTTCCAGCTAGCCTGGGTCCCCAAATTCAAACGCGAGGTCTACCGCCAACTCTTCCACGACTTCTATCAGATCGATCTCGTCGAATAAAACAGCCTTTGAGGCCGCACCGCCACCGGGCAGTTTGACAAGATTTCGAGAACCGGGCTACCCCTTCACATGCTTCTGGATCACCCGGACAAACTCCGGCAGATACTCCACCGCCTTCACGTCCCCCACTCCTCGGATCTTTTTGCCAGCCTCCAAAGTCAATGGCTTCAGCCTTGTCATGAACTCCAGAGTCTGATTCGAGAATATCCGATGGGCCGCCACCCCTTCCGCCTTCGCCACAGCTGTCCGATGCCGCTTTAGCTTCTCAAACAAAGCTTCATCAAATCCCAGCTCCATCACCGACACCTCAGCCGGAACCTGCACCGCCTTTCCAGCCACTCCCCCCCTCGCTACAACCGCGGATGCTGGCTTCTCTACCATCTGGGCCGGCCACCGCATCACCAGATTCTCCCCCGTCTTCAGGTGCTTGATGCCCTTACTCGTCAGTGACACCAGCGGATATTCCCCTCCACTCGTTTCAATCAATCCCTTCCTCTCCATCTCATTAAAAAGCGGATTCACCGCCGCAGCCCCCAAGTGCTTCAACAACCCATAAGTCGTCAGTTGATCCAACCCCGCATCCACCACCTCCTTCGACTTCCCTCCCACCAGCATCTGCACGATTCGTCCCTTCCCATACCGACCCATCAATCGCCCATCCGCCGTCCTCTCACTCATCCTCGCCACTCCACTCAACACCTGCCGCAGCATCACCAATTCCTCCACCGTCCCCTCGCGCGCCGACTGTGCTCCCGTCGCCCGACACACATCACAGCTCCCACACGGCACAGGATCCCCCTCTCCAAAGTACTCCAAAATCACCTCCTGCCGACACGCCTGCGCATAACATAAGTCCACCATCGACTTCAGCTTCGCCCCATCACGCCTGGCCTTCTCCGCCAATGCCGCTCGATCCAAATCCAGATTTCGCGCCAAGACATCCGGCCGCAATAACCGCGTCCCTCGAATCCTCTTCCCGGGTATGTCAAACCGCTCGATGTATCCCGCTCTCACCAGGTGACTGATCGACGTGCTCGTCGCCATCCCATTCTTCACCCCCGCCCGATCCGTCAGTTCATCAATACTGCATTGCACCTCATGGTTCGTATCGGACCAGCTCAACATCGACTGATAAACCGCTTGGATCGTCTCAAACGGCGGGTTGTTTCCCTCAATGAAAAACTCCTGCGTCCCAACATCCGCATAATTGAACAGCAATTCACACCACGCCGGCTCCCCATCCCGCCCCGCGCGCCCAGCCTCCTGATAGTAGGCCTCAATACTCCCGGGTACATCAAAGTGCGCCACAAACCTCACGTCAGCTCGATCAATCCCCATCCCAAACGCATTCGTCGCCACGGCCACATCACACTTCTTCTCAATAAACCGATTCTGAAGCCGCTCCCGCTCCTTGTCATCCAACCCCCCATGATACTTGATCGACTTCACCTTCCACTCCTTCAACTGCTCCGCCACCTCATCCACCCGCTTCCGCGTCGCACAATAAATGATCCCTGTCTTCCACTGCGTGATCATCTGCCGCAACCGCGCATACTTCTCACTATGGTTCTTCGCCTGAATGATGTTCAAACTCAGATTGGGACGCTCAAATCCTCGCATCGCCAAAAACGGATCCCGCAGGTCCAACACCTTCATGATGTCTCCCCTCACCTCCGGCGTGGCCGTCGCCGTCAACGCCACCACCTGCGGCCGCCCCAACTCCTCCAACGCCACCCCCAATCGAATGTAGTCCGGCCTGAAATCATGCCCCCATTGCGAAAGACAATGCGCCTCATCCACCGCAAACAACGCGATCTCCACCTGCTTCAGCGCCCGCAAAAAGGTCACACTCCGAAACCGTTCCGGTGCCACATACACCAACTTAAACTCCCCACGCTTCAACCCGTCAATCCGCGCCATCTGCTCCCCTCCGCTCAGGGAGCTGTTAATCAACGTCGCCGGAATCCCCCGCCGCTCCAGCGCATCCACCTGATCCTTCATCAAAGCGATCAACGGACTCACCACCACCGTCACCCCCTCCATCACCATCGCCGGCAACTGATAACACAAACTCTTCCCTCCCCCTGTCGGCATAATCACCAAGGTATCTCGACCGGATAAAATGCTGCTCATCACCAGCTCCTGCCCATCCAGAAACTCCCGAAACCCAAAATACCGCCTTAGCGCCTCGCGCGCATCATGCACCGTCCCAGCCCCCCTCACGGAGACCGTGGTAGAAAGTGCGCTCTCATCCTCCATCGACATGCCTCACCTTAATGCGAACACCGCGACCGCCAACGGAAACTCTTACCGTTCACTCGGCATTTACGGACCGCCCGCAGCCCATCTCAGAGCCACGCGAAACCCGATGTAGTTCAGCCGAATCGTCGGTATCTCCTCAAACCGTCTCGCCGCCCGGCACATCGTTCCATAGTGGTTCCATGATCCCCCTCGAAAAAGCCTCTTCTCCCCCTTCGCTGGCCCCATCGGATCCGTCACCTCCCGTTGCGGATAGTACCCGGAGTAATCCTGCACCCACTCGTAAAGATTCCCCAGCATGTCCTTCAACTTCCACGCATTCGCATCCAATTGCCCCACTCTTCGCGGACCCGCCCTCGTCCCCGGAAACGCCTGATCCGGAAAATGCGTCACCCATCCTCTCCCTCCATAATTTCGACTGCTGTTCCCACCATACCAGGCAATCGAATGCAACACCGGCACGTTGTTGTTGCTCAAAACCGTCATGTCACCCGCATAGGTGGTGGTCGTTGTCCCGGCTCGGCAGGCATACTCCCACTGCGCCTCGGTCGGCAACGCATACACCGCTCCTTTCGGCAGCCGCTTGGCATTCCTCTCCTGGGTCGTCAGTTGCTGACAATAAGCCACCGCCTCCTCCCAGCTCACATAATAAATTGGGACATTCGAAGCCTCGGCCGCGCACACCGAACCAACCTCATCCTTCTTCTCCGGATTCGCCACCTCACGCAACGTCACATCCTTTCCGCCCATCCGATACACCCGCCGGTCATCCAGCATCAACCGCGCCTGACTCCGCAAATCCCGACCCATCACTTTCTTCCATTGCTCCTGAGTGACCTCCGTTTCACCTAACCAAAACCCCCGCGAGAGCTTGACCGGATACGGGTCCTCATCAATATCCCGCCCTGGCTCACCCTCGGGTGATCCCATCACAAACGGCCCCGGCGGACACCACCTCAACGTCAGCCCCGCCCCATTGTCCGATCGCGACTGCCCTCCCATCAGCCCTTCATACCGCCCCTGGCCCCGCACAGTGGCGGTCAAGGCAAGCGTCAGCATCAAACTCAACACCCATCGCATGCCCTCATTCTCCAGCACCTCTCCGCCTTCTGCAACCGATCGTCAAAAACAAAACACCCCGGAGACTCTCGTCCCCGGGGTGTTGTAGCTCAGCTTGAATTCAAAGACGCAGGCGGCTGTTTCCAGCCACCTGCGAATCAAATTACATCATGCCACCGTGGTCGTGCGCGTGACCTGCGTCAGCCGCTTCTTCCTTCGGAATGTCAGCAATCAAGCACTCCGTGGTCAGCAGCAAGCCGCTGATCGAAGCCGCGTTTTGCAAAGCACTGCGGGTCACCTTGGTAGGATCGACGACACCGGACTTCACCAGGTCTTCATACTTGCCAGTTGCCACGTTGTACCCTGTGTTGCCCTTGCCCTTGCGGACCTCTTCAACAATCAAAGCACCTTCAACACCTGCGTTGGCAGCCAACTGACGAAGAGGAGCCGTGATGGCACGAGCCACAATGTCAGCACCCGTCTTCTCGTCACCGACAAGACCCAGGTCACCAATCAAAGCGTGAGCACGGATCAAAGCCACACCGCCCCCAGGGACGATGCCTTCTTCAACCGCCGCACGGGTCGCATGCAAGGCGTCTTCCACGCGTGCCTTCTTCTCTTTCATCTCAGTTTCAGTCGCTGCGCCGACGTTGATCACCGCAACACCACCAGCCAGCTTGGCCAGGCGCTCTTGCAGCTTCTCACGGTCGTAATCGGAGGTGGTTTCCTCGATCTGACGCTTGATTTGGCCAACACGTCCCGCGATGGCGTCGCTGGTGCCATTGCCTTCGACAATGACGGTGTCTTCCTTGCCAACCGTGATGCGCTTGGCTTGGCCAAGGCTATCCAGTTCCAAAGAGTCAAGCTTGATGCCAAGGTCTTCCGTGATGCACTGGCCACCCGTGAGGATCGCGATGTCTTCAAGCATGGCCTTGCGGCGGTCACCAAAGCCAGGGGCCTTGACAGCACACACGTTGAGGGTGCCACGCAGCTTATTGATCACGAGAGCCTGGAGGGCTTCGCCGTCCACGTCTTCAGCAATGATCAGCAAAGGCTTGCTGGAACGAGCCACCTTCTCGAGCAAAGGAAGCATGTCTTTCATGCTGCTGACCTTCTTCTCGTGGATGAGGATGTAAGCGTTCTCAAGAGTCGCTTCCATCGTCTCCGCATTCGTCACGAAGTAAGGAGAGATGTAGCCTTTGTCGAACTGCATCCCTTCAACGACTTCGAGGGTCGTTTCGATGCTCTTGGCTTCTTCAACCGTGATCGTGCCTTCCTTGCCCACTTTGTCCATGGCATCAGCAATGATGTTGCCGATTTCAGTGTCCCAGTTGGCGGACACGGTTGCCACTTGTGCGATTTCAGTCGCCACGGTCACAGGTGTCGAGATCTCACGAAGCTTGCCGACGATCGCTTCCGTCGCCTTCATGATGCCGCGTTGCAGGCTGGTTGGGTTGGCTCCAGCGGTCACGTTACGAAGACCTTCGCTGTAGATCGCCTCAGCAAGCACCGTCGCCGTCGTGGTGCCGTCACCGGCCACATCGGAGGTCTTGCTGGAGACTTCTTTGATGAGCTGAGCGCCCATGTTTTCATAAGGATCAGGAAGTTCGATCTCCTTAGCCACGGTCACACCGTCTTTGGTGATCGTCGGGGAGCCGAATTTCTTCTCCAGAATGACGTTGCGGCCGGAAGGCCCCAGGGTTGCTTTGACTGCACGCGCAAGTTTGGTAACACCGCGGAGCAAGGCATGACGAGCACTCTCGTCGAAGTTCAATTGTTTAGCCATAGTAGTATTGTCGGATTGAGGTTTTAGGGTTGATATGGGCTCGGTGGCGTCTTAGCCAACGATGCCGAGGATGTCGGTTTCGTTGATGATGAGGTGATCCTCGCCATCGATCTTAACTTCGGTGCCGCCGTATTTGCTGATCAGCACTTTGTCGCCGACTTTAACGGTGAAGAGCGAGGCAACGTCTTTGCCTTCGTCGTCTTTTCCGGTGCCGAGGGCGAGCACTTCAGCTTCTTGGGGTTTTTCTTTCGCTGTGTCGGGAAGAAAGAGGCCTCCAGCGGTTTTTTCTTCGCTGGTGGAACGCTTCACGAGCACGCGGCGGCCAAGGGGTGTGATTTTGGTTGCCATAGTTGGTGCGGTTTGTGCTTTTTGTTTGTTTTGGTTTTGGTTTGGTTTGGTTCATCCGGATGGCTGTCCGTCGTCAAAACCGGCGGCGGGCAGCTATTTCCGAAAATCTAGAAAGGGGTCAGTCAGGATCGGCAGGTGCAGCGGCGGGTGGATTTGGATTGGGCTCCAAAGAAATGCCATTCGTGGCCTTCTGGGCTTCCGTGAAACTGAATTCGAAGGACGCTTCCCCAAGCTCATCGACAAGAAATTGTACGACCGGCTTGGGCTTGCCTGAGAGAACCGCCGTCAGCATGCGCTGAGTCCTCGCCGTATCATAGGCTTTCACATCCAGGTTCAGCTTGTACGATCCCGGAGGCCCCGACAACCCCTTAAAGTAGGCCGCCAAGTCAACGCTCTTATTGATCGCCGCCTGCAGCTGAGGATCCGCCGCCAATCCCTTCAACGCTTCCACCAACTTGGGGTTCACTTCTGGAACATTCAGCATGTCCTGTGCATTCTTATCGGGGTAAAGCGCCATGACCCGTTGGGCTTCCGCCTCCATGTCGCTACCAGCGCTTCCGTTGGCATCCCCCGGAACCGGCGCTAACGCAGCCATGAGTTCCGCATCCAGCCTTGTCGTATCCTCCTTGGGCTTCGCCGCCACGACCGGAGCTTCTACCACTCTGCCCGCAACTTCTCCCGCCTTCTTCCCGCACGCCAATCCGGCCACGCCAAGCAATGCACTCAGCACGACTCGAATCGTCGAAGGTTGGAAGGTTCGGAACATGGCTTGGAGACAGTTGCGGTCAGCGATTACTTGTCCTTGTCCACAACTTCAAAGTCAGCATCGACCACTTTGCCTTTGTCCTTGGATTCGGACGATCCCGATTCAGCGGACGCCGCTGCGCCACCCATGTCAGGCATCCCGCCTTCAGGCGCACCCGCCGTTGCGCCAGCAGCAGCCGCTGCCTGATAGGCTTCAGCAAACAGCTTCTCGAGCGACTCAGTCTGACTCTTCATTGCATCAATATCATCAGCCTCAACAGCTTTGCGCAGCGAGGCGACTTTGTCGGTGATGGCAGCAGTGGCTTCGGCAGGCACTTTTCCTTCCCACTCCTTGATCTGCTTCTCCACCTCGTAGGCCAATGTGTCCGCCTTGTTCTTGATCTCCACCCCTTCCTTGCGCTTACGATCTTCCTCCGCATGCTCCTCGGCTTCCCGCTTTGCCTTCTCAATTTCGTCCTGAGACAAACCGCTGGAACCCTGAATCGAAATTTTCTGCTCTTTCCCCGACACCTTCTCTTTCGCCGAAACGTGGAGAATCCCGTTCGCATCAATGTCAAAGGTCACCTCAATCTGGGGCACGCCACGCGGTGCCGGAGGAATCCCATCCAACTTAAAGGTTCCAAGAGTCTTGTTATCACGGGACATCGGACGCTCTCCCTGCAAAACCACCACCTCAACCCCAGTCTGCTGATCCGCATAGGTCGAGAAAATCTGGCTGTGCTTCTTCGGGATCGTCGTGTTCCGCGGAATCATCGGTGTCGCAATCCCACCCGCCGTTTCAATCGCCAATGTCAAAGGCGTCACATCCAAAAGCAGCACATCCTTGACATCTCCTTTCAGAACCCCGCCCTGAATCGCCGCACCAATCGCCACCACTTCATCCGGATTCACGCCCTGGTGAGGATCCTTGCCCGCCAACTTCTTCGCAGTCTCCACCACCTTCGGCATCCGGGTCATTCCCCCGACCAATACCAACTCATCAATCTTGCTCGCCTCAAGTTTCGCCGCCGCCAAACACTCGCGCACCGGCTTCATCGTCCGCTCAAACAAACTGTCGCAAAGTTGCTCCATCTTCGCCCGACTCAGCGTCTTCATGATGTGCTTCGGCCCGGTCGCGTCCGCAGTCACGAACGGCAGGTTGATGTCGTAAGTCTGTGAGGATGACAGCGCGATCTTCGATTTCTCAGCTTCCTCTTTGATCCGCTGCAACGCGTCAGGCTGACCACTCAAATCGATTCCAGTGTCCGTTTTGAATTCGTTGATGACCCACTGAATGATCGCATTGTCCCAGTCATCGCCACCCAGGTGTGTGTCACCATCAGTTGCAAGAACCTCAAAGACACCGTCACCAATCTCCAGCACACTGATGTCAAAGGTGCCACCTCCAAGGTCATAAACTGCGATCTTCTCGTCAGACTTGCTTTCCAGTCCATAAGCCAACGAAGCTGCCGTCGGCTCATTGATGATTCGACGAACATTCAACCCTGCAATCTCACCCGCCGCCTTCGTCGCATTCCGCTGAGAATCGTTGAAGTAGGCCGGAACCGTGATCACTGCATCCGTAATGGTCTCACCCAACTTCGCCTCGGCGTCCGCCTTCAACTTGGCCAGAATCATCGCGCTCACTTCCTGTGGACTGTAAACCTTGCGCTCACCTCCCACCTCCACCTCGACATGCGCGTCACCGTTCGCCGCCTCAACCACTTTGTAAGGCAAACGCTTCTCGGACTCCGACAACTCGGAAAACTTCCGGCCCATCAAACGCTTCACCGAGAAAACCGTGTTCCGAGGATTCGTCACAGCCTGCCGCTTTGCAGCTTGTCCCACCACTCGCTCTCCGCTCTTGGTAAAGGCAACGACTGACGGCGTGGTGCGTGCTCCTTCTGAATTCTCCAAAACCATCGGCTTCCCTGCTTCAAGGATTGCCATGCAGGAATTAGTAGTGCCGAGATCGATTCCGAGGATTTTGCTCATGGTAGTTTGGGGGTAGGTTGGAGAAAGTCATCGGCCTCTGACACGTCATTTCATTTTCGAAACAAGTGAGGCCCGACTTGTTCAGGTAATGCATGCACTGTGCCAATGCCATGACACCAAACTTAAAACCCTGATTTAGAGCCTCTTATGTCGACTCGAGCCACTCAATCCATGACCTTGGAAGTAACCAAAATGTGCCAAAATGCCTCTACTGCGTCAAATTCACCTGCCAGAGTGTCGCAACTCGACGGGCAATTGCCCTTCTTTCTTGTCAGCCCCCAGTCTGGACAAACACTCAATTCAGGCCAAAATGCATCCCAGACATCATTCCGGAACGCTTGTATCAAACGTAGTTTTTTCCCGTGTATAATCAAGTTCCCGAAACCATAGCCCAAGTCAAAGCCCACGTGCCCGAATCCCTGCGCAAACGCAGCTTTTGGATCGGTCCTCTTCTGTTCCTTCTATCGGCCGCCTGCTACACGGCCACTTTCGCCCTCACGCTTGCGCCATTACCAATCTGGCTTCGCGTGGTCTCAAGCCTCCTAAACTCTGTCTTCATCGCGACACTTTTTATCGTCGGTCACGACGCCTGTCATGGTTCACTGACGCCAAAATCTTGGCTCAACAAGCTCATCGGCCGTCTCGCTTTCTTACCCTCATGGCCCCCATATGTCTCGTGGGATCTAGGCCACAATCGAATTCATCACAGTTGGACCAATCTCAAAGGACGCGACTACGTCTGGACCCCACTGAGCCCTCAGGAATTCCGCAACCTGTCTCCTGGAGGTCGCTTCCTTCAACGCTTTCATCGGTCATTCTTCGGAATCGGATTCTACTACCTCTCTGAGGTTTGGTTCAAACACATGGTCTTCCCCAGAAGCTCGGACAGAAAAAGGATGTCGCCTTCTTTGCTAGCCGCCGACCGCTCTTCCGTCGCACTATTCGTGATTGCCCAAGTCACCATTGCCGTTTTGATCACGAATCAATCTCAATCACCGGTCTGGCTCGCCATCCTGCTCGCTGTCGTCCTCCCTCAGCTTCTCTGGAACCAACTCATGGGCCTCGTCATCCTGCTTCACCACACTCACCCTAAAGTTCGTTGGTTCGATGACCTCGACGAATGGAGTTTCTTCAATGGCCAGGTCCGAGGAACCGTTCACATCAAGTTCCCTTGGCCTATCGGAGCAATTCTCCACCACATCATGGATCACACCGCTCACCATGTCGATCCTCGCATCCCTCTCTACCATCTTCCCGAGGCGCAAGTTGCAATGGAGCAGTCCTATCCTTCGGATGTCATTATCTCCCCGTTCTCCTTCCCAAATCTTCGCAAAATCATGCGGGAATGCCAGCTCTACGACTACTCCCAACACCGCTGGCTCCCATTCAGTCATGTCACCTCCGAGTCTCGCGACCGCAATCCCCTCCTGTCGGATCACGTCACCGTCGAGGAAGCTTCGGCACACCTCAGCATTCCCCTCTCCAAACTCTACCACTTCATCGAGAATGGTCAGCTAAACGCCGTCCAGAACGACGGTCGTTTCTACATGGACCGCAAATTCCTCTCCACAACTGCGCTTCTCAGCCCGGCATCCGACCGCCCGCTGCGCGTGATGATCGTTGATGATGACTCCGCCATCCATTCACTTTTCCAGCAATTCCTATCCAGCATCGGCTGTCACTACCTTGGATTCAAATCGGTTCCAGACGCCGTCTCAGCAGCACATACCCAAAAAATCGACCTGGTGTTTCTGGACCTCCATCTTCCCGACATCTCGGGTGATCAAGCCTTCATTCAGTTGAAATCCAGCCACCCAGATCTCCCCATCGCTATCGTCACCGGCTTTCCCGATAGTGAGATTCTCAGTCGCATTCTGTCCCATGGCCCGGTCATGGTCATCAAGAAGCCTCTCGAATTGTCACAGTTGCAAATTGCCATCGAACAACTTGGAGGATCTTCGTCTCCTGCCAAACCCCATCGTTCCCTCCCGGAAACCGCTCTCGCCAGTTGATCCTTCTGGCGCGCGTTCTCACTTCCAAATCATACGCTTGGCCAGCTCAACAACCCGCTGCTGACACCGGAGGCCCGCGACCCGTTAGAGCATCTCGAACAAGATCGAAAGACCCAAAGAGGCCCTTCAATCCACAAATCTTGATAAAAAACACTGGATAATTATCATAATTAGCATAATCTATGCTAATTCTCCATGTTGTCAGCTCAAACACAGGTCCGTGGATTCTCCCTCGCCGAATTCTGGCGCGGGGCCGTACGCGCTTGGCGACATGATAACAATGACATTTCATCGGGAGACACCACTTACAACGGCCTCCCCAATGACCCGGTGCTCATCAAACGATTCAATGATGAGCATCGAACCCTCACTCTCCGCAATGCCAGGGTAGGCTGTTGGTTTGTGATTCTGTTGATGCCCCTGTGCACCATCCTGGACGTCCTTTCCTACCCGCAACACCTCCATGTCTTTGTCGCACTCCGACTCATAAGTTCGTTGGTTGGTGTCATCCTTCTACTGGGAATCGATCGGTCTTTTGGCCAAAAATACTTCAGATTCTACCCCGCCCTTTTGCCTCTCATCCCATCGATTTGCGTCTCTTACATGATGTACTTCGCCAAGGATCCTGGCTCGCATTACTACGCCGGACTTAGCTTCTGCATGGTTTCCACCTGCTTTGTGTTCAACTGGACCTTCCGGGAAATTCTGGCAACGCTCTCGCTGATCGTCATCATCTACCTCGCAGCGACGCTGCCCCACATGGTGCACAACACAAGCAATGATGTAACCATCATGTACTTGTCCAACCTCACCTTCATTATCCTCAACTGCATCGTCCTCGTCGCTACAAGCTTCCAGCACAACAGCATTCGGATTCGCGAGTTTCTATCTCGTTGCCAAGCCGAAAGCCGCCATCACCAATTGAGCTTTCAAAACGACGAGCTGCTCGAAACCATCAATCGCCTGCGTGACACAGAGGCTCAATTGGATCATAGCGACCGACTAGCTTCGATTGGTCGCCTCAGCGCCGGCATCATCCACGAAATCAATAATCCCCTAAACTTTGTCAAATCCGCCCTTTACGTCCTCAACAAGAAAACCCGCACCATGCCACCCGAACTGGCCGAAAGCGTCACCAACATCACCCGTGATGTCGGTGAAGGCGTCGATCGGGTTGTCGCAATCGTCTCAGACTTGCGCACTTTTGCTCATCCGGATCAGCGCTCACTCCATCCAGTGAGCGTGGATAGTGTCCTGTCAAAAGCTGAGCGCTTTCTCGCTCGCGACATCAGCGATCATCACATTCAACTGTCAATCCAATCCTCGACGGGGATCCAAATCCTTGCCGATGACCGTGAGATTCTCCAAGTCCTCATCAACCTCTTACAGAACAGCATTGACGCCCTTCACGAACGTCCAAAACCCACCATCCAAATTGCTTGTCGCCAAGTCGGCACGATCGTTCAACTAAGCGTTACGGATAACGGCACAGGCATAACCCAGGATCAGGCCTCGAAGATATTTGACCCTTTTTATACCACCAAAGAAGTCGGAAAAGGAATGGGTCTCGGCTTGAGTATCTGCTATCGAATGATGCAACAAATGGAGGGCGATATCGAAGTCGAAAGCGTACCCGGTGAATACACTCGCTTTACCCTGATCTTCCAGTCCGCAACGGGTTCCATATCAATCTCCACCGCCACCTCCCAACTCACCTCTACCCCCGCATGAGCACACCACCTTCCAACACACGCTACGGAGTGCTCTATGTGGATGATGAATTAAAAGCACTTCAGTACTTTCGCGAGGCATTCGAGGACGACTTCATCATTTTCACTGCCAGCAACGCTTGGGATGGCTATCAAATCCTCGTCGATCACAAAGACAAGATCGGATTGCTCCTCACCGATCAGCGCATGCCGGGAGAAAGTGGTGTCGAACTCATGGAAAAGGCTCGGCAACTCAATCCCAATATTGTTCGAATTCTTGTCACTGCATACGCAGAGTACCAAACGGCCGTCGACGCGGTGAACTCCGGCCATGCGTTTCGTTACCTTCATAAACCCTGGGATCCCGAAGAATTGTCGGCTGCGCTCAATCACGGTCTTCAATACTATCAAACCATCGTCGAAAGGGAGGAACTTCTCGTCCGCAAGGCGTCGACAGTTCGCCAGTCCATGATGAGTGACCGCGTGGCAAGCATGGGCATTCTTGCTGAAGGCCTCAATCATCACGTCCGCAACGCCCTAACCGTCATCCGCGCATTCATCGAATTGGCACCTCAAAAACTGGCGGAAGAAGTCACCGGCCATCAACCACACGACGATTCATTCTGGCACGGTTGGCAAAGTCAGGCGCTCTCACAGATGGACCGCATCCAGACGCTTCTCAGCCACCTGTCAGCCGCCTCTCACGCCAAACGCGTTCCTCGGACCGACTTCGTCCACCTGCTCGATATTCTCAGCGACTCGATCAACAAATACTCTGACGCCCTCACATCGCGTGGCATTGATGTCTCAGTGGAAGTCGACAAAGATCTGCCCGGTCTTGTTGTTAATAAAGAAAGATTCCAACAACTCTGGCACCTCATTCTCACTCAGGCACTGATTGACCTGAAAGAAGGAGATTCACTCTCCATTGAGGCATCGCACTCATCCGTTACGGGGAAACCGGAGCAGATCGTTTTCCGAGTTCGCGATGATGCCGACTGGCCCGACCGCGAACGCACCTCAAATGTGTTCGACCCATTCTTCGTTCGCAGCGGTCAACCCAACGAATTTGGTGTTAACATGATGGCCTGCTTCGTCATTGTTCATCTCCACGGCGGCACCATCGAGGCTTACCCCATCGAACCCGTTGGCCTCGAACTTGAAATTCAAATCCCTATCGAACCTCCTTCCCACATTGAGTCGGAAGCCGAATTCTTCAAAGTCTTGTCCGATCACGAGGAACGTTGGAGATATCGCGAATCCCCTCAGGAACTCGCCGTCGCCTCCTAGCCGACCTTATTCAAAACAGTCGAATCGACACACCAAATCTGAAATGGGCTCAAGCCCAGCGGACACCCGAATCAGAAATCGGTTTACACCACACGACTCCGCCCATTCCAACTCATCGTAGTGAGCGAGTAACGTATAGGGACACGCCAGGGTAAAATTGGTACCCAAACTTGGCCCCTTCGAAACCTTCAGGCGATCAAAGTATCCCGGACTGACCTTTTCCGCATCCTTTAGGACAAAAGAAAACAAGCCTCCATACCCCCCTCCATCACGGCGGATCGATTCGTATCCATCACCTCCATCGCGCTCTGCATAACACACCTGTTGCACCAATGGATGCGACCTCAAAAACTCCGCTAAAGCCAAAGCATTCCCACTCATCACCCGAACCCGTTGCTCAAAATCTCTTGAGTTTGCCTCCAACGCAACCGCATCTCCACCCCACAGTTCATGATCTGCCTCGCTTGCTAAGAAGGCCGAAAACGCCGCATGAAATCGCGATTCCCGATTAAGAATTACGCATCCAGCCAGCACATCACCCACACCCGAGAAGGCCTTGGTCAAACTCGTCGTCACCACGTCGGCAAAGCGAAACGCATCCACATTCACCACGGTGGCAATGGTATCATCCACTACCAGCGGCACCTCAAACTGCTCCGCATCCATCATCGCTCGAACCTTTGGTAAATCCACACACCGCAGCAGTGGATTGCTCGGTGCCTCAGCAAAAACACCCGCCAACGCCTCAGTCTTCAACAAAGGCCGAAACACACTTTCATATTCATCTTGGGATCGCAACGGCAGAAAATGAACTCCACTCCCAAACACCTCCTGCAACTTCAAAACATCCACATAAGGGAAGTCTAATTGCACAGTCCGACATCCAGGACGCAACGCCGTGATCATTCGATGCACCGCAAAGTTCGCCGCCATCCCTGAAGGAAACAAAAATACATCCTCCGGCGCCTGCCCACTCAACCCCGCTAACCTCTCGCAAATCAAGCGACTCGCCGCCCTTCCCTCCGCCCGATCCTCGACCGTAGCACTCCCATTCAAAGCTGACACCGCTTGTCGCGTGCTCACGACCTCCCCGCAAAAGCGCCAAAACTTACGCGCCGTGTCGTACACCTGCCCGGGAAACACCGCCACCCCAAATCCTTCCTCTCTCCAAACCACCGCTCGCCCCACGTTCTCACCCAATTGCTTCGCAAGGAATTCCAAACAGCGCCGCGCATGGCTCTCCCGTGGGAAAACCAAACAACGTTCCCCATCCTCCGCCAACTCCCGCTCGGCAACCTCAAACAAAGCCCCAATCGCCGGCGGACAGCAAAACCTTGGATACCCCGACCGAAAATGCCTCACCACCTCCGGATCCTTCTCCTCATATCCTATCACATGCCTCCATTTCGGCAGGCATACCGAAACCCCAAAGTCCGTATCCGGTATCGGGCTCCCCAAGTCTTCCTCCCGACACAAGGGATCTGTCAGCAAGTCACGCATCACACAACCTCCTATGCCGACAAATGCAACGCCCGCTCCAAATCCTCCCAAAGATCTTCCACATGCTCGATTCCCACCGAGAATCGAATCAACCCATCCGTCACCCCGGCCGCTTCCCTCTCGGCCTTCGGTATCGACGCATGTGTCATCGACGCCGGGTGCGCCACCAGGCTCTCCACCCCGCCAAGACTTTCCGCCTGCGTGAACAGCCGCAACTTCTTCATAAACTGCAACGCCTCATCCCAGCTCAAGCCAAAGTCCGCCAGCAACATCCCTGATCCCCCTTTCATCTGCCGGGTCGCCAGCTCATACGCCGGATTCGACGGCAAAAACGGATACCGCACCAGACTCACCCTTGGATGCCTCTCCAACCTCGTCGCCAACTCCAAAGCATTCGCACAATGCCGCTCCATCCTCACACTCTCCGTCTTCAGTCCTCGCGAAACCAGCCACGCATCAAATGGCGACGGCTGCAACCCCAGGGCCTTCTGCGCAAAAATCATCTTTTCCTGCCAGATCGCCGAATTGGAACAAACCACTCCGCCCAAACAATCCGAATGCCCATTGCTGTATTTCGTCGTGCTCAGCAAAGACAAATCCGCGCCCAAAGCCAGCGGCTGCTGCAACAGACTCGATGCAAAAGTATTGTCCACCAACACCGTCGCATCCACCTCATGTGCCACGTTCGAAATCGCACCAATATCCAAGATCTTTAACAAAGGATTCGTCGGCGACTCCAACCAGACCAACTGCGGCTTCAAGTCACGGATCACCGAATAGTTCTCCACCTTCGTCAGATCCACATAACGAATCGTCACCCCAAAATTTCTCAACACCCGCTCAAACAAACGATACGTGCAGCCATAGATATTCTGTTCAGACACAATCGTGTCCCCGGCCTTCAACGAAAACGCCACCGCAGAGATGGCTGACACCCCACTCGCAAAGACCGTTGCATATTCCCCACCCTCCAGACTCGCCAGCGTCTTCTGCAAATTCCTAAAATTCGGGCTCCCGGAGCGAGTGTAATCAAAGCCACCTGGGTTCCCGTACTCAAACGTGGACGTCATGTAAATCGGCGGCGTTACCGCACCCGTCTCAGATCGGTAATCCTGGCCAACATGAATCGCACGCGTCTCAAACCGCGCATTCTCTGGCAAACTGGCATCTTCCTTCATCGGCTCACCCTAGACAGTCTTCGCCTCAAGGCAAGTTCCCCAACAACTCTTCCCACTGCCCCACATGCCGTTCCCAAGTCAACCCCTCCACTGCCGCCCGGGCCGCCCCACCCATCCTCCACCTCTCACCTTCATCGCAACTCAGTGCCACTTTCAATTCTTTCACCAGCACGCCGACATCTTCGGGTTGCTTTAACAGAAAGCCCGTCCCGCCATCACGCACATGATCCACCGCCCCATCATGAACCGAAATCAATCCCGGCAATCCACACGCCATCGACTGCAATACCGTATTCGCACAAGCGTCATACCGTGTCGGATGCACAAACCAATCCGCCGCTTGATACAACCTCACCAAACCTTTCGTCACCCCCACCAGCCGAATCCTCCCTCCAATACCTAACTCCTCCACCCGCTTCAAATAAGCCCGATTCAAACCCTTCCCCACCACCCATAACACCGCCTCGGGAAGCTCCACCATCGCTTCCAAAATCCCATCAAGACCCTTCCTCCAGTGACTCAGCGAAACAAACAACAACACCTTCGCCCCCAAATCCGTCTTCATCTCCCGACGCACCTCCTCCCTCACAGCACCCTGATCCTCAGCTGGCCTAAAAACAGCCCCTTCCACTGCCGTGTGAATCGTCGTGAACTGACCCGAATCAACGCCATACCGTCCCGCAAGATCCGCCGTCACCTCATTCGAATTCGTCACAAAATGCTCCGTCTTGCCTCCCGTATAAAGCTGCCGCTCCAAATGCAACGCCAGCAGATTCTTCACCCCATAGCGCTTCCAAAACGGCAGCAACTCCGAGTAATGTGCGTGGCATCCTCCACCCGCTCTATGCACATCGTGCCTCACGGTGTGCCCAAATCCTAACACCCGATCCACCCCCAACTTCGGCACCACCTCAGCCGCATCCCTCGAAAACTGCCACAATCGCAAAAGCGCCGATCCCTTGGACCGACGCAGCATCTTCACCTCCCCCTTCAACTTCCCCGCCACCTCCTCATTGATGCGCGACGTCACAAACGTCAATTCATGTCCCGCCTCCGAAAGTCGCCGCGAAAACTCAATCAGATAGTTCTCCAACCCTCCCGCTGCCACCAACTGATGATACACCATCCCCAACTTCATCTCCGCATCGCCTCCTTCTGATCATCCTCGTACTTCCGACTGTATCTCACAAACGCAAAAAACGCCGTCGCAATCGCAATCCAAAAACCCGGAAACCCATCCAAGAATCCCCTCCGCAACACATACGCCCGAAAAAATCGCCACAACGGACGAAAAATTGCCGCTCCCAACGACCACTCCGCCCCATCCGCCTTCTGACGCTCCAGAAACACATCCGCAAACCCATTGATCTTCGAAATGTAATGCGCCATGTCGCGAAACGAGTAGTGCAGCAAATCCCCCTCCAATCGCTTCACCGCTCCGTCCGTCAACTCCACCCGGTCATGCTCCGGACTCCCACCCCAGCGTGCCTTCTCCCGCAAAAACAACCGGATCTTCCGGTCGGGATACCAATCCCCATGCGTGATCCAGCGCCCCAGAAAGAAAACCTTCCGCGCCATCTCTGCCCCCGCAAACCGTCTATCGTCACCCGACTCAAAAAACGCCAACAACGCGCTTCGCAACTCCTGCGAAACCTCCTCATCACAATCCAACGCCAACACCCACGGCTGAGTACACAAGTTTAACGCCACGTTCTTCTGATCGCGATACCCCAGCCAATCCTGATGCACCACCCGCGCCCCAAACTCTCTAGCCACCTCCAAAGTCCCATCCTTCGACCCCGAGTCCACCACCACGATCTCCCTCGCTAACCCCGCCACGCTCGCCAAACAGCGACGCAGGTTCGCCTCCTCATCACAGGAAACAATCGAAAGAGAGAGCGGCAGCGGTTCCACGAACCTCCACCTTTGCGGCATCCGCCCCACTTGCCAAGCCCATCTTTCCACTTCACTTCATCAACCCCAACAGCGTCTCCGCACACGCCCGCGCAAACACCGCCTCATTGATCTCCGCATCCACCTCGATCAAAGGAATCCCTGGCCGCAGATGCTCGCGAATCGCTCCAAACAACGCCGCATCCGCCTCCGCATCATAAAAAGCCTTCCCCGGCGCACTAATCACACTGATCGCCTTCAACGGCAGCAGCACCGCCACCGGCCCTGTGTAAGCATTCACCTTCTCCGCTAAAATTCGCCCCAACTCCGCGCACTCCACCGCATTCGTCCGCATCAGCGTCACCTGCGGATTGTGATGGTAAAACACCCGCCCCGCGAACTTCTCCGGCACCGTTGCCGGCTCTCCAAAGTTGACCATGTCCAGGCACCCCGGTGTCACAATCGTCGGCACCCCCGCCTTCCCCGCCGCCTCCAACCGCGTCGGACCCGCCCCCAAAATCCCTCCCACCAACTCATCCGCCCACTCCGTCGTCGTCACATCCAGCACCCCCCGAATCATCCCGCTCCCAATTAACCCCTCCATCACCCGCCCCCCCATCCCCGTCGAATGAAACACCAGCACCTCATACCCCGCTCCCTCCAAAATCTCCCGCGCCGAGTTCACGCACTCCGTCGTGTTCCCAAACATCGACGCCGCGATCAATGGCCGATCATCACCCTCCGGCACCTCCGTCTCCACCATCCCGCACACCGCCCCTGCCGCCCGACTCAATAACACCCGCGAAAGCCGATTCACCCCTGACACATCCACGATGCTTGGAAACATCACGATGTCCTTCGTCCCCACATACGGCGCCACATTCCCCGCCGCCAAAGTCGACACCATCACCTTCGGAAAACCCACCGGCAACTCCCGCATCGCCGCCGTCCCAATCGCCGTGCCCCCACCGCCCCCCAGCGATATCACCCCCTGCACCTCCCCTGCCTCCACCAATCCCGCCAAATACACCCCCGCCGCCTTCGACATCGCCGTCACCGCCTCCCCCCGATCCTGCCTCGCCTGAATCCCCACCAAATCCACACCGCCCGCTGCCGCCACCTCCTCGCGACTCACATCCGGCCTCACCGTCGGCGCACTCCCACTCCCCACATCGATCAAGATCACCTCATGTCCCCGCGCACGAATCAACTCCGCCACAAAGCCATGCTCAGCACCCTTCGTGTCCAACGTTCCTAAAACTGCAATCTTCGCCATGCCCCAAGCCATAGCGGACATCCCCACCCCGCGTCAATCCCACACCTTCCACCCGCGACTATCCTTCCCCCACATCGCCCTCACCCACACTCCCCACCACCCCCACTCGCGGACGAATCATCCGCTTCAAAGAACGCAACCCCACAAAACACGCCGCCGCAGGACTCCCCTGGGCATACCCCTCCACATCAATCAATCGCCTCGCCTCAGGACACCACTCCGTTTTGTAGCGATACTCCCCAGACAGCATCTCATACTCCCTGACGCCCCGTTCCAAACACAACTCCACACAGTTCTTCACCGCCAAATTCCCCATCGAAAAAGCCGCATACTGACAGTCCCAACCAATCTGATAGTGATAGAAATGCTCGCCCTCAATGAACCCGTAACACCCCGCCACCATCTTCCCCTTCAACGCCAGCATCGGCATCTCCGCCCGCCCACTCGAAATCCATTTCGCCGCCAACCGCCGGTGAAACTCCCACGCCCGATCCTGACGAAACGAACTCCCGATTCCCGCCCAGCGATTCTCATGCAGCGCCCCCATCTGCGTCATCGCCTCCTCCCCTGACATCTCCACCCCCGCCCGCAGACGCTCCATTCCCTCAATCGACATCACCGCGTCCCACCGTTTCCGCAAATTCCGCCGCCACCGACCCGAGTGCCGCGCCGCATAACGGTCCCAATCTCCGTCCAAACAGGTCCGCCGACTGTCGTGAATGTTCACCACCCCGGTAAACACCGTAAACCCCTTCAACTCCTGCATCAAAATCGGCAGGTTTGGCGACTCCTCAGGAATCTTGTTCAACCGCACCCCCTGCCACGACGCTCCCAGCAACTTCAACCCCTGGCAAAGCCTCGGCGTCAACTCCTGCTCACGCCCCGCCGGCACCAGAAAGTCCATCACCTCACCCTCCACATCGCCCACCCCGCCCAGCCAGCACAACTGCTTCAAATACTGCCTCGCCCCGCTGCTCGAGCACCCAATCACCAGTGGCGCAATCGCCTGCACCACCCCAAACCCATCCTTCGCCACCACCAGCGCCAGCTCATAATCCGCTCCATACAACTCCCACCAGAGCCGCACCCAATCCCACCTCATGAACGGCGTCCGCGTCTGGGAACTCTCCAACAACTCATCCCAAACCGGCTTCAGCGCGTCAAAACCCGCCTCCGTCCTCACAATCTCCAACTTCCCCGGCCAATCTCGATGATGCAAATCCGACGCCCCATTCACTTCCCACATCGCCTCTTCTCCCGCCATCATCCGCTTGGCGAGAGATAAATCAGCTGTCAGGTGAGCTCCAGAAGCTTGCATAAAGAAGAAAGCGGAAACCACCGTCCGCCTCCCAGATGCTACCTCACCACTATCAAATTATCAAGAATATTTATAATTACTATATCAAAACCCCCGTACCGCTTCCAGAAACGCCCCCACCGCCCGAGTCGTTTCCCCCGCCACATCCGCCTCCGCCTTCGCAAACGGCGGCCTAAACCAGGGAAAACTCCCCAACAAATCGTGCGTCACCAGCACCTGCCCGTCCGTCCCCGTCCCCGACCCAATCCCAATCGTCGGGATCCCCACCTCCCTCGTAATCCGCACCGCCACCTCCGGTATCACACTCTCCAAAATCATCGCGCACGCCCCCGCCGCCTCCAGCGCCCGCGCATCCGCCAGCAACTGCTCCGCCCCATCCACGGTCCGCCCCTTCTTCTTGTAGCCACCCTCCTCCCGCACCTGCTGCGGCAGCATCCCGATGTGCCCCACAA
>CANETF010000021.1 GCA_947440575.1 Verrucomicrobiaceae bacterium
AGACCGGTTCTCGAAAAGATGGTCATTTTGATCCGGCGAGCGCAGCGGCCTCAGTGGCAAGGAAGTCGCGCAGCCCGCTATTCAATCAATAGCGGGCAAGCGGCTGACGCAGCCAATGAGGCCGCTCCGCCGCTGGGCAAGGTGACAAGACTTTCGAGAACCGGTCTATGACCCTACAAGCACCCGCATCAATGCGACGTCCCCGCCGCCAACCGCGCCGCGTCATGCCCAAAGAACGTCTCCATCCGCTTCCGCAGATCCGCGTAGAACGTCGCCGCCATCTCCTCGATCGCCACCGCCCGCTGACTATCCGCACGCCCCTCCTTCGCCAGCAAATCCCGCTCCACCCTCACCCGCTCCTCAAACACCCGTTCCAACTCCATCAAACTCTCCAGGAATTCCTTCGCCGCGCGTGACCGGTCCACACCCTCGATCATCGCCTGCTCCAGCGGCTTGTTCCGCGTCAAATGCAGCAACCGCCCGCCCGCCAACTCATCCATGTACCTCGTGAAACTCTTCAAAAACGTCTGCCGCTCTTTGTCGAAACGCACCTCATCCTGATCCACCAGCGTGTCATACGGACCCGGCTTCGAGAAGAACTTCACCACCAGCGGAATCGTGTCCACCAGCATGAACAGCAGCGTCAAAACCACATACGCCGCAAACGCAAACGCCCCACCTTGAGCCCCATCCTCGAACAACTTGTGCAGCGCCAGCGTCTGCGTCAAAATATCCCGACGCGGCTCCGCCCGGATCGCCGTCACCCGCGCCTGCTCGTCCTCGCTCAATTTCGCCAACTCCCCCCGCGTCACATTCGCCTGCTCGCGCAACGCATCCATCTGCTGCTTCAGTGAGTCCCTCAATTGATTCTGCTGCGCCACAAACGAATCCGCCTGCTGCTGCTGCACCTGCTGCTTCAACCCCGCAATCCGCGCCTCCTCCGCCGCCAGCTTCGCCTTCGCCGCTGCCGCCGCCATCGCCACCTCATCCGAGATCCGCTTCTCCAGCGCCACCACCTCCTCCTGCAATTGGTTCCGCTGCAGCGTCAAACTCTCCACCACCGCGGACAGCCGCTTGCTCTCATCCCGACGCCACGTCAGTTGATCCGTCTGAATGCTCTTTGCCCGTGGCCCCAGCCCAATGATCCCGCTCCGCTGCCCGTTCAACTCCCGCTCAAATTCTTTCTGCCATAAATCCAACTCCACCTGCAACTTCTTCGACGCCGTATCCTCCGTCGCCAACTGCTTCTCCACCTCCGTGACCTTCTCCCGCAGCGGTGCCGTCGCCTCCCCGACCTTCTTCTCCAACTCCGCCTTCGCCTTCATCTCGTCCGGCGTCAGCACCGGTTGCCCCGTAGTCGGATCCACCACCAAAAACTCCGCCTGAAACGTCGCATCCCACTTCACGCCCAACTTCGCAATGTCCGCATCCACCACCGCAATCTTCGCCTCCGTCGCCGTCTTCAACGCCCCCGACTCCGCCCGCGCTGCAGCAATGTCCACCTCCCGCTGCTCCTCAATCACCGTCGACACCGTGTCCCGAAACAACAGCAACGCCAGTGGATGCGAAATCGTCAACCCCATCAGCGCCGCCACCACGATCCGCAGCCCAAACTGCGCCGCCTTGCGCACAAACGATTGGTAAGCCCGATACGTCGCCAGCAACGCCCGGTCCACCGTCAAAATGATGAACGACCACACCAAAGAAACCGGCACAATGTACCACCAGTTATCCGTCAAAGTCGACACCGCATAAGCCGACGAAATCAAAGCAAACAACGACGGCACCAACACCGTCGCCCCAAACGCCACATACTTCCGCCGCTCCCAAGCCGGACACTCACGCAAACTCTGCTCACTGGCGCCCGACAGCCAGTAAAAAACGCGGGCAAACACACTTTCAGGTTTCATAGCGAAGCCCGAGAGTAATCCATTCCCCAATTCACACAACCCCCACCCTCAACAGATTTACAACCCCTAAACCGCCCCCCCGTGGAGCGACCGGCTCGGTCGCCTCCCCATCACCTCAGCCACCACCCCCAAAAAAATCCCGTTAATCCTGAAATCCTGTAAGCCGACCGAAGGAAGACAGCCTGCCAAAGGCAGCCCAAAGGGAAGCGAAGCGCAGCAATCCTGTCTAAAAAACCGTCACCTCAGCGGCAACTCACAATACAGCGTGAACCCCCGAGCCTCCGTCACCCGCAACTTCAGCATCTCCCCCGTGTGCCGCTCGTAGTTCCCGTCAAACACTGCAATCTTGTTCGTCCCCGTCCGCCCCGTTAGCCGGGTGTCCGTATACCGGCTGTATCCCTCACAAAGCACCTCCACCTCCTGCCCCACCAGCTCATCATACTTCGGTAGCGCCAGCGCATTCACCAAGTTCAGTAGATCCTGATTCCGCGCCTCCTTCACACTCTCCGGCAACTGCATCGCCTCCTCCATCTCCGCCGCCGGCGTCCCCTTCCGCTTGGAATACCGGAACACAAACGCATTCTCAAAAGCGATCTCCTCAAACATCGCCCGCGTCTCCAGATACTGCTCCTCCGTCTCCCCGGGGAATCCCACAATCACATCCGTCGTCACCGCAATCCCCGGCCGCGCCGCCCGAATCTTCGCCACCAACTCGATGAATTTCTCCCGCGTGTAAGGCCGGTGCATCCGCTTCAATATCGCGTTGCTCCCGCTCTGCACTGGCAAATGCACATGCTCCGCCAGCTTCGGCAAATAGGTGAACGCCTCGATCAAATCCTTCTTGTAGCCGATCGGATGCGGACTCGTGAACCTGATCCGCTCAATCCCGTTCACCTCATGCACCGCCTCCAGCAGCTGCACGAACGGACTCTTTCCCCCCACCGCGGGAAACTCATGCCGCCCATACAAATTCACAATCTGCCCCAGTAGCGTCACCTCCTTCACCCCCCGGTCCGCCAGCCGCCTCACCTCCTCCACAATCTCCACAATCGGCCTCCCCCGCTCCCCACCCCGCGTGTACGGCACAATGCAAAAAGTGCACTTCATGTTGCACCCCTGCATGATGCTCACAAACGCCGTCGCCTGCTTCTCCTTCAGCGTGTGATCCCGAATCGTATTCTGGCTCTGCTCCTCCTCCTCGATGTCCACAATCGAAAACCGCTCCTCATCCATCTGCTTTTCCAGCTTCGCCTTGATCAGCCCGTCCACATGATCCACCACCCGGTGATACTTCTGCGTCCCCACCACCAGATCCACTTTCGAAGTCGCCACCAGCTCCACCCCACGACTCTGCGCCATGCACCCCATGAATCCCGTCACCAAATGCGGCTTCGCCTTGCGATACTGCCCCATCAACCCCATCTTCCCCAACGCCTTCTGCTCCGCCTGATCCCGCACCGAGCACGTATTGATCAAAATCACATCCGCAGCCTCTTCCTCACCCGTCATCGTATAGCCCCGATCCACAAACATCTGAGACACCTGTTCCGTGTCTCTCTCGTTCATCTGGCAACCATAAGTGCGAATGTAAACCTTAGGCATCGTTAAAAATCCCCATCAAAGGGTCGACACCATACCCACTTCCCCCTCCTGTTCATCTTGAAAATCCTGTAAATCCTGTCCCAAAAAACCGCCAATGCCCCTCCTCCCCGAACTCCTCTCCCCCGCCGGCAACTGGGACTGCGCCCGCGCCGCCGTCGCCAACGGTGCCGACGCCATCTACTTCGGCATGCCCCGCTTCAACGCCCGCCTGCGCGCCGACAACTTCTCCGAAGAAGATCTGCCCAGCCTGATGACCTTCCTCCACGCCCATGGCGTCAAAGGCTACGTCGCCTTCAATACCCTCGTCTTCACCTCCGAACTCCCCGACGCCGAAGCCCAGCTTCGCTACCTCGAAGACTCCGGCGTCGACGCCGTCATCGTCCAGGACCTCGGCCTAGCCGAACTCGTCAAAAAGGTCACCCCCCGCCTCCGCCTCCACGCCTCCACCCAGATGACCATCACTTCCCCGGAGGGACTCGAATTCGCCAAACGCCTCAACATCGACCAAGCCGTTCTCTCCCGCGAACTCTCCCTTCGCGAACTCGAACGCTTCCAAGCCAACGACCATCCCGAACTCCCCTTGGAAGTCTTCGTCCACGGTGCCCTCTGCGTCGCCTACTCCGGCCAATGCCTCACCTCCGAATCCCTAGGCCGCCGCAGCGCCAACCGCGGCGAGTGCGCCCAGGCCTGTCGCATGCCCTACCAAATAATCGTCGACGGTGCCCTCATCGACCTCGGCGACAAACGCTACCTCCTCTCCCCCCAGGACCTCGCCGCCGTCGAAGAAATCCCCCGCCTCATCGAACTCGGCATCCGCTCCTTCAAAATCGAAGGCCGCCTCAAAACCCCCGAATACGTCGCCGCCGTCACCCAAGTCTACCGCAAAGCCATCGACAAGGTGGTGCAAGCATCTTGCTTGCACACCCCCGTGGGGCAAGCCGCTGGCTTGCCCGCTTCATCCTCCCCCACCGGCGCAGCCGCACTTCAAAAAGCAGTGCAAGCTTCCAGCTTGCACACCCCCGTGGAGCAAGCCGCTGGCTTGCCCGCTTCCTCCGGCGAAGCCGCACTTCAAAAAGTGGTGCCAGCTTCCAGCTTGCACTCCCTCCCCACCGGCACCGCCGCACTTCCCCCTCGCGAGTCCAGCATCCCTGCCGAAGACCAATACGCCCTCGAAATGACCTTCTCCCGAGGCCTCTACTCCGGCTGGATGCACGGCGTCAATCACCAGAAACTCGTCACCGCCCGCTTCGGCAAAAAACGCGGTCCCTATGTCGGCACCGTCACCCAACTCGCCCGCGACGCCGTCCAGCTCGACCAGTTTGTCATCCCCCTCAAACCCGGCGACGGCGTCGTCTTCGAAAACCCCGCCGACACCAACAGCGAACAAGGCGGCCGCCTCTACTTCGTCCAGGATCACTGGATCGAATTCCAGCGCGGCAAGCTCGACATGTCCACCCTCGCCCCCGGCACCCGCGTCTTCAAAACTGACGACCCCGCCCTCAACAAAGCTCTCCGCCAAACCTTCGAAGGCGACATCCCCGTGCGCAAACAGTGGCAGCTCGACATCACCGCCACCGGCGCCGAAAACGCACCCCTCACCCTCCAAGCCACCGCCACCCACCTCCGCAACGGCCAAACCCGATCCGCCACCGTCACCTCCACCCAACCCCTCCAGCTTGCTCAAAAACGCCCCCTCGACGAAACCACCCTCCGCGACCAACTCGGCCGCCTCGGCGGCACCCCCTACGACCTCGGCACCGTCACCCTCAATCTCGAAGCCCCCCTCATCCTCCCCCTCTCCACCCTCAACCAACTCCGCCGCACCCTCATCGAAGAGCTGACGCTCCCCGTGGAGCGAGCCGCTGGCTCGCCTCCCATAGTGGCGCAAGCATCACGCTTGCCCTCCCCCCAGCCCAATCCGCAATCCGCAATCCAAACTCCGCAATTGCACGCCCTCTGCCGCACCCCCGCCCAAATCCACGCCGCCCTCGCCCTCCACATCCCCCGCCTCTACCTCGACTTCGAAGACATCCGCCGCTACGCCGACACCGTCACCGAAATCCGCGCAACGGGCACCCAAACCGAGATCTTCCTCGCCACACCCCGCATCCAAAAATCCGGTGAAGCCGGCTTCTTCAAACTCATCGAACGCGCCGAACCCGACGGCGTCCTCATCCGCAACCTCGGCGCCCTCGCCTTCTTCAACGAAAGCCCCCTCCGCCTCACCGGCGACTTCTCACTCAACGTCGCCAACCACCTCACCGCCGCCCTCCTCAAACGCGAAACCCCGCTCGAACAATTGACCCTTTCCTACGACCTCAACCTCGAGCAAATCCTCTCCCTCCTCGCCGCCTCCGATCCCGCCTGGTTCGAGATCACCCTGCACCAGCACATGCCCATGTTTCACATGGAGCACTGCGCCTTCGCCGCCTTCCTCTCCACCGGCACCGACTTCACCAACTGCGGCCGCCCCTGCGAAAAACACCGCGTTGCCCTGCGCGACCGCATGGGCATCGACCACCCCCTCAAAGCCGACGTCGGCTGCCGCAACACCCTCTTCAATCACCAGGCCCAGACCGGCGCCGACTTCTACCCCCAACTCCACACCGCCGGCCTCCGCCGCTACCGCGTCGAACTCCTCGAGGAAGACGCCACCCAAACCACCGAAGTCCTCACCGCCTACCAGCAACTCCTCACCAACCAACGCACCGGCCAAGACCTCTGGCGCCACCTCCGCGCCCAAAACCAACTCGGCGTCACCAAAGGCACCCTCTCTCAATAACGCCCCGCTTCACCCCCAGCCGCAAAACGCAGTCAGTCCATCCACCAGTTCAAAAACGGCTTGGGGGCAAACTGCATGCACGCTACGCAAACGACACCTGCTAACGCATAAAGCAAAAGATAAGCGATCAAATGACGCCAGTTTGAAACCAACAGGCACACTCCAAGGGCGACTGGCAGAATGAAAAGACTCACCAAAATGGCGACCCAAAAAAACGTCGTCGCCACATTCGCATGAATCAACAAGGCTGGTGGAAAGCCATTCTCGCCAATGCCGGACGGCCAGGCCCCAAGACTCCAATGCATATGGATTGCCAGAGTGTAGAAAAAGACCAGCGCCAGCAAGCCCGGAGCCGCCGAAACAAAAATCCCTGTTCGCGACACCTTCATTGACTTCACCTAGGGGGTCGCACCCCCAAATGGAATCGAAGACGCCCCGCCCAACTTGGTCACCCCCAACACCTTCGCCTTGATGTAAATCGTCGTCGGTTTCGCTTCCCCACGCTTCCAATACACCCCGCCAGGAACCGTGTAATACAGCGGAAAATCCCGCACCTTCAATTCGCTCGGCGCTTGGTAAAAATCACCTTTGCTATCCGAATGGCTCAAGGCATATCTTCCAGCAGGCAGATTGTATTCCTTCAACACCAGCTTGCCCCCATACTGGAAGGCCCGCGTAATCCGAATCGCCTGAGCCTGCGCACCCGCTGGCGCTTTCGCTTCCTTCGTCGGGATATCACTAACCGACTTGCAAGAAACCAACCAAAAACTCAAACCCAACAGAAGAAAAACACGGAACATCCCCGCTAAATACTGACCCTCAAATCAAACGTCAATACCATTCCTCCACGAGGCCCCGCTGGCACCCTAACAACACGAGTTTTTCTTCCTCACATCTTTTTGTCAAATCCAACCCCATTCCGCACGTTCTATTCATCCATGAAACGCACCCTACTCACCACCCTCTCCGCCCTCGCTCTCGCAGCGACCACCACCCTCGCCGCCGAAAGCCTCTACGACATCCCCTTGAAGGACATCAAAGGCCAGGACACCACCCTGAAGCCGTATGAAGGCAAAGTCATGCTCATCGTCAACGTCGCCTCCAAGTGCGGCAACACCAAGCAATACACCGAGCTTCAGCAACTCCACGAAACCTTCAAAAAGAACGGCCTCGCCGTCCTCGCCTTCCCCTGCAACGACTTCGGCGGCCAGGAACCCGGCACCAACGAGGACATCCAGGAGTTCTGCTCCAGCAAATACAGTGTCACCTTCCCCCTCTTCGACAAAGTCGTCGTCAAAGGCGAAAACAAACACCCTCTCTACATGGCCCTCAGCGGCCCCGACTCTCCATTCCCAGGCGACGTGAAATGGAACTTCGGCAAGTTCCTTGTCGGCAAAGACGGCAAAATCCTCGCCCGCTTCGAACCCAAAACCAAGCCCGACGCCCCCGAAGTCCTCGAAGCCATCAAAACCGCCCTCAAATAACCCACACCACCAATCTCCTCTCTCCAGAGCCGGGCCCCCAAAGCCCGGCTCTTTTTTTGCCTCCACCCAATTCTTCACTACTCACTACTCACTGATCGCTGATCACTGATCCCCGCCCCCTCACCTCCCCAGCCACTCCAACACCCACCCCGGCGGCCTCGGATCAATCCCCGTCCCAAAGTAAAACCCCGTCACATGAAAAAACAACGGCGCCGCAAAACACAGCGAATCAATCCGATCCATAAATCCCCCATGCCCCGCGATCGAGTTCCCCCAATCCTTCGCCCCCAAATCCCGCTTGATCGCTGAAAGCACCAGCCCACCAAAGAATCCCGCCAAACAAATCAACAGCGCCATCAATGCCGCCTGCCACGGGTTAAACGGAGTCGCCCACCACAGACAGGTGCTCAACACCACCGTCGTCCCAATCCCCCCCACCGTCCCCTCCCAGGTCTTATGCGGACTCACCCGGGGTGCCACCGGCCGCTTCCCGCACGTCTTGCCCCACACATACTGCAGCACATCACTCATCTGCACCGTCATCACAAAGAAGAACAGCAGCTTCGCATTCTGCCCCTCAAAATCTCGCAACGGCAGTGTCAGCAACATCGGCATGTGACTCACCGCATACACACACACCATCAATGCCCATTGGATCTTCGCCGTGCTCTCCAGAAACCCCTTCGTCTCACCCGTCAACACCCGCCGGAACGGAATAAACACAAACGCATACACCGGAATGAAGACGCTAAACATCCCATACCACTGAATCCCCACCAGCACATAATGCAGCGGCGTGAACACAAAAAACGCCCAAAACAGCACCTCGTGATCTGCCCGCTCCGTTCGATTCAGCGTGATGAATTCCCGCACCGCAAAAAACGACAACAACCCAAACAATACCGTCGTGAACAGATGCCCCAGCACCATCGTCGCACAGAAAATCCCCGCCATCACCCACCACGAACGCGTTCTCGCATTCAAGTTCGCCACCGTCGCACGCCCCGCCTCCGTCTTCACCCGCAGTTTCATCACCGCCCCGATGACCGATGCCACCACCAGGATGCCACCTACCACTCCAAACAAGATCTTCGTATCTTCATCCATAACGTATCACTCCTAGTTCACAGTTTCCTCAACCCCACCCAGCAAAGCCAGCCGCGCTCTCACCAAAAAATCGGTTTTCGACTCCCCCTTATCAAATCGAATTGGCTCCCGAAAACACGCCCGCCCAATGATCGGCACCGGCAAAAAACTCCCCTTCGGTAACACCCGGCTCAGATTCTCCAATTGCACCGGCACCAGTGGCAATTCCGGAAATCGTCGCGCCAAATGATGAATCCCCGCCTTGAACTCACCCACCCTCCCATCACCCCGCCTCGTCCCCTCTGGAAAAATCAAAATCGAACGCCCCGCCTTCAACGCCTCGGCCAACCGCTCAATCGGATTGTTCTCCCTCGTGATCCCCTCCCTCGGAATCAACACCGCCTGAAACAATCCGCACGCCACCTTCAATCGAAACGCCGACTTCCCCCAGTAATCCTCCGCCGCCGCTGGCGAAAGATTCTCCCGCGCCTCATCAGGCAGCGCCGCCCACACCACCGCAAAGTCCAGATGACTCGTGTGATTCGCAAAATAAATCGCCGGCTCGCCCCCGCACGGCGCATACGGAATTCGTCCCACACCCGAGATCAATCGCGTCACCGATGCCACCAGCGAACGAATCACTTCACCACCCCCTTCGCGCGCTCATGCAACGCCCGTGACAACCCGTTCAGCCTCCGCCACAACGTCACAACAATCCCCGCTACCATCAAACCCAGCGCCCACTCCACCACATTCAGCCCCCCCCTCCAAACCCACCCCAGACCCACGCACACCGCCATCAAAACACACACCCCCGTCACCAACGCCATCCGGTGCGGTTTCGCCATCGGCCCCCGAAAATCATGCGCTCCTGTCAGCGATGCCCCATGCATCCTCACACACGCCGTGATCAACGCTCCGCAAGCCGCCACCCACCCAAGCCCCCCAGACAAATCCGTCCCTCCCGCCATCCCCAACCCCGCAAGAATAAACGTATCCGCCAGCCGATCCGGAAACTCATTGTACAAATCCCCGCTCGGCGACTTCAATCCCCCCTCCACCGCCAGCATCCCATCCATCAAATTGCACACCAACCGCAACTGCACACACACCGCCGCCCCCAACCACGCCCACACGCTCGGCACCCCAAAGCTCAAGCACGCCGCCGCTCCCGCCGCAAACACCACGCTCATCACCGACACCTGATTCGGCTTCACTCCCATCTTCAAAAGCGCTCGGGAAAGTCCGCTCGCCCATTTGGACGATCGCGACGTCAAGGGCCGCCGTGCGCTCAGACTATCAGTTGGTGAACTCATATGAAAAAAAGATTGTCTAACCCGCACAAAGACTCACGCCATCACTCCCGCTTGTCCAGCCTCACCCCACCTCCTCCTATCCGACGAACGGCCTAGGCCAAAAGTCGGATAACCTCTCCCTTGCCTTCTCCTTCCCCATCCAATATCAAATCCCCATGATCACCTGCGGCTGGTGCAACACCCACTACACCTCTTGGCAAAGCCAGTGCACCTCCTGTGGCGGACCGATGCCCCCGTTGCCCGGCATGGAACTCGCCCCGCCGCCGCCTCCCACTCCACGCGTTCTCCCCAAAGGCTTCGCTCTCCGCACCCGTCTCACCGGAAACGTCGCCACCTGGGTCGGACTCATCTTCTTCACTTTCGGTTCCCTCATGGCCGTTGCCATCTTTTTTGCCTCCCCTTGGGCCACCCTCTTCCCTCTCTTCTTTGCCCTCGGGGGTTTCGGCATGCTCCGCCTCGGTCTCACCCAGGCCAACAACACCCTCCGTGCCTTTCGCTTTGGCACCGCCGTCGCAGGCCACGTCCACTCCGTCGACCTCGATTCCAGCAACCGCATCAACGACCAATACGCCCGCAAGCTCGTTTACCATTTCCAAATCGAAAACCAACTCCACGAAGGCTCCTTCAGTTCCTTCGACTCCACCCTCTCCACCCGTCGCTCCGGCCAGCCCCTTTGGGTCCTCTACCTCCCCGAAGATCCCACCAACAACACCCTCTATCCCCCAGTGCGTTAAATCCCATTCGTGACCATTCGTGCCATTCGTGGTTCCAAAAAAACCGTCCCCAGTGCGTTAGATCATCTTCAGCATCTCCGTCGCATCACCAAAGCGATCCGTCTTGCACCCCATCTCCTTCAGCAACCGAAGATGCAGATTCGACATCGGCGTGTTACTCCCCAGTTTGACATGCCGCCCAGGCTCAAAACGCCCTCCTGCCTTGCCCGCCACAATCACCGGCAGATCATCATGTCGATGCCGATTCCCATCTGACAAGCCACCACAATACACCACCATCGAGTTGTCCAGCAAACTCCCTCCCTGCACATCCTTCACCCGGTTCATCTGATCCATGTAGTAGGCAAACTGGCGCGCATAAAACAAATCGATCTTCTCAATCTTCGCGATCTTCACCGCATCCCCTTGGTGATGCGACAGACTGTGATGCCCGTCTGGCACCCCGATCTCCTTGAACGTCTGATTGCTCCCATCATGCGCCAGCAACAACGTCGAGATCCGGGTACTGTCCGTCTGAAAGGCCAGCACCTGCATGTCCATCATCAAACGCACATGCGCCTCGTAACCCCCGGGAATCCCTTCCTCCGGCGCCTCACTCCCCGGGTCCGGTGGCGGACCAAACTTCTCCATGCTCGCAATCCGCTGTTCAATCTCCCTCACCCCCGTCAAGTACTCGTCCAGCTTGTTCTGATCATTCCTCCCCAGTTGCTTGTTCATCGCCTTCGCATCCGCCATCACAAAATCCAGAATCGACTTCTGCTTCTGCTGACGCGCCATGAACGACTTCGCTCGCTCCTCCTTGCTGCCGGATCCAAACAACCGCTCAAACACCAACCTCGGACTCGGTTCCGGCGTCGCAGGCTGCGTCTCACTCCGCCACGACAAGTTGAACTGATACGCGCATGAATACCCCGAATCACACCCCCCGGACGCTCGCACCGCATCACACGTCAATTCCAGCGACTTGAACCGCGTCGCCGCCCCCACCTCCCTCGCCGCCACCTGATCCACCGACATCCCCAACTGAATGTCCGACCCCGATGTCTTCTTCGGCCTCGCCCCCGTCAACACCGTCGCATTCGCCCGCGCATGGTCACCTCCCCCATCCTTGCCCGCCCAACCATTCGCATGCTCAAACCCGGTGAAGATTTGCAGACTCTCCTTGTGCTTGGCAATCGGCTCCATCGTCGCACCAAACTGAAAATCCTTGCCCTCGCCCACCGGACGCCACTTGTCCAAAATCACCCCGTTCGGGATGTAAAGAAACGCCATCCGCAACGGCGCGCCAGATGCCGTCACCGCCCCTCCAGCCTCCGCCGCTGCCAACCGCATCGGCAGCAACGACTCCATCGCCGGCAAACTCAAACAAGTACCCAGCCCGCGCAAAAAGGACCGGCGGCCCATGGCTAAAGAAGAATGATTTTTCATGAGGTAAAAGTCTGCGGTTTCAAATTACAGCGTACCGTCCCCACGGCGCTTTTGAAAAGGAACGCTTTGCACGATGCCATGGATCAATGTCCTCAGCTTGCCCCCGTTCTTCTCCAACTCCGTCGAAATCTGATCGATCGTCGGCGCATCAAAATACTCTGTCCCTCGCCCCAGCGCATACGTCAGCATCTTCGACGTGATGCACCGATAAAAATCCGCCCGCCTTGAGGTCGCCAAAATCTGATTCAACTCCGCCACCGTCGAAAACTTCTCGCCCGTGATCAGCCGTCCCGCCGTGTCAATGACCGCCCCTCCTTCATCCTCTCGATACATCCCCGCCGCGTTGAAATTCTCCAAAGCCAGGCCCAAATCATCCATCCGCGCATGGCACGAAGCGCACAAAGCCTTCTCACGGTGCACCACCATCATCTCACGCATCGTCATCTTCTTCTTCGCCCCCTTCTTCGCCTCCTCCAAAGCCGGCACATCCGGCGGCGCAGGGGGCGCCGGTGTGTCGAGCAGATTCTCCAACACAAACAACCCCCGCTTCACCGGACTTGTCCGTGTCGGATTCGAAGTCACCACCAGCAGGCTCCCATGCGTCAGTACTCCTCCCCGGTGACTCTCCTTCGTCAAAGACACCTTCCGCATCTCATCCCCTTTCACTCCTTCAATCCCGTAATACTTCGCCAACGTCTCATTCAAAAAAGTGTAGTCCGCCGTGAACATCTCCAGCGTACTCCGGTTTTCCTTGATCAGGTTCGCAAAAAACAGCTCCGTCTCCAACTTCATCGCACGGCGCTGCTTCCCGCCAAAAACCTTGAACGCATCTCCAAGATCCTTGATCCCCAATACCCGCCTCGGATCCACATTGATCCCTTCCACATCTCGCGTCTGCAACCATTGCCCCACGAAGTTCTCCACAAACCTCCCCGCCTTCGGATCATCCAGCATCCGATCCACCTGATCCGCCAAATTCGCCCTCAATTCCCCGCTCTCAGCCAACTCAAACAGCTCCGCATCCGGCAGCGAACTCCACAAAAAGTAAGACAACCGCGACGCCAGCGCAAACTCATCCACCGGCACCACCTTGGCCGGATTGTTCGGCTCCGCCTGGACCTCCGCGCGAAACAAAAACCTCGGTGATGCCAGCACCGCCGTCACCGCAAATCCCACATCCTCTTCAAAGACCGTCTTCGGTTCCTTCGCCGCCCCCCCATACAACTCCATCAGTCGATTCAACGTTGCCTCATCCACAGGACGCCTAAACGCCTTGTCCGCAATTCGTCGCAAAATCTCCCTCGCATAGGCTTCCCGCTCCGCCGGTTCTTTCGGCGCGCCTCCCTTGTAAAACACCCGATAATAATCCTTCGGATACACCTTCACTCTTCCATCCAGCGGCCCGGTCATCGTGACGCGATTCACCACCAAGGTCAGTGCTTTTTCACCCTCCAATGGCTTCTCCGTCTCCTTCGTCACCAACGCAATCCGGTTCTCTCCCTCGGTCAGTTTCACCTTCGTTGAAAACTTCACACTTTTCCGATTATCCCATCCCAGCGATTCCACATCCACCTCGGCTCCATTCACCTTCAACCCCAACGTCGCCGCATGGTTCGTCGCCTCTTCCGACCCCGTCGTTTGAAAATCAATCGTCACCTGATACTCGCCCGCATGCTCCACCACCTTCTTCCTTGTCACCTCAGTCGGCTGACTGAATGGCAGCCATTTCCCCGTCTTTTTCAGCGGCGCCGGCGCCTTGAACTCATCTCCTCCGATCACAATCTTTGGCATCTCAGCCTTCTGCGGTTTCAAAGCCACTTCCACAATCTTCCGCGCCGCATCCAGATACTTCTCCATCAGCATCGGCGAAATCGACAGCACATCGCCAATCGTGTCGAATCCATACCCCGTGTCATCCGGTGGCAAGGCATCCTCCACATTGAAATCCACCCCCAGCATGTCCTCCACCGTGTTCTTGTACTCCTGCCGATTCATCCGCCGAATCGTCACCCGCCCCGGATCCGGATTCGCCGGGTCCAACTGGAACACATTCCGCTCAATCCACCCCGCCAACTTAGCCCGCTCCGCATCCAACGGCTGCTCTTTGTCCGCCGGTGGCATCAAATGGGACCGCAAATTGTCCCACACCCGCAGCCAAACTTCCCGGTCCTCCAAATGCGCGCTCAACGACTCATAAGAATCCATGCTGAAATCCCCCTTATCCACCCCGTCCGCGTGACAATCATAACAATACGTCGACAACAACGGCTCGACCGTTTTGCGAAAATCCTCCTCCACAGTCGCAACTGCCCCCGCCGGCAACGCCAGCAACCACCAACCAATCGAAGTGACAAAAATAGACCTCATGCTCAATCAATAGGACCCGAAGCCCCATAGACAGAACGTTTCAGAAAGCCAAAAACTACCACCAATCTCACCCAGTTCCCCCACTTATGCTCCACCACTACCCTCAGCAGTCTCTTCCGATTTCTGCACGCTGATCACTGACTCCCCCCTCCCCAACCGCGCCGCATAAAAACCGTCACTTCCCGGCGACTGCCCTGGACGAATGTGCAACTCCTCCTCCATCACCCACTCGCCCGCATGCGCCGCCAAAAACTTCTCCACCTGCCGCTCATTCTCCGCCGGCAAGATACTGCACGTCGCATACACCAGCTTCCCCCCAGGCCTCACCAGTTTGGCATGGCTCTCCAAAATCTCCGCCTGCACCACCGTCAGCCTCTCGATCTCCTCCAAACTCAGCTTCCACTTCGCGTCCGGATTCCGCCGCACCACGCCAAGTCCCGAACACGGCACATCCAGCAGCACCCGGTCAAACCCACCCGCCAGCCGCTTCAAAGTCTTGCTCCCCTCGATCAACCGCGTCTCCACGCAGTCCACCTTCGCCCGCCGCGCCCGCTTCCTCAGTTCATCCAGCTTCCACTGGTGCACATCCATTGCTAGCAACCGCCCCTTGTTCTGCATCAACGCCGCCAAATGCAGCGTCTTCCCCCCGCCACCCGCACACGAGTCCACCACCCGCATCCCCGGCTCCACCTGTAGCAATGGCGCGATCTTCTGCGACCCCGCATCCTGCACCTCAAATAGCCCTGCCTTGAACGGCGCGCTCGAAAACACCTGCTTCCGCTCCCTCAACTTCAATGCCCCCGCAAATCCCTTGATCGCCACCGCCTCGATCTCCTCCGCCGCCAGCATCGCAATCACCTCCTCCTCAGTCGCCCGCGTCAAATTCACCCGCAAAAACACCGGCGCTTGCTCATTCATCGCCTTCCGCGTGTCCTTCCACGCCGCCCCCAACTCCGCCTCGCCCAACTGATCCAGCCAGTCCGGCAGCGACGCACGCACCGCCGGTGCCACCTTGTTCTCCATCCGCCCCAACACCGCATCCACCTTCACGCCCTTCGTCTCGTCAAAACCCGGCCCTTCGTTCCCTTGTGAAATCCAATACGACGCCCACACCGCCCACAACTGCCGATCCGTCATCCCCGCCGTATCCGCCAGCGTCGCATCATTAAACCCCGCCAAATGCCAATACCACCGCCACCAGCGCACCACATCATAGACCGACTCCGCAAACAACTTCCGGTCCCGCGCCCCCCACTTCGGCCGCTCCTTGAACGTCTTCTCAATCACCCGATCCGCATACCGCCCCTCCACGAAGACCTCGCGAAGAGCCGAAATGATTTGAGCAACAAGATGGTAATGAAGACGCACCCTCCCAACAACACCAGCCTTGGCAGCATTTCAAGCCCTACCCACTCACTTCCCCAGCAGAAACGCCAGCAAATCACTCATCTGCTCCTTCGTGATCGCTGCTTCCAGACCATCCGGCATCAGCGTCCTGTCCAGCGACTTCATCTCCTTAATATCACTACGGGAGATCGTCTCCTTCGCTCCACCCATCATCGCCAACACGACGGAATCGCTCGTCTCGCTTTGAATGAGTCCGCTGAGCGCCCGGCCGTCCTTGGTTTCAATCGCATAGGCGCTCCAACGGGCCTCAAACATTCGATTGGGATCAAGTATGTCCGAAAGCAACCCCTCCGGCGGCTTCACTTTCACATCCGAAAGCGGCGGACCCACATCCACTCCCATCGCGCCGTGCTTATGACAGGCGATGCAGATGCTGGCAAAAACCTGCTCACCCCGTTTGGCATCGCCCAGCGTTTTGGCAGCCTCCAGATAGGCCGTCACCACCCCTGCCCGATCCCCACTCGCCTCACCAAAAAGCTTCTTCGCCAGCACCGCCATCTCCCCCGCCCCTCGCTGATACTTCCACCGAGTCTCCACATCCACCCACGCCGTCGGAAACTCGCCCTTCTCCATCCGCTTGAATAGCGCCAACGCCGTGGTCGCATTCCCCGTCAAAATCGGCACCAACTCCCGCTTCACCGCCGGCCCCACCTTCGGCAGCAACTCATAAATCAACGGTGCCGTGCTCGTCGCCGCAAACCGCTTCAACAACGTCACCGCCGCCCCGCTCAGTTCCGCAGACGGGTTGCCCGTAAGCAGCCCCCGCATCACCGGCTCCACTGCCCCCCACTTCCGCGAACCCAACAGCGGTAGCACCGCCAATCGCTGCTCCAAAGGCGCCTTCGCATCCATCACAATCGCATCAATCTTCGACTGCAACGCTCCAATCTCACGCTCCGCCTCCGCATGCCCTTTCGGCAGCTTTGCAAGCCCCTGCAACAAGGCCGGCTTCCACCACAACAACTCCCCTGGCTGCCTCTGCAACAGAGCCAAAGCTGCCTTCAAATCTTCCACCTCCCCATCCGCCACCGCACCCGCCGCAAAAGCGCGCACCGTGCCACTTCGAACTTCAGAAAACGTACCAAAGAACTCGTCGCCCAGCAACCCAAGGATGTGCCCCATCCGCTTGCCCGCAGCCGACCCCACCATCTTGGCCATCCAAGCATCGTCCGCATGTTTCGTAAGAATCCCAGCCAGCTCCCCCGCATCCGAGATTGTCGGAATCCGCAAAAAAAGCGCACGCTCAGCATGCTCCTCAGCCACTGGGAGTGACGGCATCTTGCCGTCACCTTGCCCAAGTTTTAACCAACCTCCCTTCGTCCCCTTCGGCACCACCCGCCAAATCCGCCCCTCATTCTCCCCCTGCCTCATGTCATGCGTCTTCACAAATTCCTCCGGAAAAAACCGCGCATGATCAATCCACCGCCGGTAAATATCACAAATGTAGATCGCCCCGTCCGGCCCCGTCGTAAAATTCACCGGCCGGCTCCACTCATCCCCACTCCGAAAAAACTCCGTCCGCTCCCCCACCCGCGTCGCCTTCAACGACGCCCCATTCGGCTCCACCCGATACCGCGTCACCAACTGCCCCGTCGGATCCGGCACAAACACGTTGTTCCTCAACTCCGGCATCAATCCCCCCCGATACACCCCCAGCCCCGAACATGCCGTGTTCGTCCCCGCATGCGCATCCGCCGTCGTATGCGTGATCTTCAGCGGATACACCCGCGTCGCCGCTCCCGGCAGCGCGATGTCCTCATAGTTTTGCGTGATCCCCGCATGCGGATTCCGCAGCATCGTCTCATAAGGCATCACCGTGAACATCACCGGGTTCCGATTCGAACAGTAAAAGTGATGCCCCCAATCATCAAACGCCCCCCCATACTGTCCCTTGCCCCCCGTCGGCGTGATCTCCCCCGTCTTCGGGTTCCACTTGAAATTGGACCCCGGCACCCCCACCACCTTGTCCGGCGCGTCCGCAGGATAAATCTCCTTCGCTTCTAACCCATTGTTGAAGTGCACACAACCATCCGGACCCCACCTCGGCGCACTCACCTGAAGCTGGCTATGCTTCGGATTAAACCCCCGAATCAACGGCTTCATCACATCCGCCACATCATCTCCACTGCTGTCCTTCAAAAACAAAATCTGCGATCGTGTCGTCGCAATCAACCCACCATCAAAAGGCAGCAACCCCTGCACATTGTCCAGGTGATCCGCAAATGTCACCGCCTTGTCCATCCGCCCATCACCATCCTCATCCGTTAGCATCTGGATCCGCGATAGCCACGGATCCCCAGCCTTCGGCGGTCCCAGCGGATAGTCCCGCATGTCCGCCACAAACATCCGACCCTTCTCATCCCACGTGCACTCCACCGGATCTAGCACCAGCGGCTCGCTTGCCACCAACTGCACCTCATAGGGCCCATCCAACTGGATCAACTTCATCGACTCCTCCGCACTCAACGCCCGCTCCTGCCCATCCCGCACCGTCACGTCACTCCCCCCACTCGCCTGAATCGCACTCCATTTCTCCTCAAACGCTCCCAGCGGCCACAACTCATACCGCCGCACGATCATCTCCGCTCCCTCCGTCTGCAAAAGCACCTTCCCCTCGCTCGGCTTGCAATCAAACGCCTCATTCACCAAAGCTCCATTCACAAAATACTGCAGCGTGTCCCCCTTGGCGATCACCTCCAATCGATTCCACTCCCCCGCCGGCGACTCAACATCTTCCCGACCTCGAAACCCTACCCGATCCGCCCAGTCCTCATCACGCCCCTTCCAATTGATCCGCCCCTTCGTCACCACCTGCCTCGGCTCCCCTTTCTTCCAAATCTTCTCCTTATCCCGATCCAATCCAAACTCCGCAGACAGCGATGTCGTCAACTCGGTCCCATCCGCCAGCTTCGGCGACAGCACCAGAATATCCCCCACTCCACCCTCAATGATCTGCGCCTCAATGCTCGCCATCCATGTCCCTCCATAAGCCCCGTGCGGACCATACCCATGCAAAAGCACCCCATTGTCCTTCGCCTTCTTCTCCCGCGCTCCCCAAGTCTTGGTGCCCCACTTGAACTCCAGTACAAGATGATAATCGCGATAAGCCTTCTTCGTCCCGACATAGCCATACCCACGCCCACTCACGTTCAAAGCGCCGTCACTCCCGAACGTCCAGACATCCTTCGGATCATCATGAAAATCCATCGTCGGATTCAAATGAAACTCCACCTCCCCTGCCTTGATCACCTCAAGCAGATCCACCTTCTGCGTCACCACCTCCCCAGCCCAAGTGCTCACAACCCAAAGCCCAGCCAAGAATGTGCCCAATATCAATCGATCCATAACACACCCATACGCACCTCAACCCGCTGGGATTTCAACGCGAGCTCAAAGCTCGCTCCGAATCGCTCCCATCAAATCCTCATACCGATCAAACGGCGTGAACTGCGGAAATTGAACTTGAATGCTCTCCGGCGCATGAAAGAAGAACCCCCGATCCGCCTCCGCCAGCATTGTCGTGTCATTGAACGAATCCCCCGCCGCAATCACCTTGTAATTCAGTCCCTTAAACGCCGCCACCGCATGCTGCTTCTGATTCGACTGCCTCAGTTTGTAACTCACAATCCGCCCCTCCACGTCCACCTCCAAATAATGGCAAAAAATCGTCGGCCATCCCAATTGCCGCATCAACGGCTGCGCAAACTCCTCAAACGTGTCCGATAAAATAATCACCTGCGTCAGACTTCTCAACTCATCCAGAAAAGCCTTCGCTCCCTCCATCGGACTCAGTGTGCCAATCACCTCCTGAATGTCCGGCAGCTTCAATCCGTGATCATCCAAAAGCTTCAACCGACCCGCCATCAACACATCATAATCCGGCTCATCCCGCGTCGTCCGGCGCAGCGCTTGAATGCCCGTCTTCTCCGCAAAAGCGATCCAAATCTCAGGCACCAACACACCTTCCAGGTCCAGGGTCACAATCGTTTGCTTTTTCATCTCCCCGCTCTCTGCCACGGCTCCCCCACCCTGTCCAGTCACCGCTTCTTCCGCACCCACAATTCCTTGGACCAAGGCGTGTTTAAAAAATCGGGATGCCCGGGCGGCGAGTGCAGGAGAGTGAATGGCGAGGCGCAGGGTGCTGCCGCTATGGGTGAATAACGGCAAACCCTGGAACGAAGCCAGTCACTCGCCTCCACTGCTGAAGGGGCGTGTCGAGTTTTTAAATACGCCCTAATCCCTCAACGCCACCGCCGGATCCAACCGCGCCGCAAACCACGCCGGCAAAAACCCCGCCACCAAACACAACACAAACGACCCTCCCGCCGCCAACCCCACATTCAACCAACTCAACTGCGCCGGGATCTCCGCCAAAAACACCCCTTCAATCGCATCCACCTGACTCGACGTCACCCGCGCGATTAACGCCCTCAAATCATTCCTCAACCATAGCACCAGCAAACTCCCCACCACCCCGGTCACCACCCCCGCCCCACCAATGATCGCCGCCTTGATCACAAAGATCCGAATGATGTCCCACGTCCTGCACCCCAGCGCCGTCAGCACCCCGATCTCCCGCCGCTTCTGCATCGTCACCGTGATCGTCGTATTCATCACCGCAAACGCCGCCACCACCGCAATGATCCACAAGATCACTGTCATCATGATCTGCTCGTTCCTCATCGCCGCCAACCTCGACTCCCCCTTGTCGATCCACGTCTTGCTCTCCCATCCCTCACCCGGATACAAAGCCTCCCCAATCGCCCGCGCCTCATACGGCTCCGTCACCTCAATCGCCACCCCCGTCACACCCTCCCCCAAATGAAACAGCGCCTGCCCGGTCTTTAATCCCACATACCCATTCAGCCCCCCCGTCTCTCCCCGATAAATCCCCGCCACCTTCAACTTCTGCACATCCAGCCCGATACCACGCCTCATCTCCTTCTTTTTCGCCCCATCCGTCTCATTCATCGCCGCCTTGAATTGCCGCGCCGCCCGATTCACCGCCGTCGACTCATACACCGACAGCTCATCCCCCAACCTCGCCCCCAACTGCTGCGCCACATAGTCACTGATCACCACCGTGTCGGCCGCAAGAACCAATTCCCCTTCCACCATATGCTTCTCAATCTTCGCCAACTGAGCCTTCGCCTCCGCCGGATCCAAACCCAACACCGGAAACCCTCCCTGAGACTCTCCCAATCGCGCATAAAGAACCCCTCCCGCATACCCCGTCGCCGTCGCCACTTGCGGATGCTTCCTCGCAGCCTCCACCGCCTCTTTCCATCCGCCAGCACCCTTCTTCTGCTCCAGCAAAAGATGCGGCTCAGCGCCTAACAACGTCTCCCGAAAATCCGCGTCAAACCCCAGCATCACCGACTTCACCACCACCATCATCAACACCCCCACCGCCACCCCCAACAGCGATACAATCGTGATCACCGACACAAACGACCGCTTCGGACGCAAGTAGCGCAATGCCAGAAATGTCGATGCGTTGGTTGCCATGTTAAATCAAATCAAAGCCCGCTCCCATCACCCACCCTCTCCCGCCCGCTGAATCCTCGCTGGCACTTCGTTGATCGAATACCCCGCCCCCCGCAACGCATCCCACACCTTCACCAACACCCCCAACGCCGCATCCGTGTCCGCCTCCAATTCCAACTTCGCCCCCGGACGCGCCGCCCTCAACGCCTTCAAGGCCTCCTCCAGCCCGCCCTCAGCCACCAGTTCCCCGTCCAGCAAAATGTCCTTGTCCTTCGTGATCGTGATCGATGTCCTCACCTCCTGCACCGGTGCCGCTGCCCCCATCCCCTTCGACTCCGGCAGCGCGATTTTGACGTGCGTCTTGTTCCGCCGAAACGTCGTCGTAGCGATGAAAAAAATCAGCAGGATCACCAGAATGTCGATCAACGAAACGATCGGAATCGTCGGCACAGGTCGTCTTGGGCGGCGCAGTTCCATGAGCGTCAAAAACTTCAGGCTTCAGGCGAGCGACGCACCTCAAAGTGGGTAAAAAAATCATGAATCGTCTGATCCAACAGTGACCCCATCCGCACCGCATACCCATCCAACCGCCGAATGAAATACGTGTGCGCCATCACCGATGGCACCGCCACAAACAACCCCGCGATCGTGCATCGCAATGCCACCCCGATCTCTGCCGCCACCGCCGCCGTATCCGGCCCCGCCTCAGCATCACCCCCAAACGCTGAAAACATCCCCACCAACGCCGCCGTCGTTCCCATCAACCCCAAAAGCGGCGCCACCGTCACCATCATCTCCAATAAAGGAATGCCCGTCTCCAAGCCATGCAATTCCTCCTTCGCCCGCGTCGCACACGCCTGCGCACACTCCTCACGGCTCGAGTAGTTGCCACTCACCGCCAGCATCCCCACGCGCGCCAGCACCGAATCATGACCCGCCAAAAACTGCTGCAACGGCCGAATATCCCCTTTCTCCGCATATTCCGGCACCGCCTGCAACCTCGCCACCACCTCATCAGGCACCACCCGCTTCCTCTGCAACCTCAGCGCCGCCAGCACCACCGTCGCCACCACCGCCATCGACGACAGCACAATCAGCAGCATCACATAGCCCCCGGTCGCCAGGAATCCCATCAACCCGCCACCACTCGTCTCAGCCAGTGGCAAAAAACCCGTCTTCGAATCAATAAATAAGAACATCATATTCAACTTCCAATCGCTCACCATCCAGCAAAGGCAGAAGATCAGCGGGAATCGGAGGTATCTCCGCTTCCATAATCGCCCGCAAGGTAAAATCCAGCATTCGCACATCTGCCTCCGACCGGTCACTTAACACCGTCGGTGGCGCCACCTTGCCATCTGCCCTCACAAAAAACTTCAACCTCAGACTCCCATACGTAACCGCATCCGCATTGCGCCGACGCAACAAATGCCACTTCTTCTCCACCGCCCCCGTCACCTGCCTCATGTAACGCCCCACCGGCGTCTCCGCCGCATCCACCGCCGTCTCCCCCCGATTCGAAATCGTCCCCTTCACCTTGCTTGTCCGGGTAAAAGGCGAAAACGCATCCGCATCCCGAGGCCCCGCTGTCCGCTTCACCGGATCCAGTGCCGCACCACCCACCGCTGCCGGTTGCCTCATCTCGGGCGGTGTCGGTGGCGTGGGCGGCGCGGGTGGCGTCTCCACCGTTCGCATTTCCGGCACAGGCGACTCCTTCACCGGCGGCTGATCCGGCACCACCTCCTTCTGCTTCGGCGCAGGCTCAACTGAAAGCCGCGCCGCCTCCCCCTCATCCTGCTCCCTCATCATCGCCTCCAGTGGCGTCAAAGGTACAGCCTTAGCCACCTCCACCACCTTCTTCTCCATCGGAGCCGGAGCCGGTGGCGGACTGGGTGGCGGAGCTGGCTGTTTCAACACTTCCACAGGCTTCTGCACCGGATCCAACGGCACCTCAGGCGCCCCCTGCGCCATCTGCATCGCCGGCACCGGCGTCGCCCCATCCTCCTTGATCTCCCCGTCCTTGTAATCCCGATTCGCCAACTCCCCTCGCTCTGGATCAATCCCATCCATGCTCGGCATGTTCTTCTTCCCATCCGCCTCCGCAGGCAACTCACTCGCCGCCTTCGTGTTCCGGTCCGACACAAAATCCGCCTGCTTAGGCGCCTCCTCCGAACGCGCATTCTGCGTTGTCCGAATGTACGACTTCTCCTCCGCCTTCGGCACCACCGGCGGCGGCGCGGGCGGCTCAGGCAGAATCTGCTCAGGATACAGCAACGTCACCTCCTCCTCCGGCTTCACCTCCTCCACCCTCGTCATCCGCTCCGACATCACCACCGCCAACTCCCACACCACCCACATCAGCAAAATCACATGCGCCACCACCGATACACCGATGGCGATCTCCACATCTCGATTCTTGGCACGCACAGAAGTCAAACCACCCACAGTTCGCCCACCCCACCCCAGAATCAACGCCCAAAACACCCCCACCTCCCCCAAAGTACCCGTCACCGCTCCGCGTGACGCCCCTCCCGCTCCGAACCCCAACCCACCCCCAAACACCCCCCCCGCACATCGTCACCCAAGGAGTGACGGCTTCTAGCCGTCACACACTCCCATTTCCCTCATGTTCCCCAATCCGCAATCCGCAATCCGCAATCCGCAATCCTCACTCCCCCACCACCATCGCCTTCACCTCCGAAAAATAAATCGGCTGCTCCGAATACGGCGTCCCCCAAAGCCCACACTTCCCCGACCCCTTCATCCCAGACTCATCCTTGTGACTGATCAACGGCACCTCCGGCTCCGCCCCCTCCGCCCAAGCCGACGCCTTCACCACCCAGGGCCCCTCCGCCCCCTCGCGCTTCGCTTCCAACTTCAAATTCACCCAGCTGTCACTCGTCCACACAAATGGCGCCGTGGCCACCACCTCGTCTGACTTCACCAACTCAATCTGCTTCTTCGCCGCATTCACCATCAAACGATACCCGCTCATCCCATGCACACTCACCCCAAATCGCGGATAACTCCGCGCCTGCTTCGTCGCAAACACCCGCGTCGAAATCGACGCATCCCCCTTCGCCGACACGCCCACCTGCGCATTCGCATCCGAGATCGGCTCCGCCAAAATCTTGAGGCTCTTCACCCCGTCCTTGTCCGCCACTTCCCACACGCCCTCGACCACAAACACCAACTCTTTTGACACCGGCCCGATCGCTGCCGCCGCCAAATCCAACGTCACCCCCTCTTGAGCCCCCGCACTCAGCGTCAGCCCCACGATCGCAGTCAATAAAGTCAGTCTCATAGCCACAACTCAAAACGCCGCCCAAACCCAATCATTTCATCGCACTCAACGCACCGGCTCCTTCAACAAGGCCAGCGCCTCCAGAGCCGACGCATCCTGGTGCACCACCGCGTTCAAACTCCGTGCAATCGCCGCCGGATTCCCGTGCTGCCAAACATTGCGCCCAATCGCTATCCCCGCCGCCCCGGCCGTCATCGCATCCTCCACCATCTTCAAAAGCCCCGCATCATCCCCCATCGCCGCCCCACCCAGAATAATCACCGGGATGAACGTCGACTCAACGATCTTCCGGAAATCATCCACCGTCCCATTCGTCGGATACGGCACCTTCACCACATCCGCCCCCAGTTCCGCCGCCAATCGCGCCGCAAACCCCACATTCTCCACCGTGTAAGCCGCCGGTTGCCCCAGCCCCTTCGGCAGCGCCTCCAAAATCACCGGCACCGAAGAATCCAAACTCAGCCTGATCAAATCCGCGCACTCCTGAAAGTTGTCCTTCTCATTCGGCCCGCCGGTATACAGCATGTTCATCACCGCGCTAGCACCCACCATCTCCGCTTCCTCGATGCCATACATCGCAATGCTCCCCGCCCCGGGACCATCCGTCCGCACATTGTAAACATCCGTCCGCAAGCACAGACCCTTGCCCTCCAGCGCCTCGCCCAACCGCAGCGCCAGCCCCAGATTCAAGACAAACCCGTCCACATACGGCATCACCCGTTCAATCAAAGACGTCGGATCCGCCAACCCGGGCACCGGAATCGCCACCCCATGATCGATCGGCAAAATCACCGTACGGCCATTGCGAAAAAACAAATTCAAATTGTCCTGTCGGGACAAGGCTACTTCGGTCGGGGTAGGTTCGGACATCCTTCATCCATGCCCGCAAACCCCCCGCTGTAAAGCACAAGCTCACCCCCTCAACGGCGATCAGGCAACCCAAATCGTCACGAGGCGAATCAAAGACCTTCCCAACAGCGTCAACCCCACCCCGTAGGCGCACTCGCCAGAGTGCGTTCCCTCTCCAGCCTCGCCAGCCGCATGAGATCCATCTCCACCCTCACAGCTCACCCCACCAACCGCTTCACCTGCCGCGGAATCATCGCACTCTTCAGCGCATCCTTCTCCACCGCCCGCAAAAACTCCAGCAGAATATCCGGCGAACTCACCACCATGTCCCGCGTCCGATCCAGCGTATACGGCCAAGTCGCCCGCGCATGCAGGAACTCCAGATCCGCCAGGATCTCTTCCACATCCGGCTCACTCAACCCGGCCATCATAAAAGCATGTGCATCATCAAGAGGCATCGCCCCACCATGCCTCATCCCCGCTCCAAATCAACCTAACCGGAAACACCCGCTGCACATTCTTCCACAAAACCCGCCTCCACCTTCCCCAATCGAACTACCATCACAACTCACTGTCCTTCGCTCGCCTATTCTCTATTGATGCGCCAAGCATTGCGCTTATTTCCCTGAACTTGTATTTTTTGGCAAGCTTGACTGGAGACACACCTCCAAGAAATGAAATTTGCACCTCAGGATCCGCGCCATGCTGCAGGAGTAGCTTAACAACATCTGTGTGCCCTCCCCCTACAGCTTGAATCAAGGGTGTGATCTCTTCAATCACGGTAAGTGAATTAGGATCTGCCCCGGAATGAATCAGCAAACTTGCGATTTCAAGGTGGCCCTCTTGGCTAGCCCAATGAATTGCAAACCAACCCCTGTAGTCAGGAACTGCAGGGGACGCCCCAGTATCCAACAAGTCTTTCACTTGCTGAAACTCTCCCAGACTAGCAGCAATCGACAGTTCATCAGCGATCGAATTCGAGTCCATAGGGGAATGGGGTTTGGGTTCAATACAAATAGTGACCGTGATTCATTTCGAAAGGCTTTCCGTGCTCCTTCATTTCAATGGAAAGAGCTTCCAAGCGTTTTCAGACCTCTCGATCAGTTCAACGCGTCTGAGCGTTCAACCACATTTCAGGAATTCTCCCCACGCTCGGAATCCTCTCTCAATCGTGCAGGAATGTCCATCTTCTCGTGAAGAACGCTAATGACTCCCAGCGTTCCATCCGAGAGTTCACGAAAAAAAACATAGTGGTGTTGGAATCGAATAAAGAAGACTCCTTTCAGCGCTTCGTCCATCAACCGCCGCCACCGATGCCTCTTGCCAACAGCCGCATGGATCGCCTCGACCAGACCCCGAACATACCTGTCCGCCTGCTCCTCACCCCACATTTGCTCTGTGTAATCCCAAACACCAATCAGTCGCTCTTTAGCGGCATCATAAATCTTAACCGCCATGCGTCGCTCTCCGTGCTTTGGCTTCGGCGATCAGGCTCTCAGCTTCCAATGTTACAAAATCGCTCTCTGGCGCCTCAGCTCCCGCCTTCAACTCCTGCCGTAACCTTGCCCACTTGTGCTGTTCCTCTCGCTCGTAGTCCCGTCTCACAAGATCGCGGATATACTCACTGGCTGAAGCATAGAGCCCCAACGCCCCAACTCGTTCTTGAATGAACCTTTGAAGTTCACCAGCGAACCGAACATTCACACCTTCTGCCATAAAATCTCCTTTCCCAGACTATGCCAAGTGTCCCACAATTTGTCAACCCTGTGGGACAAGATCAAAATGCGCCCAGATGTTGCCAGTGAGTCATTACGAAAAATCGGGCGCACCAAATTCAAATAGCAAGCCCGATCAAATCAACCTCATCAAAGCCTCCCGCGCCTGCCGCTGCCACTTCCCCACATACGCAAACTTCGCCCGCAGCACCCGCATCGCCTCCATCGCCCTCCCAGCATCCCCTTCAGCCCGCAAAACATCCACCTCCACCAATCCCGCCTCCAACCCCTCACGCAACCCGTTCAACTCCTCCATTCGCTCCTCCAACGCCTCCTGCACCCGCATCTGCTCCCCCATTAGCAACGCCTCCACCAGCGCGCTCGTCGCAGCCGACTTCTTATTCGCAAACGCCTCTACCCGCTGCAGCACCGGTCCCAGCTTCATGAACACCTGCATCAGCCCCTCCTCCATCGGCACCGTCGCCCACACCGCCGACTCCTCCGGATGCTCCAACTCCAGCAAATGCTTCAACCGTCCCTCCGGCTCCCTTAGCATCTCATACGCCGCATTGATCTCCGCACTCAAAGCACCATCACCCCCCGCCTGATCCGGATGCACCGCCCGCCCATGCTCAATCCACGCTCTCTTCAACACCTCCTCATCCAAAACCGCCCCCCGCTCCAATCCCAGTCGTTCAAAAGCATCCATCATCGCTTCATCCGATCATTGATGCCTCAGCAAGCCTCCACCTCACGCCGAAAAACTCTCCCCGCAGGAGCACGTCACCACCGCGTTCGGATTCTTCACCTTGAACCCCCCGCTCTGCAAATCATCGCTGTAATCCAACTCCGATCCCGACACAAACAGCGCGCTCTTCGGATCAATCACCACCCGCACCTCATTCGACGTCACCATGATGTCCCGGTTCATCGGCCCATCCACCAAATCCATCTTGTATTGCAACCCCGAGCACCCTCCTCCAATCACCTTCACCCGCAGCGCCCCATTCTCCTCGCGTCCCTGCTTCTTCAGCAAACCGCGCAGCCGATTCGATGCATTCGGCAGCACCTTGATCAGCTTCTCGTTTCCAATCTTGTAGGCAATCGCAGTTTCCATGGAGTCAGTCTCTTTCCTTCAATAAAACGCCAGGCGTCAAACCCCAGCCTCATCGCATCATGAGCACTTCGGACACAGTCCAAAAAATTCCAACTCGTGATACAACCCCGTAAATCCCGACTGCTTCGAAATCTGCTTTTCCAGCGCCTCCACCGGACACGAAATCTCCAGCCTCTGAATCTTCCCGCACTTCGTGCAAATCAAATAGTCGTTGTGATGCCCCGGAAACACCATCGTGTAATACGCCGCCCGATCATGCAGTCCCAGCCGACGCAAAATCCCCCGCTCCTCCAGCTTCATCAGCAACCGGTAAACCGTCGCCCGATCTGCCCCGCTGTGCAGGTGCTTCGACTCCGTCACATCCGCCAGCGTCATCGGTTGCCCCGCCTCAATCAAAATATGCAGCACATCATTCAGCGCCCGCGTCCGCCTCAACCCCGTCGCCTTGCATCGCTCCACCGCCTGCTCGATCAAATCCACATTCGCACAATGACTGTGGGAATGCTTGCAGGGCGCGGGTTGGACAGGTGGCGGCATGGTTGAAACAAAAAGCTTCCTTTCATTTCATCGACTTTCACCCCAAACTCAAGTCCTCGTTCACTTCTCGCATCATGGCCCTCCCCACCGCCCTCGTCCTCGCTCCCCTGCCCCCCGCCATCCAACCGCTCCTGGAACAGCGTTTCCACTGCCTCCACGCCCCCTCCCCCGCCGCCCTCGAAACCGCCCTCACCGCTTCCCCCTACCCCATCCGCGCCCTCGTCGGCCACGGCAGCACCCAAGTTCCCGCCTCCCTCCTCGACCAGCTCCCCCACCTCGAAATCATCACCCTCTGCGGCGTCGGCTACGACGGCGTCGACCTCCCCGCCTGCCGCGCCCGCGGCATCCGCCTCACCAACACCCCCGATGTCCTCACCGACGATGTCGCAGACATCGCCACCGCCCTCGTCCTCCTCACCAGCCGCCGCCTCATCGAAGCGAACCGCTTCCTCCACCAAAACGCCTGGCCCCAAGGCCCCTTCCCTCTCGCCAGCGCCCTGCGCGGCAAAACCGCCGGCATCCTCGGCCTCGGCCGCATCGGCAAAGCCATCGCCACCCGCCTCACCGCCCTCGGCATGACCATCGCCTACCACAGCCGCCACCCCCAGCCCGTCCCCCACACCTACCCCCCCTCCCTCATCGACCTCGCCACCGCCTCCGACTTCCTCATCCTCGCCTGCCCCGGCGGCCCCGCCACGCATCACCTCGTCGACGCCACCATCCTCTCCGCCCTCGGCCCCACCGGCACCCTCATCAATATCGCCCGCGGCTCCGTCGTCGATGAAGCCGCCCTCATCCACGCCCTCGAGTCAAATCTCATCCACAATGTCGGACTCGACGTCTTCGAACACGAGCCCCATCTTCCACCCGCCCTCATCAACCATCCCCGCGCTGTCCTCCTCCCTCACGTCGGCAGCGCCACCACCGAAACCCGCACCGCCATGGGCCAACTCTGCCTCGACAACCTCGACGCCCACTTCGCGCAAAAGCCCCTCCTCACCCCCGTCATCTGATCCCCATGCGCACCCTCGTTTTCCTCGCCGCCGCTCTTCTCGCTCAAGCCGATCCCGTCCTGGAAAAAGTCGTCTCCCACGTCAAATCCCATCCCACCGGCGACGTCCCCTTCTCTCTGGACATCACTTTCACCTCCAAGGACACGCCCGACCTCCCCATCGGCGTGTTCGACTCCGGCATCGGCGGCCTCACCGTCCTCGAAGAAATCCTCAAAATCGACACCTTCCACAACGACTCCCTCGCCCCCGGACCCGACGGCCGTCCCGACTTCGAAAACGAACGCTTCATCTACTTTGGCGATCAAGCCAACATGCCCTACGGCAACTACTCCGCCGAAAACAACCTCCCCTACCTCCGCGAACTCATCCTCAAAGACGCCCTCTTCCTCCTCGGCAATCGCCACGACTCCACCGACCCCGCCTCCCCCACTCCCCAACCCAAACCCTCCGTCAAAGCCCTCGTCATCGCCTGCAACACCGCCACCGCCTACGGCCTCGAAGACCTCCGCGCCCTCATCAAAGAATTGAACCTCTCCATCCCCGTCGTCGGCGTCGTCGAAGCCGGCGCCCGCGGCCTCCTCTCCGCTCCCGAAGACGGCAGCGTCGCCGTCTTCGCCACCGTCGGCACCTGCTCCAGCGGCGCCTACCCCAAAGCCATCCAAAGCACCCGCGGCCTCGCCGGACGCCCCGCCGCCACCATCACCCAATTCGGCAGCCCCGCCCTCGCCGGCGTCATCGAAGGCGACCCCGCCTTTGCCACTTCCCTCGCCGACCAAATCGCCGCCGATGTCAAATCCCTCGTCGACACCCATCGCACCACCCACCCCAACGGCCCGCCCCTGCAAAAAATCATCCTCGGCTGCACCCATTTCCCCCTTGCCAAAAAAGACATCGACTCCGCCTTCGCCACCCTCCACAGCGATCCCGCCTACACCCCTCACATCGCCCCCACGCTCACCTACGTGAACCCAGCCGAATGGACCGCCAAAGAACTCTTCCGCGCCCTCGCCTCCACCCGCCTCCGACACAAACCCGGCACCCCGTTCGTCACCGAAAAAGACCTCTTCTTCCTCTCCGTCCCCAACCCCCAATTCCCCGGCATCCAACTCACCGAAACCGGCGCCCTCGACCACGCCTACAAATACCGCCGCCAGCCCGGCCACCTCGACCGCCAGGACACCCTCAACATCCCCATGACCCCCGAAAAACTCCCCCCCACCTCCCGCCACCTCATCCAATCCCGCCTCCCCACCACCTGGTCCCGCCTCAACCCCTGACCCTCATTCGCCCACTGCCTCCATCCCTCCCCTCTGCGCCTCTAAACCTCTCTGCACCTCTGCGTGCCCCTCACCGCTCAAAGCTTCCCACCCGCCCCGCCAACTCATCATGGTGCACCATCACCACCTTCCAATCCCAAGGCCACCGCCCCTTCTTGTGCCAGTCAAACACCCACGGCTCCTTCATCCCGTTCACCGTGCTCATCACAACCTCGCTATACCCCGCCCCCTTCCCCTCCAGCTTGATCCGGCACTGCACCATCCCCACATTATGCACCGCCCACACCTCCGTCACTTCATGCGTGATCGTTAGCGAAAAAAAGTGCGCCAACGCCTGCCGTCCATCGCCCACCGCCGACTCCGGATCGTGCCCCGTCTCATCCACGTAATCCATCGTCAGCATCCCCTTCACCGCGTCCCAATCCCGACGCTCCACCGCCCGAATCAACTTCTCCTGCGCATCCAGCACCTGCTCCTCCAACGACCGCCCAAACACCCCCACCGCCGTCCACCCCAGCCAAAGCACCAAAGCCACCAGCAATCCCAAAACCAAATTTCGCCGCGTCAACATCCCCTCCCTCTATCAAATCCCCCACCCCCTGTCACCCCCTAATCCTCACACTCCCCATCACCCTCGTCCTCGCCTCAAAAACCGAGAACCGAGAACCGAGAACCGAGAACAAAAACCTCACCACGCCGACCGCACATTCCAAGCCTCATACAAATCCCCCGACAAATCCGCCACAAACCGCGACGGACGCTGCAACACATCCCCATCACGCGCCTGATGCCAGATGAGCGGATAAATCAAATACAACTCATCCTTCGCCCGCGTCACCGTCACATAAAACAACCGCCGCTCCTCCTCTTCCCCGCCCTCCTCCACCGCCCGACTGTGCGGAAACATCCCGTCCGCCAGCCACACCGCAAACACCACCTTCCACTCCAATCCCTTCGCCTGATGCGCCGTCGTCAGCGTCACCGCCTCCTTCTCCGCCTGCTCATCCCCCGGCTTGTTGTCCGTGTCCACCCCCGACAGCAGCGCCAGCTGACTCAAAAACTCCGTCACATCCTGGAACCGCTCACTGAACGAACTCAGACTCTCCAGATCCTGCATCCGTTGCTCGAAGTTCTGAAACTTCGTCTTCATGTACTCCTCATACACCCCGTCCACCACACTCCGAATCATCAACGCCGGCAGCGCCAGTTTGCCCGCCTCATCCACCAGCTCCTCCAGCGTCCACGCAAACTGCTCCCACACCTGCGCCGCCTTCTTCGGCACCTTCATCCCATGCAGCGCCGCATGCAGCGCCTCCTTCCCCAGATCCGCCCCCGACGCCGCACTCTTCAGCCACTCATTCCACATCTTCATCGCACTCGCAGTCCCCACCCCCGGCACCAAACGCACCAACCTCAAAAAACTCACCTCATCCTGTCGGTTCGCCGCAAACTTCATGAACGCCGCCACATCCTTCACATGCGCCTGCTCGAAGAATCGCAACCCGCTCGTGATCTGAAACGGAATGCCCCGATTCGTCAGCTCCATCTGGATGTCCAGTGAGTGATAATGCGCCCGATAAATCACCGCGATTTCATTCAACTCCATCCCCTCATCCAACAGCTCTAAAATCCGCTGCCCCACAAACGAAGCCTGCGCCTGCGGATTGTCCAGCACCACCAGCGCAGGTAACATCTTGCCCCCTTCCCGATCCGCCCTCAGCTCCTTCCGAATCTGCCCCCGATTCTCCGCGATCACTGCATTCGCCAAATCCAACACCTCCGGCACCGACCGATAGTTCACCTCAATCTTGTGCACCACCGCCTTCGGATACCGCTCCTGAAAATTCAAAATGTGCCCCACATCCGCGCCTCGCCACGAGTAAATGCTCTGCGCATCATCCCCCACCACCATCAGATTCCCACCCGGCCCCGCCAACAAATCCACCAGCTCGCACTGCAGCAAATTCGTGTCCTGAAACTCATCCACCAGCACAAACTGAAACTGCCGCTGAAACCGCGCCCGCACCTCCTCATTCTCCTTCAGCAACTGCACCGTCTTCGACAGCAAATCATCAAAGTCCATGCTGTTCGTCTCCTTCTTCTTCGCCTCATACAGCTCCCGCAAATGCTGAATCTGCCCCGCCACCTTGTCGAAGTAAGGGAACCTCGCCGCCAGCACCTCGTTCACATCGCACAGCGTGTTCTCCGCCAGCGAAAAAATCTCCGCCAGCACCTCCGCTTTCGGCATCCGAAAACTCGTCACATCGATCCCGCTCGACCCCACCACCGCATCCATCAGCCCCTTCTGATCCTCCCGATCCATGATCGAAAACCCCTTCCGAAAACCCACCAACTCAGCGTGATGCCTCAGCAACCGATTCCCAATCGAGTGAAACGTCCCCCCCCACAACTGCCGCGTCTCCACCGGCACCAACGCCTGCACCCGCTCCAGCATCTCACGCGCCGCCTTGTTCGTGAAGGTCAGTAGCAAAATGTTGTCCGGCTGAATCCCATTGTCCAAAAGGTAAGCCACTCGATACGTCAACGTCCGCGTCTTACCCGACCCCGCACCCGCAATCACCAACGCCTGCCCCGGCGGACTCGTCACCGCCGCATGCTGCTGCGCATTCAGCTCCTTCGCATAATCAATGCGCGTCAGCCGATCCGTTTTCCGGTGCAGTTGGTACTCTCTCGCCATCCCCCATCAAACCCAGACCCGCCCCCAACGCAACCCTTCACCCACGTAGGCGCATTCGCCAGAATGCGTTTCCCACCACAATTTTTCATCCCCTCCGCAACCATTCGCCACACCCCCGGTTACACTTCCCGTCACAAGGACTGGCCCCTCATATGACCGGCCCCAGCCCCAACCTCCAAACCACCACATCATGAAAATCAAATCCACCCTCCTCTTCGGCGCCCTCCTCGCCACCACCAGCTTCGGCCAGGACGGCGACCGCCCGCGTCCCCCTGGCGGCCCCGGCGGACCCGAAGGCCGCAACCCCGCCGACATGCTCAAACGCTCCGACACCGACGGCGATGGCAAAGTCAGCAAAGACGAGTTCATCAAAGCCCGCGCCGCCGAAATGGAAGAAGCCTTCGCCCGCATCGACGCCAACACTGACGGCTTCGTCGATGAAGCCGAAGTCTCTCAAATCGCCGAACGCATGCGCGCCGCTGGCGGACGCGGCGGCCCCGAAGGCATGCGCCGCCCAGACGGCGAAGGCATGCGTCGTCCCGAAGGCGACAGCGGCTTCCGTCGCCCACCCGAAGAAGGTGGCCCTCGTCCAGACGGCGACCGCCCTGAAGGCGAAGGCATGCGCCGCCCAGAAGGTGGCCCTCGCCCAGACGGCGACCGTCCCGAAGGTGGACCCCGCCCTGAAGGCGGCCCTCGCCCCGAAGGCGCCGCCGCCTTCATGGAACAGGCCTTTGGTCGCATGGACCAGGACGGCAACGGCCAACTCTCCCGTGAAGAATTCACCCAAGGCATGGCCAAAATGCGCGAAATGATGGGCCGTGGTGGCATGTCTCGCGGCGAAGGCCCTGGCGGCGCCCCCGGCGCAGGCCGCCCTCCCGGCGGTGGCGGTGAAGGCGGCTTCCGTCGCCCCCCTCAACAAGGCGGCGAAGGCTCCGGCAAACCCCGCCCCCCTCTCGAAGGCGAAGGCGACAAACCCGCCCCCGCCCCTGAGAAAAAAGGCGACGCCTGATTCCTCCCCTTCTCCATCTCAATCCAAACATCTCGACGGAGAGCCCTCACCGGCTCTCCGTTTTGTTTGTCACACCCCCTTGATTTCCCCTCCCAAACCGCCCACCATCGTCCCCATTCATGAAACGCCTCTACCGCGCCGCCCTCATCGCCTCCGAATACCACCGCGAACCCCGCCGCGCCGATGTCCTCGTCGAAGGTGACCGCATCACTGGCGTTGCCGATTCCATCGATCCCCCCTCAGACGCCACCGTCATCGACTGCGCCGGTCAGATCCTCCTCCCCTCCCTCTTCGACGTCCACGTCCACGCCCGCGAACCCGGACGCGAGGACAAAGAAACCATCCTCTCCTGCTCCGAAGCCGCCATCAACGGCGGCATCACCGGCATGGTTCTCCAGCCCAATACCAACCCCGCCATCGACAGCGCCGCCGCCGTCCAAAACGTCCTCGACATCGCCCGCGAAAAATCCCGCATCTGGCCCTCCGTCTTCACCACCGGCGCCATCACCAAAGGTCGCAAAGGTGAAGAACTCGCCGGCATCGCCGGCATGAAAGGCCGCGGCGTCGTCTACCTCACCGACGATGGCGACTCCGTCAGCAACCCCCAGGTTCTCCGCCGCGCCATGGAGTACGCCAAACAGTTCGACCTCGCCCTCGCCAGCCATTGCGAAGTCAAAGAACTCTCCGGTAAAGGCTGCATGCATGAAGGCAGCGTCTCCTACAGCCTCGGCCTCCAGGGCATCCCGTCCATCAGCGAAGAAATCTGCATCGCCCGCGACATTCGCCTCGCCGAATACATCGGCGTCCACCTCCACATCCAGCACGTCTCCACCGCGCTCGGCATGAACACCATTCGCCGCGCCAAAGACCGCGGCATCCGCGTCACCTGCGAGGTCGCCCCCCACCACCTCATCTTCAATCACGAGCACATCGGCAACTACGACACCCACTACAAAATGAACCCGCCCCTGCGCACCGCTGCCGACAACGCCGCGCTCCTGCAGGGTCTCATCGACGGCATCTTCGACGTCATCGCCACCGACCACGCCCCCCACACCGAGTTCGAAAAAAATCAGGACTTCGCCAGCGCCCCCTTCGGCATCACCGGCCTCGAAACCGCCCTCCCCTCCCTCTTCCACCACTACATCGCCAAAGGTGCCTTCGGCTGGGACCTCCTCGTCAAACGCTACGCCAACGAACCCCGCCGCCTCATCAAACTCCCCGATACCGAAATCAAAGAGGGCAACCTCGCCGAATTCATCCTCTTCGACCCCTCCCGCTCCACCACCTTCACGCCCGACTTCATGAAGTCGAAAAGCAAAAACACCCCCTTCCTCAACCAAACCCTCCAAGGCCAAGTCACCCACGTCCACTACCGAGGCCAAGACCTCCTCTCCCGCTAACGCTGGGTTCATTGAATCGCACGTTGTTCTCGCTTCAGCGTGTCATTGAATCGCACGTTGTTCATGCTTTAGCGTGTCATTCCACCAGCACACTCAATTGAAAACAGCAACGGCAAACGCCCCACCGCTCACCCCCCAATCCCGCCCGCGCCACTCGCAGCCGCCGCCCCCGCGATCCCCGCAACAACGATCGCCCCAACCACCACCAGCACATACAGGCTGATCATCACCACCGCGCAGATTCCCACAAACTTCCAGAACGACCGCTGATAATCCAGCG
>CANETF010000022.1 GCA_947440575.1 Verrucomicrobiaceae bacterium
CTTCGGCTCTTGTATTTTTATGGGCTCAAAATTGTGCCCATCTCAAAGATGGAAAAGCTGAGCTTTTTCTCGCGCTTGCTTGGACTCCTGAACCAAGCGCTAAGCGTTGCGCTCGGAACCCTGGCCGCCCTTGCGGTTCTGTATGCCAGTGGAGACTGGCTTCTCGGGGGGATCGCCATGTTGATTCTGCTTGGCATTGCCATCGCAGCAAAGAACGGACTGACTCAGTACTTCGAGCAGGTTCGCATGTTGCTCAACCTGGGATCCGCCAGAGAAGGAGAGCGCGTGCTCATTGAGGGTGTGCCCTGGCGCGTTGGAACCATCAACCTGCAAACACGAATGACCAATCCCTGCATTGATGGTCCAGGCCTGCGGGTTCCCTTGGAGCAACTCATGACCATGACCTCCCGCCAAGAGGGCCACGAAGCCTGGTTTCCCTGCCGCACCGGCGATATGCTCCTGCTACCCGACGATCTGCTTGCCAAAGTCAATCATATCAGTCCCGATTTCGTTGAGATCAGCTTCCGCGGCGGCATCACCCGTCTCATTCCCACGCCCGAGTTTGTCAAACTTCAGCCCGCCAATCTCAGCGAAGGCTTCCTCGTCAGTTCCACCCTCGGCCTTGACTATCGCCACCAAGCTCAGATCACCCGCGAAATTCCCGCCCAACTCCAGGCCGACCTCCGCACCGGCCTCTTCGAACGAGTCCCCGCCGCGCACCTGCTGGAATTGAGCGTCACCTTCAAAGAAGCCGCCAGCTCGTCCCTCGACCTCGGCTTGATCGCCAAATTCTCAGGTGCTGCAGCGGACCAATACCTCGAACTGCGACGCCTGCTGCAGCAAATCGCCGTCGAAAGCTGCAACACCCACGGCTGGCACATCGCCTTCCCCCAAGTCGTCGTCCACCATCACTCCGACACCGTATCCTGAAGCGCTGCTGCCAATGGACGAGCCAGTGGACCTCAAGCCTGGCCGTGGAGGACGGTAGGCAGATGAGTCAAGTATAAGTCAAGTTATGAGTCAAGCGGCGCGCAGGTGGATTACGGTCATTTGATGGAAAGGTTCTGGATTGTGACGCCTTTACGACGCTTTGATGACGGCGGCGGAGCTATTTGAATCAGCACAAGACAAAAATGCCTGTTTACTAAAAGTGTTCATTCGTTTACTTTCGGTGAACAATGATGGAATTGACCGCCATTTTCCCCAAAGCACGTGCGGAGGTGTTCCGGCTGCTTTTTGCCGAGCCAGGCAAGGAGGCGCATGTCCGCGATCTGGCACGCCTAGCAGGGATGACTCCAGCAGCGATGCAGAAGGAACTGGGGTATCTTCAGGAGATCGGACTGGTGAAGAGCGAGCGGGATGGCAACCGGCTTTATTACCGAGCAGAGACGATGCATCCCTTGTTTCCGGAGCTTCGCGGGTTGGTGTTGAAGACGACGGGGATCGTGCCGGAGCTGCGAAAGGCGCTGGAGAAGGTGCCGGGGATCGAGCTGGCCTTCGTTTTCGGCTCGATGGCGTCGGGAACCGCGAAAGCGGAGAGCGATGTAGATGTGATGCTGATCGGCACGGCGGGACTGCGGAAGGTGACACCGGCGTTGCGAGGCGTTTCGGAGCTTTTGGGCCGGGAGATCAATCCTCACTGCCTCACCGTGGAGGAGTGGCGGCTGAAGAAGTCGAAGAAGGATGCCTTTGTGAATCGCGTCTTGAGCGAGCCGAAACTCTGGCTGAAAGGTGGCGACGATGAGCTTGGAAAACTGGGCTAAAGCAGCTGGTTGACGGCACACAGGAACAACTCGAATCACTCTCGAATTCCAAATCTGTTATGAAATGCGCTCTGTGCCTTTCCTCTGAGCCCTTGCGGAACTCGCATATCATCCCGGAGTTCCAGTATAAGCCGATTTATGACGCCAAGCATCGGATGCATGTCATCTCATCAGATGCAGACAAGCGCGACAAGTTCGAACAGAAGGGGCTTCGAGAGAAATTGTTGTGCGACAAGTGTGAGGTGCATATCTCGAAATGGGAGGACTATGCGTGCAGGGTTCTCTTTGATGACGAAGCAAAGTTGCTTTCCAAATCTGAGAAGGCGATTCATCTGCACGGAATTGATTACCCGAAATTCAAACTCTTCCTACTGTCGCTGTTGTGGCGGATGAGCGTGGCCAAGGGCGAGTTTTGGAAAAAAGTTCAGCTCGGTCCTTTGGAGGAAAGGTTGCGTGTATGCCTTTTGAATTCGGACCCACTCGCCGCTGACGATTATCCATGCCTTTTATGCCCCGTGCTGATCGATGGTCATTTTGACGTCGGCTGGTTGATGCCACCAGATAGGACTCGTGCCAACGGGCACAACGTATATCGCGTGATCATCAATGGCATTCTGTTTTGCTTCTTTGCGTCAACTCACGCCAAGAAACTTGGCTTGAGCGTTTACTCAATCAACGAACAAGGGCACATGAGGCTTACTGTTGAGGAGGCTCGGCAAATGCCTTTTGTTAGCCAAATGCTGAACGCACTTGGCAAAGCAGTAAGGCAACGCGGAGGCTCTCAACGAGCCGATTGAGAAAAACTCAAACCCCCGCCAAGATGCCATTCAGCGTGGCGCTCGGGCGGAGGGCGGCATCGGCTTTGGCGTTGTCGGGTTTGTAGTAGCCGCCGACGTCGGCTTTCTGGCCTTGGACGGCTAGGAGTTCGGCGACGATCTTGGGCTCGTTGGAGGTGAGGGACTCGGCGATGGGTTTGAAGGTCTTCGCGAGGTCGGCGTCTGCGGTTTGGGCGGCGAGTTCCTGGGCCCAGTAGAGGCAGAGGTAGAAGTGGCTGCCGCGGTTGTCGATGGTGCCGAGTTTGCGGCCGGGGCTGCGGTCGTTCTCGAGGAACTTGCCGTTGGCGGCGTCGAGGGTGTCGGCGAGGACTGTGGCCTTCGGATTCTTGAAGGTGTCGGCTAGGTGCTCGAAGGACGCGGCGAGGGCGAAGAACTCGCCGAGGCTGTCCCAGCGGAGGTAGTTCTCTTCGCAGAACTGCTGCACGTGCTTCGGCGCGGAGCCGCCGGCACCAGTTTCGAAGAGGCCGCCGCCGTTCATGAGCGGGACGATGGAGAGCATCTTGGCGGACGTGCCGACTTCGAGGATGGGGAAGAGGTCGGTGTTGTAGTCGCGGAGGACGTTGCCGGTGACGGAGATGGTGTCCTGACCTTTGACGATGCGCTCCAAGCTGAAGGTGCAGGCCTCAGCGGGCGGTAGGATGCGGATGTCGAGGCCGGTGAGGTCGTGGTCTTTGAGGTATTTCTCGACCTTGGCGATGATCTGGGCGTCGTGAGCACGGGATTTGTCGAGCCAGAAGACGGCGGGGGTCTGCGAGGCGCGGGCGCGGTTGACGGCGAGTTTGACCCAATCCTGCACGGGGGCGTCCTTGGTCTGGCAGGCACGCCAGATGTCGCCCTGCTCGACGGCGTGTTCGAAGAGCACGTTGCCGGCGGTGTCGGTGACTTTGATGGTGCCGTCGGCGGGGGCTTCGAAGGTCTTGTTGTGGCTGCCGTATTCTTCGGCGGCCTGGGCCATGAGGCCTACATTGGGCACGCTGCCCATGGTCTTCGGATCGAGAGCGCCGTTCTGTTTGCAGAAGTCGATCGTGGCCTGGTAGATGCCGGCGTAGCTGCTGTCCGGAATGACCGCCAACGTGTCCTGCTCCTTGCCGGCGGCGTTCCACATTTTGCCACCGCCGCGGATCATGGCGGGCATGGAGGCATCGACGATGACGTCGCTCGGCACGTGGAGATTGGTGATGCCTTTGTCGCTGTTCACCATGGCCAAGGCAGGGCCGCTGGCGTAGGCGGCCTGGATGTCGGCCTCGATCTCGGCTTTTTTGTCGGCGGGGAGTTTGTCGAGCTTCGCGATGAGGTCGCCGAAGCCGTTGTTAAAATTGACGCCGATCTCGGCGAGCGTGGCGGCGTGTTTGGCGATGAGGTCTTTGAAGAAGACGCTGACGGCGTGACCGAAGATGATGGGATCGCTGACCTTCATCATGGTGGCCTTCATGTGGAGCGAGAAGAGCACGCCATCGGCCTTCGCCTTGGCGATCTGCTGCTCGAAGAAGGCGACGAGGGCCTTCTTGCTTATCTTCGTGGCGTCCATGATCTCGCCGGCTTTGAGGGCGAGTTTGGGGAGGAGGACTTTCTGAGTGCCGTCTTTGGCGGTGAAGGTGATGCTGAGCTCAGTGGCTTCGGCGACGGTGACGGATTTCTCATTGGAGAAAAAATCGTCTTTGCCCATGGTGCCGACGGCGGTCTTGGAATCGGCGGACCATTTGCCCATCGAGTGCGGGTGGGCTTTGGCGTAGTCTTTGACGGCTTTCGGAGCGCGGCGGTCGCTGTTGCCTTCGCGGAGCACGGGGTTGACCGCTGAACCCATGACCTTGGCGTATTTCGCTTTGATTTCCTTTTCTTCGTCGGTCTGCGGGTTTTCGGGGAGATCGGGCAACTTGTAGCCTTGGGCCTGAAGTTCGGCGATCGCTGCCTTGAGCTGGGGCTGCGACGCGGAGACGTTCGGGAGCTTGATGATGTTCGTGGTCGGTTCGAGGCAAAGTTTGCCGAGGTAGGCCAAATCATCGTCCTGCTGTCCGAACTGGGCCAAAATGCGACCGGCGAGGGAGATGTCGCGCGTCTCGACCTCGATACCTGCCGCCTTGGTGAAGGCCTTCACGATGGGCAGCAGTGAGTAGGTGGCGAGGAGTGGAGCTTCGTCGGTGAGGGTGTAGATGATTTTGGCGGACATGAGCGGAGGAGGGATTTGGGAGCCGTGACATTAGCGCGACCGCCTCGGTGCGCAACGCCCAAGGCACCCGGGAAGTCCAAAAATCCTTGCCCCCTCGATCGATCAAGTCACCCGCCCGGACCGTCCACAGTCCTGCTTTTTCCGCAGTTGACCGATCAAGGTTTCACAGGAGACGCCTCGCCGCTGATCTTGAGGTTGCGGACTTTCACTGTCTGTGAGGCGGCAAGCCAACTGCGGCTCTTCTCTGTGGCAAGAAAGGGGTGTTGGGCGCGGAGTTCGTTGCCATCAAGACGGGCGGCCATTTGGTCGCCTTTCCATTCGACACGGAGCTTATGCCACTCGGCCTGCTTCACGGCGAGGGGGAGTTCGGCGATGGTGTTTGACGGTTTCACCGAGTCTTCGGCGATGCTCAGGCCCTTTGTGTTGATGACCACGCGACCCACGTGCTTACTCGAATCACAGCCGACGAGGAATGATCCAGGTCCATCCAACCGGAACTCCAACTCGATCACCGCACTGGCCAGGCCGATTTTGTGATGCAGCACCGGGATGTGCTTCTCCGCGGGGATGTCCACTACGCTGAGGACACCGTCTGAAGGGATCCACTGGCCCTTTGACGTGACAAACGGGACCGACAACGGCTCTGCGAAGCTGGGTGCGGCGATTTCGGGTAGCGCGGCATCATGCAATAGGGGTTTGTCCTTCTGAGCCAAGGCTGCCGAGGTGAATGTGAGGGTCAGGAGAGCGAGGGTTGTGAGGAGTCGATGCATGGCTGTGCGGTTAGGGGGTGGGCAAAGTGGCTTGGACGTGAACGTCGTCGATTTCGATCCCTTTCTGGCCGCCGTTCTGCATCCACAGCAGCTTGCGTTTGCCTGCGTTAAAGTTGGCCCGAGTTAGCGTCTTGCTCCATAGGTTGCCATCGATGCTGATGACCACCTGCTCACCGTGAAAGGCGAGTTTGACCTCATGCCAGTCATTGCGATTCAGGTCCACTTTCTCCAGGGGGAGGTGCTCATTCAGCCGAAACGCGCCGCTGACCTGATCCGCAGGCCGCTTGTTCTGACGCAACGGATGATGCTCGTCTTTGGAATGCGCATCCACCTCCAGGTGCACACCGTCCCGAAGCAACTTCACACGCAGCATATGATCGACGCTGCCGAAGCCGTCATCACCATCGACAAAGAACCAAAGCCAACCGCCTTCAGCTAGATGCCGATATCGAAACGAGATGGTGAGGTCGCTGCCTTCGACGGGCAGATAAACCATCGGAGGGTACTTCCCACCGCTGGAGCCGCGCGTCCAAAGCGCTCCATCCCGGACTTCGGTATTCTTGTTTGGGATTGGTGTGGTGAATCGACTGGCGTCAAAGGGGGCATCGAACGTTTCGTGAATGAGAACGGGTTTTGGAGTGTCTGCCGCAGGGAGCGCGGACCCTAGAAGGATGAAAATGGCGAAGGGGTGTTTCATGATGGCTTTCATTGCTTGGTTCGGCTTTTTCCTTTTGGCAACGGCTTGCCGTCCTTGTCCACCATGGCTCCACCGAAGTAGGGGTATTTGTCCCACGCGTCATAGGTGGGGTCCACACGGGGGTCGGCCGTTTCGCGCATCCAACGCTCGACGCGGCCGCGGAGTTCCTGCCGGGTGGCGTCATATTCGGAGCGGTTGGCGACGTTGGTGAGTTGGTGTGGATCGGTGCGCAGGTCGAACAGTTCCTCGCCGGGGCGCTTGTCGAAAGAAAGGTCGAAGAACTTTTTCATCTCCGGCTGGCCGAGGTTGGCGAGGATGAACGCTTTTGCATGGGAGCCATCCACGTCGCCATAGTCACCGACGGCGAAATAGGCCTTTGGGTCGCCGGCGGGCCAGCGGTCGGGGCGCATGTTCCAGAGGTAGAGGAAGTCCTTGGTGCGGATGCCACGGATGGGATAGCTCAGGCCTCCCCGCCGGACGTTGGCATGGCGCTCGCGTTCCAAGAAGACGTGGTCGCGGGCTATTGCTGAGGGTTGGCCAAGTAGCAAGTCGAGAAAACTGCGGCCGGTCATGTCGGCGGAGGGCGTCAAGCCGGCGGCTTGGAGGAAGGTGGGGGCAAGATCGGTGAGATTGATGAAGTCATCCACCTGGCGACCCGCCTGGAGCTTGCTGCCCCAGCGAATCGCGAGCGGCACACGGGTGCCGGTGTCGTAGCAATTGGCAAGGCCCCGAGGCATTTGCCAACCGTTGTCGCTGGTGTAAACGACGAGGGTTTCATCAAGGAGATGGAGTTTCTCCAGCTCGGCGACACAACGGCCGGCATCCGCATCCACGCGACCGACGGCGCCGTAGTAGGCGAGGAGGTTGGTGCGGACGGTGGGCGAGTCTGGCAATTCGGGTGGCACCTTGACGGAAGCCGGGTCGAGACCCGCCCAGCCGTCTGGATCGTAGCGCCACTTGTTCAGGGAAGTGTCGGTATTGCCGCTCCAAAAGAAGAAGGGCTTCGCCGGGTCGTGCTGAGCGATGAACTCGGCGAAATCTTTGAACTGTTTGCCCACCGGATTTTCGGTCCAGCCATAGTCTTTGTAGTTGCCCGGGGACCAGCCTTTGCCACTGAAGCCGACCTCGTAACCTGCGGCGCGCAGGGCATCGGTGAAGACTTTCAGCTTGCTCGGGAAGGCGCTCCACAGGCTGGCGGCATCTTCGAGTTGGTGTGCGGCGCGTCCTGTCAGAATAGACGAGCGAGTGGGCGAACAGGACGGGACGGGACAGAAGGCTTGGTGGAACAAAACGCCCTCACGAGCCATGCGGTCGAAGACGGGTGTCTTTGCGGTGGGATCGCCCAACACGCCGGCGTGGGGCCAGGACCAGTTGTCGGCCAAGAACAGGAGGATGTTTGGCTTGCCCGCGGGCGATGGAGCGGAGGCGGCATGCAGTCCGGCCAGAGCAAGCAGTAGCGGGGTGAGGAGGTGAATGAGGATGGCTTTCATCGTTGGGCACGGGGGCATGGTAACGTGCTTCATTCGAGGTAGAGGAGTTCGTTGGCGTTCAGGAGAGCGCGGCAGAAGGCTTCGGGGCCGTGGGTGGTGATGAGTTGCGTGGCGGCTTGGTGTTCTTTTTCGGTGGGGGGGCGTTGGAAGGCGAGGGCGTAGGCATTTGTGACGGGGTCGGTGGATTGGATGCGAGCCGCAAGGGATTTGGCCATGTCGAGGGTGAAGCTGTGATTGAGCAGGGTGAGGGCTTGCAGGGGGGTGGTGGTGTTGGCGCGTTTGGGGGCGGCGAAGGCGATGTCGGGAAGATCGAAGTCATTGAGTACGTCGACGACGCTGGCGCGGGCGTTTTGATGATAGACGGCGCGGCGGTAGGTTTCGGGGCCGTGGGCATCGAGCGGGAAGTAAGTGCAGACGTTGTTCTGGGTGAATTTGTAGAGGCGGAAGCCGGGGCCGCCCATGGGTTCGAGCTTCATCTGACCGGCGACGGTGAGCAGGGTGTCGCGGAGTTCCTCGGCGCTGAGGCGGCGGGGTGGGAAGCGCCAGAGGAGGCGGGCGGATTTGTCCTGCTTGAGACCATCTGGATGGCCTGCAGCGCTTTGCTGATAGGTTCTCGAGAGGAGGATTTCACGGTGGAGGTCTTTGAGTTTCCAACCGTTGGCGACGAGTTTGGCGGCGAGGTAGTCGAGGAGTTCGGGGTGGGTGGGTTTGCTGCCGAGGAAGCCGAAGTCACTGGGGGTATCGACGAGGCCGGTGCCGAAGTGGTGCTGCCAGACGCGGTTGGCGAGGACGCGGGGGGTGAGGGGGTTTTCGTGGCTGGTGATCCATTGGGCGAGGGCTAGGCGGCGCTGGCCTTCGTCGGCATCGGGCGGGAGTTGGTAGGGTTTGGTGGCTTGATTGAGGACGGCGAGGCTGGCGGGGACGACGGGGTCGCCGGGTTTCATGGGGTCGCCGCCTTTGTGTACGGTGGTGGGTTCTTTGGGTTGGGATCGGTTGCCGATCCACATTTGCCGGAGGGGCGGGACAGCGGCGAGTTGGGCCTGGGTTTTGGCGATGCGTTGAATGAGGGTGGCGAGCTGGGTTTGCTCCTGAGGTTTGATGATCTGGAGACGGGCTTTGGCGATGCCGTGGCCGGGGGACCAGGGTTCACGTCCGGCGTCGGTGGCGACGGTCGTCCAGGAGGTTCCGTCGAGGCTGACTTGGATGTCATACTCGGTGGGGGTGGCACCGCTGACTTTGCTTTCGTTGGTGTCACGGTCGCCGCGGGCGTTGATGAAAGTGATGCGTTGAAGGGTTTCGGGTTGGGCGAGGGTGAGGGTGAGTTCGGCGGGGTGGCCGATGAACCAGGCTTCGCCACGCTGGCCATCGATGCAGTATTGGGGGCCGTAGGCTTCGGGGAAGTCCTCGGCGGTGGCGGATTTGGCGCCCTCGGCGCGGGTGCCATGGCTGGCGAGGGCGACGTTGCGATTGTCGATGGACCAGACTTGGAACTCGGTGAGTTTGCCGCCACCGCCGCCTCTGGGGAGCTTGCCCTGGTGGTCGTTGGTGAAACTGCGGATGACGAATTTGATGTGTTTGGCTTTGACGGGCGGGAAAGATTCCTCGGTGCCGAAGGGATCGATTTTGGGCCGTTGGAAGGTCATCTTGACGAAGGCGGCTTTGGCGCGGGCATCGATGGCGGCGTTGAGTTTGTCGCGGGCTTCAGTGAGGCGTTTGATTTGGGAGTTGAGGGGAGTGGTGGCGGCGACGAAGGCAGCGCGCTGCTTGGGGGTGGCGACGACGCGGCGGCCATGGACGACGCCTTCGAAGGCGGCGCGGAGGCGGTAGTAGTCCTCGGTGGGGATGGGGTCGAATTTGTGGTCGTGGCAGCGGGCGCAGTTGATGGTGAGGCCGAGGAAGGCGCCGCTGGTGGCGGTGATCATGTCGTCGAGCGTGGCGGCGCGGATGTTGGCCTGGGCGACTTTGTCCTGGTTGCCAACGTCGTCATAGGGTCCGGCGACGAGGAAGGCGCTGCCGACTTCGATGTCGGGGCGGTTTTTGCCGATGACATCTCCGGCGAGGTGCTCGGTGATGAGTTGATTGAAGGGTTTGTCCTCGTTGATGGAGCGGATGACGTAGTCGCGAAAGGGGTAGAGATCGTCGATGATGAAATTGCGTTCGAAGCCGTTGGATTCGCCAAAGCGGACGACATCCAGCCAGTGACGTCCCCAGCGTTCGCCGTAACGAGGTGAGGCGAGGAGGCGTTCAATGAGTTCTTTGTTAGCGCTAGTGTTGGTCTGGCAATCCTTGACGAAGGCCTCGACTTCCTCGGGGGTGGGCGGGAGGCCGTGCAGGTCGTACGTCATGCGGCGGATGAGGGTTCGGGAGTCGGCGGGGGGGTTGAAGCCGAGTCCTTTTTCTTTGAGCTTGGCGGCGATGAAGTCGTCGATGTCACCGGCGGTGTTGAGATCGGTTTTGTTCGGCTGGAGGGACCACCAGGTTTTGTCGCCGCGCTTGGCTTCGATCTTGGCGCCCTCGCGCGGGTCGGGGGCGCCCATTTTCACCCAGGTCACGAGGTCGGCGATGACGGAGTCGGGGAGTTTGGGTTTTTTGGGGGGCATCTCGAGGTCTTCTTCAAGATGCTGGATGGAGCGGACGAGGAGGCTGGCTTCTGGGTTGCCGGGAAGGATGGCGGGCTCGCCACTGTCACCGCCTTTTTGCCAACCGGCTTTGGAGTCGAGGTAGAGGTTGCCTTTGAGTTTTTTGGCCTCGGCGCTGTGGCAAGAGTAGCAATGCTCGACGAGGACGGGGCGGATTTTTTGCTCGAAGAAAGCGATGCCTGCGGGGTCTATCGCAGCCAATGCGTTCGAATTTAGGAACAATGCAACGGCAAGGATGGTCATAATGGTTTTCATGGTCTCACTTCGAATTGGATTGGGCTGACATTGCATCCACCTCGCTCATTTTGAATCGGAGGCTGACGATAGAGGTGCCGACATCTTCCTTGCGATAGTTCGCATACGTTGTGGTGACGATGGTGCTATCGGGGAGCAGGTGGAGGCCGGGGTAGAAGCCGTCTTTGAAGGTCTTGAGCAGGCTGATGCGATATTGGCCGGGGTTGCCTTGCTTGATGTCGTCGTAGGTGCCGACCCAGGCGATGAAGCCGCCTTTGTCTTTCGACTGCGGCGAGGCGTTGCGGAAGACAATGACCATGCGGCCATCGGGCAAAAAGATGCCGTGGTGACGATCTCCCGTGAGGCCCCAAGGTGCGTCCACGGCTTGGCTCCATGTTTTGCCCTCGTCGCGGCTGAACATGACGAGGCTGGTGCCGCTGCGGCGGTTCTCGCGCATGAGGCAGCAGAGTTCGCCGCCATCGGGCGAGCGGAAGACGTAAGGCTCGCAGGGGTGCTTGCCGTCGAGTTTGGTGCCGTCGCAGGCGATTGTGGGCGCGGACCAGGTGAAGCCGCCGTCGCGGGTGATGGATTGTAGCACTTGCAGCGTGCCTTCCTCGCCGATGCCGCTGCCGCGATGGAAGAGGCCGAGCGTTGAGCCGTCCTTCAGCCGCACGATGCTGGAGAAGGTCATGATGCAGCGAAAGGGATCGTCCTTGCTGATCGGCCCGCCGATGGGCGGCAGCTCGCGCCAGGTCTTGCCGTCGTCGTCGCTGACGATGCGCGGCATGAAGCCCTCGTGACGGCCTGCGATGAGCTTGGGGTTCTCCTTGTCGGTCAAGGTGCGTGCGGCAAAGACCCACAGGCGCTCTTTGCCCTGCGGATCGGTGATTCGGTAAATGCTCGGGCAGTTCTTGAAGTTGACGTAGTTCGGCGGCAGCGCGTCGTCCATGCGCGTCCAGTTCAAACCCGCGTCATCGCTGCGAGCCATCGGCCCCCCGTGTCCGCCGTGGCCGATATTCCAGACGCAAAACATCGTCTTGTTGTCCGCCAGCAGCGTCGTCGTCGGATGCGCGTGATACTCACCCGGCTTCGGCGAGCCGCGTGCGATGACGGTTTGCCGCCGTGTGTCGTCGGAGAGGTCGATGTGAGTCAAAGCCTCGCGCTGCTGCTGCCACAGCGCCTTCTTTTCAGCCGGCGCGGACTCCCAAGCGCGTTTCGCTCCTTTCGTGGCGATGTCCACCTCGGGCTTCTTCAGATTGCGAGATTCATCGTTTTGGGCAAGCGCGGCCAGCGGCGCGAGCAGCAGGGCGGAGAGGAGCGGGAGGGTGGGTTTCATGATGAGTTTTATTCGACCTCGCGCTCCACATACGCCAAGGCCATGCGCAGGTAGCGATGGCTGTGGAGCGGGGCGAGTTCGGGGGTGATGACTTTGGTTTTCAGAAAGGCTTCCACGGCGGCGAGGCGCTCGGTGAATGCGGATGACTTCTTGTCGTGGGCGACTTCAAGCAGTGCGGTGACGAGTCGGGCATACTTTACGGCATCGGCGGCCATTTGAATGCGGGCATTTACGCCGGGGTCATCGCCTTGCACCCTCTGGGCTGACTTGAGGATGGCTTCGAGAGCTTGCAGGGCCACCTCGGAGTAGTAGCGGCGCAAGCGGGCGGCGTGGGGCTTGCGGGGACCGAGTTCGGGGTCGGCGCGGACTTGGTCGCTGATCTTGGCGAGAACTGCGTGATACTGCTGCATCACCTCAGCCGCCGGACCATACGCAGCGCGGCAGTAGTCAGCGATGGTGGCGGCGACATTGAGATCGGGATTCCACATCGCTTTGCACAGCACGTAGTAATCGAGGCCGTGGGCGCTCCAGTTGCCGTGACCGTTGTCGAAGTCGAAGCCGATGGCCTTATGCTCGACACTGAACTTCACGGCCTGCGCAAACCACGCGGCCTTGTTGCGCGGCATGCCGAGGTCGATGGCAGGGCCGAGGTCGTTCGGGCGAATGAAGAGCTTCGGCGCTATTTTTGACCACGCTTCGATCTCAGTCAGATTCATGCCGACATAGCCGACGATGAGGTTCGGCTGAAGCTGCTTCACCTTCACCGGCACGCTGCGATAAACCGAATACGCATAGGCCACTAGGTCGCGGTCCGGCATCTCGCGGCCCACGCGGGTGGCGATCTCGTTGAAGAACGTGAACGTGCGATCACTGAGCGATGGGTATTCGGCAAAGGGCTGCTTTGTGGCGGGATCAATGAGCTGTGAATCACCGAGGATCTTCGGCGCTTCGGCGGGATCGAGCGCACGACAGGCCTCGCACATGCAGAACTTGTTCTTGCCGCCGTCGTTCGGCGAGATGGAGGCCGTGAGCAGCGAGGGATCGGCTTTGAACTCCGCGATCTTCACCCGTGCGATCTCATCCCACATCGCAGCGTTCGATTTGCACAGCCGCTCCCGCTCCGGCGTCTGCGTGCGGCTGCCATCGGGTTGCTGCGCGAACCACTCGGGATGCTCCTTGCCATGTTTTTCCCACCACCCAGCAAACGCATGACCGCCATGGATCTCGATGCGCTGCCCCAGCCGCATCCGCCGATGCCACGGGCCGGTCGCCGCCTCGCCCTGCGTCGTTTTCCATGCCTCCAGCGACACGCCCCACTTCTCCAACACCGGCGCAAAGGTCTCCTCACGCGACACCGCCACATTGCGCAGTTTGCGCTTGGCGATGCGTGGTTGCTCGCGGCGGTTCAAATCCGCAATCGTGATCGTCGCCCGCTTTGGCACCACCTCACCATGCTCACCGGGAAAAAGCCAGCGCACGCCGAGTTCCCGCTCGATGAAGTCATACACGGCAAAGAGCGTGCCTTTGCAAATCATGCCGCCCGGCCCTGAATCACCGCCGCAGAGGTGCAAATCGCCGTTTCGCGTCAAAACCACCATTTCCTCCGGTTTCGGCGCGAGGTCCGCATTCGCCTTGCAGTGCCCCACGTAGATGCGCGGCCCCTCAGGCAGTCCCTTTTGCGTCTCCGTGCCCATCTGAGGCCGCGTGCCGCAAACCTTCCCCAGATAATCCGCCAGCTCCACCCCCGCCAGCGGCACCACCGAGCCATCGCCGGTCAACTGTTCCGCAGATTTTTGGATGTGCTTGTAAAGCCCCTCCGGCACTATGATCACGGCCTGCGGCTGCCCATCGCGCACGAGGGTGATTTCGGCGGAGGCGCTGGTGGTGAGCAATGCGGTGGAGAGGGCGATGATGAGTCTTGGCATGGGAAGGATTATGGCGTCATGAGCGGCCATAACGAACGTGAAACTCGGTTGAGTCCTTCGGATAGCCGCTCGGGAAAAGTGGTTTGGGCCTTATCCCATTTCACGAAGAAGAACTTGGGCTGAAGCCCAGGCTACTTTCAGCAAGGCCAGTTACGCCACGATCTCATTCATCACGCCCGTGCTATCCCCATGGCGCTCGGCGTGCACGCCGATGCCGTGGAGCATGGAGAGCCACACATTGCACAGGGGCGTATCCTTCGGCGCGACGATGTTTTGGCCGAGTTTCAGGCCTGCGCCGCGTCCGGTGAGGATGGTGGGGCAGTTCGAGAGTTCGTGGCCGGTGCGGATGTTGCTGCCGTAGGCGAGGGCGATGTGGTCAAAAAGTGTGCTGCCATCGGCTTCCTTGGTGGCTTTGAGTTTGTCGAGGAAGCCGGCGAGCATTTCACTCTGCGCGATGTCGCGGCGTTGGGAGGCGTCGAGCTTCTCGCCGAGCGTGGTGTGGTAGTGGCTCATGTCGTGCGGATGCACTTTGATGTCCATGGCGGTGAGCAGCGTGGCCACGGGCTGGCGGAAGGTCATCACTCGGGTGCTATCCGTCTGCATGGCGGCGATCATGATGTCGTAGATGAGCTTGATCTCGTCGCGTCCGTTGCCCTGCGCCGTGGCGGCGGGCTCTTTGAGCGGAGCATTGGGGCGCGGGATTTCCATCCACTGCTCTTCTTTGCTGAGGCGGGTTTCGATGTCGCGGATGCCCTGGAAGTATTCTTCGAGCTTGGCGTTGTCATTTTTCGCGAGACCGCGCTGCAGGGACTTGGCGTTGTCGATCACGGCATCGAGCACGCTGCGCTTCTGCGCGAGCATGGCCTTCTGCTGAGCGAGCGGGGTGCTGTCTTTGGCAAAGAGTCGATGAAAAGCTGCCACGGGGCCGTTTTGGCCCCCGACGGGCTTGCCGCTCACGTCCCAGGCCATCGAGAGACCAGGGCCGTGGCCGCTCATGTCGCCGTTCTCGCTGCTGTTGAACTGAAGGGAGGCAAAACGCGTCTGCAGGCCGAGTTGAGCGGCGGCGACTTGATCGGCGCTGATGCTGTTGTGAAAGCTCTGTCCCGGCTGCGCATAACGATTCGCGCCTGTGAGCCACATCGTGCTGCCCCAGTGGCCTTCGTTGCTGTATTTGTTCCAAAGGCCCTGCACGACGCTGAAGTCCGCCTTGTGCCGCTCCAGCGGTTTGAGGCCGAGGGGCAGTTCATAGTCCGCGCCAGGCTTCTTGATGTCCGGATACCAAGTCGGCTCCGTGATGCCCCAGCCGAAGCCGAGAAAGACAAGACGCTTCGGTGGAGCCACCGGAGCCGCCGCCGAGGCAAAGCGACGAAAGCCGAGAGATTCGAGCACCGGCAGCGCAATCAGTGCGGTGGAGGATTGGAGAAAGTGGCGGCGGGTTTTCATGGAGGGGTGGAGTGTTTATTTCTTGGGCTGTTGATCCATCTCGCAATCAGTGTCCATAGGCACGGCGGGGCCGCTTTGATCGACGGGATGAGTGAAAAGGTATTTGAAGACCCCATCATAAACCCACTGGCCCATCGCATCCTTTCCACCGGGCACCACGATGGTGTGGGCGCGGCCGGCATTGCCCTTCACGTCGATGTTCGTGATGAGGCGGCGCGTGTTGCCATAGGGCGGCTTGGCCGCGTCGATGTTCACGATGGGCCCGTGGTTGTGCATTTTCAGCATTTGCCACGAGCGGCAGTAGTGATCCGCCGTCCATCCACCATCGAGAATGTGGGTGAAACCGAAGAAGCGGTTCGATGGCGTGGCGGAGGCTTCGCCCTGCCAGGTCTCCGTGTTGTCGCGTGGGCCGGAGAACATCACCACGCGGTCCACTTTCTGATGCATGGCAAAGCGGGCCGCCGTGGTGCTGCCATGCGAGATGCCGCTCATGATGACCTTTTCCCAGCGGAGGTCCTTGCCGTCTGAGGTGATGAATTGCTCCCATTTGCCAGCCGGATTCTCCTTCGAGAGCCATTTCACGAACTGCAGCGAGCGCTCCATCATGCCGTCCGGTTTCGGAATATTCACCAGCGGGCTGAAATCCTCGCCCGTGGCCGCTTCGAGCCGGATTTTGCCCAAAACGGTGCCGCTGCCGTCTTCGTATTGCGTCTTCGTGATGCCAGCAAACCATCCGTTTGAGTAATGCGGCTGGATGCCGTGATAGCCGTAGCTGGAGATGCGCTCAAACAGCCCCTGATTGTGTCCCATGAGCCAGATCACCAGCTTTCCCTGACTTGGCACGCGAGTATCCACCACCGCGTGCTGGAGGTCCGCCGGTTTGCCTTTGTCGTCGGTGAAACTGAACTTGATCTGCGTGTGCTCTTTCGCCCGCGGATCGATCTCGCTGGCACGTTTGCTGAGGTCAAAGCGCTGCGCATCGGCGGCGAGCAGTTGGCTGCTGAGGAGGAGGATGGGGATGAGGCGTTTCATAAAATTGGGCCAAATGGTAAAACCGGAACCAAGAGTTAGGCAGGAGAATGGGGGCAAAAGAATCTTCATCTACGACATTCTTCTGCCCCCATTCTGCTGCCTACCAACTCATCATTCCGTGTGGAACTCCTTACTGCTGACCAGCGCTTTCAGAAAGGCACGCACACCGAGTTTGTCATTCTTGGCCGCAGTTACCATCTCGTCGATGAGCGGCTCGTCGCGGAAGCCGATGGTGCGGCCGAGGCCATACTCTATGAGGGCGGTGCTGAAGCCTTTGGCAAAGGCATCCGAGCGTGAGGCGATGATGTTTCGCAGCCCGAAGAAGTCTTTGAAGGCAGGACCTTTGTGCAAGGTGGCGCTGGCTTCGATCGGCCAGGTTTTGCTCGCGCCTTTGCCCGGCTTGCCTTGCTCGTCTTTGACCTGATAGGTGTCCTCCGTGCGCCAGAGACCCACGGCGTCGAAGTTTTCCAAGCCGAAGCCGACGGGGTCGATCTTGCGATGGCAACTGGCACACTGCGCGTCCTCCTGGTGCATTTGCAGGCGCTCGCGGGTGGTGAGCACCTTGCCAGCGAGGCGGGCGATCTGCGGCACATTCGCTGGCGCGGGCGGTGGCGCGTCATTCATGAGTTTGCGCAGCACCCAAGCACCGCGCTCGACGGGACTGGTGTGCTCACCATTGCCGCCCATGAAATGAATGGCCGCCATGCCGAGCAATCCGCCGCGTGGAGAGTTCGCAGGCAGACTCACTTTTTGAAAAGCATCGCCTTTCACGCCCTCGATGCCGTAAAAGTCGGCCAGCAGGTGATTGATGATGGCGTAGTCGGCTCTTAGCAGGTCGCTGAGAGGTGCGTCGTGCTTCAGCAGATGAGCAAAGGTGGCGAAGACTTCCTCTTTGGCGTTCAGCTTCGTGCTGTCGTCGAAACGCGGATGCATGGAGCGATTCACCTGGAAGAAATCGATGCGATCCAAACCGAGCCACTGATGCACAAAACCGCGCACGAGTTCCTCTGAGCGATCATCATCGAGCAAACGCGTCGTTTGTGCGGCGAGCACCTCTGGCTTGCTCAAATCCGCCTTGAGCAGTTCCGCATCCGGCGGAGCGCTCCAAAGGAAGTAGGAGAGGCGGCTTGCGAGTTCGGTGTTGGAAAGTGGCTTCGGCTTTAGCCGAAGATCGGGAGAACTTGAGCTAAAGCTCAAGCCACTTTCCGCCAGATACAAAAACATCGGCGATGCGAGCACGACGGACAGCGTCTCCTTCAGCGCGGCACTGTGCTTCACGCCCGCTTTGCGCTGCGTGTCGTAGATGGCAGTCAGTTTGTCCACGAAGCTCGCGGGTGGCTCCATGCCACGGAAAGCGGCGGTGCAGAAGGCTTGCAGCGCGGGTTTTACCTCGGTGACGACGCTCACATCATCCAGCGGAATGCCGAGAGCTGCCAAGCCTGGCGCAGAGGTCGCAGGTTCGCTGACACGCTCGATTTCCATGTAATCAATCCACAACACCGCCTCAGGACCGATGCCGTTGCGCTTCACGGCTTCCTGCCGTTTGCGCCCGCCTTCCTCGTTATTGTCCCAGGCACCTTTTTCGCGGATAAAGAGGGTGCGGTCGCCGCTGTCAGTCACCGCTTTGGTCAGTGTGAAGGGCATCTCGACGATCTGCGGTTTTTCCATGGTGCCGGTGATCTCAGAAGTAGCCCGCACCATGCCGTTGCGCGGATGCATGCCCATTTCGAGGAACTTCTGCTCCGGTCTGGCCTCCTTCGTTGCTGCGAGGCGCACGCGGAAGACGTAGTTGCCGCTGGTCCAGTCGCCGGGCACGGGGAGCTGCAAAAAGCCCAGCGCCATGACCGCCGGATGCATCGTCGGTGTGCCGAGATAAGCACCTTTGTCGAGGTGCGGGCGGCTGAGGTAGTATTCGTGATATTTCTGCCAGTTCTCTCCCAAAGCCGAGTTCGCCTTGTCAGCATTGTTTTCGAGTGTTTGGAAGCCAAACGACTCGGGTGAGGGCGCTCCTTTGAATCTCGCCCACTCACGTCGGAAGTTGTTCGGATGCTTGGCCGCTTTGCGCAGTTCGGTGGCCGCAGCGAGGTTTTCGGGCTTGGCGGCGGCTTCATCGACAGCCTTCGCCCAGGCCGTGGCACGAGTGCGCTCATCGATTTGCTGCTTCACATAGCTGCTGACCTTCTCATTCGCCGTTTCACACTCGAAACGCACCTTGCTGACGCCTTTCGCACTCACGCTGCCGACCTGGCGATTCGCGCCGATGCCGAACTTCACCGACTCAGGCACTGGCGGCTTCTTGTCCGCTGTTTTGCGCTCGATCTCGATCCAGTCCACCCAGATCGCCATCTCCGGCCCGATGCCGTTCTTCGCCTTGCCGGCGTTGAAAATCTCCCGCGTGCGCAGGTAGTCGTCGTTCGTGCCTTTCTCGCGGAGGAAAATGGTGCGGTCGTTGCGCTCCGAGTGATCCCTGGTCAGCGTGAGCGGCATTTCGATCACCTCCGGCTTCTCCAGCGTGCCGCTCACCGCATGCGTGCTCAGTGGCTTGCCGTTGCGCGGATTCGTGCCGAACTCGATGTAGCGCTGCTCCGGTGTGGACTGCGCTGTGTGACCTAGACGCACGCGGACCACGTAATCCCCGACCGGCCACTTGTAGGGAATGAGCCACGAAAAGTTGTCATTGCCCAAGTCACCCTGGCTGACGGTCAAATAAGCGCCGGTGTCGAGTTTCGGCTGTTTCAAATAACGCTCATGATACGGCCGAGTGAAGCCCGTGCCCGCCTTCGTGCCGTAGCCGAGTGCCCGCGTGGCTTTGTCAGCATTGTTTTCGACGGTGTTAAACCCAAAACTCTCCGGCGATGGCGCCCCTTTGATCTTCGCCCACTCGCGGAGGAAAAGATCGTTGTTCTTCGCCGCCTTGCGCAGTTTGGTCACCACGGTGGCGTTCTCCGGCCTCGCAGCGGCTTTTTCGACCTCGGCGGCCCATTTTGTCGCTCGCTCCAGCGCGGCGAGGTTCTCCGCGTAGTTCTTCTGGATGCGCGTATTGTTTTCCTCGACCTCGATGTGCAGTTTCAGTTGCTCGCCACTCGCCGAAAACCGCGTGAACGCCTCATCCAGCGCCTGCAGGCCGAGCGATTGATACTGCTCGAACTGATTCGCCGACATGAAAAGGTTCGAGCCAAACGTGTCGAAGCCACCCGTGCCCGTGTCGCTCGGCAGCTCTGCCACATTGATCTCCACGCCGAGCAGTTCCCGCAGCGTGTTGCGGTATTCCCGCCGATTAAGCCGACGCATGGTGATGACGCCATGCTGGTCATTCAGCGTGCGCCGTGCCGCGACCATCACATTCGAGAGATCATCGAGAAAATCTGCCTTCGCCTCATTCGGCGGCTGCTTTTCATCCTCTGGCGGCATTTCGCCCGAGTTCATTTGATTCAGCACCTTCTGCCAACGCTCCGCCGTCTCGATGTCCGAGATGGAAAAGGAAAGGTCATCGAGCCGGACCTTGCCCTTCTGCTTTTCCGGCCCGTGGCACGAGATGCAGTGCTGTTTGAAAAGCACGCGATGCTTCTCCGGCATGGCCGCGCGCGGAGTCTCCTCAGCCGCTGCGAGAGTGAACCACAGCGGCACGAGGGACACAGAGGTCAGAAGAATTTGGAAAGGTGATGGCATGAGAGTGGTCCGCACAGTCTTCTGTGCGGTTCGGAATCCGGATACGTTCGCCGCACAGAGTATTGTGCGGACCACTTTTGGCAAGCTCATCGTAAGGCGGAGATCTTGATGGTGTCCACGAGCACGCACTTCGCCGCAGGGATGACCTCCAGCGGCTTGGCATTCGGCCCATCGAAGGCTTCGGCGAAAACGACGTCACCGCGTTCCCCGAGCAGCGGTTTGATTTCAGGGAAAGGCTCAGCGGTATGGAGTGCGGCCAGGGATGCCAGCAGCAAAGCGGTGAGGAGGGCGAGTGTTCGTTTCATCGTGACCTTCGAGTTCCCTTATGCTTCCCCACCGCCTCCGCCAGCACCTCGACCATGCGCTTTTGGATGGCGGCGGCTTTGGTCATGGCCTCCTGCACGCGGGCACGACCGGCGGCGCGATCTTCATGCAGCGGCTTCAGTTGGTCCCAGAGCTGCTGGCCGGTGGTGTGGCCGCTTTCGAAGACCCAGTCGGTGAGGCCGAGGTCGCGGAACATTTGACCTTTGACGGTGTCCACGGGGTTGCGCACATAAAAGGCGGGCGTGCCTTGCGAGAGGGCCATGATGGGCGAGTGGCACTCGGCGCTGACGATGGCGACGGCGCGGGCATAGACGGAGTTGGCTTCGTCGGCGGACCAAAACATGTTGCGCCAGATGACGTTCGATTTCACATCGGCGGGCAGGGGATCAAGCAGGTGCTCTTTCGCCACGGCGATCTCATAGGTCATCTCGGGGCAAAGGATGACCTTCAGGCCCGTCTCGCGCACCCAGAGCGTGATGAGGTCGCGTAACGGGGCGTGGTCTCGGTTGGCGTGTTGAGCATTGATCGCGTCGAGCGCATAATCCGACTCGTTGCGTGGTGTGTTGCGGACGCGGTAGTAGGGTGTGTAGCGCAGGCGTGGCAGCACGCAGATGAACTTACCCTCCTCCACACCGATGCGTTTCAGCCAGGCCTTGGCGCGGCCTTCATCTCGCACATCGATGCCAAAAGTGCCGTCGAGGCCAAACTCGATCACGGGGGTGCTCAGCTTCTGGCTCTTCAAGTATTGCAGCGAAAGCGTGTCGCGGGCGAAGATGAACGCCGCGCCATGGAAGACCTCGCGATGCTTGAACAGGCCGTCGAAATGATTACTCGGCAGCGCGGCGATGACGTTTTTCAGTTCGTCCAGGGTATCGCCCTCCGGACGGTGCTTGCGGTTGGAAACGGGATCGAACGACGAGCCGAAGAAGCCATACGGCTTACCCGATTTGGCCCAAAGCTCGAAGGTCTTCGCGTGACGCGCCGGGGTGATAAAGATGTCCGCGTCCTTCCACGCCGCTGCCAGCGCGGTTGTGCTGGCCTTGCCCGAGTCGTCGATCTGGCCCTCGGCGATGCGCAGTTTCGGAAAAGCTTTCGTGAGCATTGCCTGCTCGCGCTCATGCAAATGCGACCACGGCCAAAGCGTCACCGTCGCGCCCGGCAGATGCTGATAAAGCTGCCGGATCGTCCCCGGCACGCGACCGCTGTCGCCGATGTTTTCATATTGCAGAGCCTCTCGAAGGAGGATGTGAGGTGGCTCGGCAGCGTGGATCGCGGTCAATGACGCGAGCAGGAGGGTGACGAGGGGGGTGAGCTTCATGGTTGAGGCAATGAGCGTGAGGTGGAATTTCATTTTGAAATGGCTCTTGGTAACGAGGGCTCGCATCACTTCTTCGCCTTCCCCTCCCGCTCCTTCTTGAGCGCTTCATCACGGGTGTTGAAGAGCGGCCGGCTCCCGTCGTAGGCGGGATTGGGCGTGAGGTCCTTGGCGCCGGCTTGTTTCATCCACGCTTCCATCAGCGATTTCAGCTCGTTCACCTTCTCGGGATGCTTGGCCGCGAGATTCTCGTGCTCGCCGGGGTCGGACTTCATGTCGAACAACTCGACTCGCGGCTTGGGGACGTAGCGGATGGTGTGTTCGGTGACGCGGTCGCCGGTGATTTCGAGGTGGTCGTAGGGATGCCACACGAGCTTGTGGCGGCTCTGGATCGCGGCGCGCACGGGCGTGGTGCCGTGGTCGGTGAGGTAGTGCGGGTAGGTGACGAACAAGGTGCGCTCGGGCAGCGTGCCGCCGGTGAAAAGCGGGCGGAGATTGGTCCCGTCGAGCTGGTGAGCGGGATCAGGCTTCACTCCGGCGGCATCGCAGAGCGTGGGGAGCATGTCGGCGAAATGCACGGGCACGTCGCAGCGGCTGCCGGGCTGGATTTGGCCGGGCCAGCGGATGAAGAGCGGCACGCGCACGCCGCCCTCGTAGAGCGTGCCTTTGCCGAGACGGAAGGGCGCGTTCTCCATCGAGTAGAGGTTCTTGCCCACGCCGCCGTTGTCGCTGGCGAAGATGACCATGGTGTTGTCGGCCAGTTTCAACTCGTCGAGCACATCGAGAATGCGGCCCACGGAGAGATCGACGAACTCCAGCGAGGCGAGCATCTCGGGAGCCATGATGTCTGTCTTTCCCTTCAGCCGTTCCTTCCACCGCGCCTGATCCTCCGGCGGCACGACGTGGCCGCCATGCACGGCGACGTAGGGCACATACAGGAAGAAGCTCTGCTCGCGGTTGTCGCGGATGAACTGAACCGCGTCGTCGGTGAAGTGCTTCGTGTCGCGATAGGGTTGGCTGCGGTCCGGCTTGTCAGTGCAGAAATCGAAGCCGTATTGCCGGGCGAGCTTTGGCGTGAGGTGCTGCTGCGGCAGATGCCACTTGCCCGTGATGCCCGTGCGATACCCGCCCGCCTTCAGCGCCTGCACGAGCGAATAACCGCCGGGCTGCACCGGATCGGGCAGCCGCGCCCCTGCCGCTGACTCTCCGGCGAAGCCATCAGCAGGCACTCCGTCTGGCAGAGGTGCGAGCGGCTCCTGCATGAGTGCATAGGGATGCACGCCGGGCACATTGTCCGTGCGCCCGTGTCGTCCGGCGAACTGCCCGGTCATCAGTGTCGCGCGGCTCGGCCCGCAAACCGGCTCGGTGTAGGCGCGGGAGAAGAGCATGCCCTCCTTCGCGATGCGATCCATGTGCGGCGTCTGGAGGAGCTTGTTCCCCGTCACGCTCGGCCCCGCATAGGGCATGTCATCAACGAGGATGAAAACGATGTTGGGCTTTTGCTTCGGCGCATCGGCGGCGTGCAGCGCGGCGAGTGGTGCAAGCAGCAGGGTGGCGAGAAGAGTGAAGGTGATGGGCGATTTCATTGTCTATGCGATGATCTCCTTGAGCACATGCCCGAGCACATCGGTGAGGCGGCGGGCGATGCCGTTGTTGTAGAAGCTGAGTTTCTCGTGGTTCAGGCCGAGCAAGTGCAGCGCGGTGGCATGGAGGTCGTAGCAGTAGGCGGGATTCTCGGCGGCCTTGAAGCCGAGGTCGTCGGTGCTGCCATACGCGGTGCCGCCTTGGATGCCGCCTCCGGCCATCCAGGCGGTGAAGGCTCCGGGATTGTGATCGCGGCCTTTGCCCTGGGCTCCGGGCTGGCGGCCAAACTCGCTGGTGCAGATGACGAGCGTGCTGTCGAGCAGGCCGCGCGATTTGAGATCGGCAAGCAAGGCAGCGGCACCGGTGTCGAGCACCGGACCCCAGTAGCCGTGGTCCCGGACGATGTCCTCGTGACTATCCCAGTTCGGCCGGATCTTTTTCGCGCCGGTGTTTTCCGCACCGCAAAAGATCTGCACGAAGCGCACGCCACGCTCAACGAGTCGGCGGGCGAGCAGGCATTGGCGGCCAAAGGGGCCGAAGTCTTCGTGGTCCAGCGCGTAAAGTCTTTTCGTCGCGTCGTTTTCTCCGCGAAGGTCGGTTGCGGACGGGGCGCTGAGTTGCAGGCGGGCGGCGAGCTCGTAGGCGGCGATGCGGGCTTCGAGTTCCGTATTCGCGGTGCGTTCGGCGGCGTGGGCGCGGTTGAGCGTTTGCAGGAAGTCGCGGCTGGACCGCTCGGCAGCGCCGCGCAGGTGGGCGAAATCCTTTTGCGGAAACAAATCGGCGATGGGCGGCTGATCGGGGTCGGTGTTGAGCGTGGTGCCTTGATGGATGGCAGGGAGAAAACCCGCGCCCCAGTTGATGACGCCGCCAGGGGGCAGGCCACGCGGATCAGGCAGCACCACGAACGCGGGTAGGTCCTCGCTCGCACTGCCAAGGCCGTAAGTGACCCAGGCACCCATGCTGGGGAAACCGGGCAGGATGAACCCGCTGTTCGCCATGAACATTGCGGGGCCGTGCAGCGCGGATTTGCTCTGCATGGAGTGGATGAAGGCCATGTCGTCCACGCGCTGCGCGAGCTTCGGAAACAAATCGCTCATCCAGCGTCCGCATTGTCCGTGCTGGCGGAAGGGCCAGTAGCTCTGCTGACACGCGCCGGGCTTGGACGCGAAGAACTGGAGCTTGCCATCGGGGTCGAAGGGCTTGCCCTGGCGCTTGGCGAGTTCGGGTTTGTAATCCCAGGTATCGACATGCGAGAGACCGCCGGGGCAGAAGATTTGGATGACGGCCTTGGCCTTGGCTGGGTGATGCCCCGCTTTGGGAGCGAGCGGATTCGTCGCGGCGTGTGCCTCGTTCAACATCGCGGCGAGGGCGACACCACCAAGACCGCCACCGAGTTCCCAGAGGAAGTCACGGCGGGTGACGGAGCGTTTCTGCCGATGGCAGGGAAAGGATGAGTGCATGGTTTTAGTCGAGGTAAACAAACTCATTTGCATTCATGAGCATCCGGCAGAGGGCGAAAAGACCTTGCTCGGTGACGAGGGTTTGAGCGGCTTGGAGTTCTGCGGCGGTGGGTGGGCGTTGGAAGCACACCTCGAAGGCGCGGCGGATGCGGGCGGGTGTGTCGGCGGCTTCGTTTTCGATGCGCGTGGCGAGGTAACGGGCCTGCCGGAGCATGAAGTCGTTGTTCGACAAGGTGAGTGCCTGGAGCGCAGTGGTGGTCTGCATTCGCGCAGGCGTGAGGTTCGCGGGGTCTGGGCAGTCGAGCGTGGTCATGAACCGATGCGGCGTGGTGCGCACGACGAAGCGGTAGATGCTGCGCCTCCAAAGTTCGGGCCTGTCCGGCGTGATGTAGTCGTAGATGGGCGCGTAGGCCTCGGTGTAGTTGAAGTCCTTGAAGCCGGGGCCGCCGCGCTCGGGATTGAGTTTGCCGCTCACGGCGAGCACTGCGTCGTGCAGCGACTCGGCATCGAGACGGCGCGGGTTCTGCCGCCAGAGGAGGCGGTTGGTGGAATCCAGAGCGGCCGCAGTCTTCGTCGCATCCTTTCGGCTGAAGCCGAAACCACTTTGCTGTCGATACGTGGCACTCATCACGATGAGTTTGTGCACTTGCTTCAAGCTCCAACCATGGGTGATGAGTTCACGGGCGAGGAAGTCGAGCAGCTCGGGGTGGCTGGGCTTGTCGCCGCCGAGGCCGAAGTCGCTGGGTGTGGTGACGAGCCCCTGGCCGAAGTGGTGATGCCAGAGTCGATTCACGAGCACGCGTGCCGTGAGGGGGTTTTCGGGATGAGTGATCCATTTGGCGAGAGCGAGTCGGCGCTGCGCTTCAGGCATGTTGTTGTCGCCAAAGGTAGCTGCGCTATGCTTGGTCCACGAGAGGGCGGCGGGGGTGACTTCATGCGCTTCGTCCTCAGGATTTCCACGGCGCTGCACTTTGATGACGGGCGGTTTCTCTTCCGAAACGATGGCATAGACTTTATCCAGCTCAGGAAGAGCCTTGAGTTCAGTTTCAAGCTGCTGAGCTTCTCTGCGGAGTCGTTTCAAAGTGCCTGCTTCGGCTTCGGTGAGCGTCTGGTTGCCAACTTCGGCGACGAGTTTCGGATCACCGATGAAAAGCAGGTCACTGCCGATCCCATCGCCGCCATCAGTGGCGATGAGGGTGAGCGTTTTCGCGGTGGCAGGCACTTCGACATCGAGCGCGGCGGTCTCATCTTTATGAAGTTGGAGCTTTTGAAACTTCTGCGCGGCATCGACGAAAATGGTGAAGTCGGCTTTGGATGACGCGGCCTCTTTTGCGGCACCGAAGCCGACGAGTCCGGTGAATCGCATCGCCCGCAGCCCGCTTTTTTCACGCAGCGCCGCGAGGTCGAAGGTGATGCCGCTGTTCGCGTGCATGGCGAGCATTGTGTGGCCCTTTCTGGTGAAGTCGATGCCGCCAAGCTTGCTGTGACGTTGAGCGCTGATCGGTCGATTGGCGATGGAGTCCCAAAAATGGCCACTGGTTGCCGGAACACCCTTCACCTCGGTTTTGAAGTCCACGGTGACCTTGCCTTTGCCATCCGGCACGAAGACCCACTTCACACCCGGCACGTTTTCGACCTTTTGCAGACGGTTCGTCTGGATATCGCGGTGATAAGCGAGCTTGTCCTTTGTGACTGTGCCGTTGCGCACGTCGATGCTGCTTTGTTCGGGAATAAGTTGCGCGAGTTCGAAGCCTTCACCGGCGAGCTTGGCGATTTCCGCCCGTTTTTGGACCAGCGTCTCGGTGATGCGGGCCTTTTCGGCTTCGATTCGCTTCGACTCCGCCGCATTCACGTCGCGGTCGCCGCGCTTCACCCCGGCAAAGACGGACCACAGGCTGTAATACTCCTGCTGGGTGATGGGATCGAGCTTGTGATCGTGGCAGCGAGCGCAGTTGATGGTGATGCCCATCGTGCTGGTGATGACTTGTGTGACCATATCATCGAGATCGCCAGCGCGTGCAGCGCGCTTGAGCATGTCGCTCTTGGTTTCCACTTGGCCGACAAAATCCCACGGACCCGCCGCCAGGAAACCCGTGGCGACGAACGATTCCTTATTCATCACATCGCCCGCGATCTGCTCGCGGAGGAACTGGTCATACGGCTTGTCGGCGTTCAGTGAATCAATGACATAATCGCGATACCGCCAAGCATTCGGTCGCAACTGGTCGCGCTCAAAGCCGTGAGTGTCGGCGTAGTGCGCGATATCGAGCCAATGCCGCGCCCAGCGCTCGCCGTAGTGCGGTGAGGCGAGGAGTTCGTCCACCAGTTGCTCGTAGGCTCGCGGATCCGTATCCTGCACGAACTGCTTCACTCGTTCGGGCGAAGGCGGCAGACCTTGCAGATCAAAGGTGAGTCTTCGGATGAGCGTGCGCTTGTCCGCCTCAGGCGATAGCGCGAGCTCCTTCTCGCGGAGTTTGGCGGTGACGAAGGCGTCGATAGTCAGTTGCTCGGGCTCGAGCCCGACTGATTCAGCTAAAGACGAAGCCACTTTCACTGGCTGAACGGACCAGTGCTGGTTGCGGTTATCCACTGTCGCCGCTTTGTCCGACTCATTCTCCGGCCAGACAGCACCCGCTTCGATCCATGCTTTGACCACAGCGACCTGCGCCGCCGTGAGTGGATCTCCTTTGGGTGGCATGCGTTCGTCTTCATCGGCGCTCGTGATGCGCTGGAACAAGGGTGAGGCATCTGCTTTGCCAGGCACAATCGCCGCTCCATCGTGGCCGCCTTTGAAAGCAAAGGCTTTCGCATCGAGGCGCAGTTCACCCTTCTGCTTCTTTTCGCTGTGGCATTCGATGCACTGCTTTTGCAGCAGCGGACGGATTTTTTGCTCGAAGAAAGCGATGCCTGCGGGCTCGGCGGCGAGAGAGGCCGAAGTGGTGAGGAGAAGTAGGGCGAATGACTTCATGGGTTTGGGGATTGAAAGGTTCAAAGGCTGGAAATCGTGCCCCCGCTGCTTGCAAAGGCTCCGGTTTCCAAGCCGAGTTGCTGGAGCATGGTGACGAAGAGATTGCAGAGCGGTTTGTTTTGCACGGTGTCGAAGGCGAGGTGCTGGCCGTGTTTCAGGCCGCCGCCAGCCAGCAGGATGGGGAGGTTGGTGCAGTTATGGACGTTCGCATCGCCGAGGTTGCTACCGTAGAGGACCATCGTCTGGTCGAGCAGGCGGCTGCCATCGGCGGCGGGGGTGGCGGCGAGCGAGGCGAAGAGGTCGCGGAGGTGACGCATCTGCTGGAGGTCGACTTTTTCCAGCTCGGCGAGCTTCTCCTTCGACTGACCGTGGTGGCTGAGATTGTGATAGCCATCGCGGGTGCGTTGCTGGTCGGCGATTTCGAAAACGGGCGTGGCGAAGCCATCCACCATGAGCGTGATGATGCGTGTGGAGTCGGACTCAAAGGCGAGCCGTGCCATGTCGATCATGAGCTGGATTTTGGGGAAGAATTTGGCTTTGTCGGCGATGCCCTTTGGCTGGGGTGCCTTGGTGGCCGGCTTGGGCTTTTGCTCCCATTCGCCGGAGATGACAAGGCGCTGCTCCAGCTCGCGCACGGAGGTGATGTATTGGTCGAGACGGCTTTTGTCATTGCCGCCGAGTCCGCGCTGAAAGCCACGCATGTCATCGCTGACCGCGTCGAGAATGCTGCCGCGCTGCTGAAGCTGGCGCAGGCGGGTGTCGATGTCCTTGGTGTCGCCTTGGAGGAACATTTTCCGAAACAAAGCGGCCGGGCTGTCTTCGGCGGGCAGCAGCACGCCGTCGCGGGTCCACGATAGGCTGCGGTTGGCTTTATCGATGTTCACGCCGAGGTTCAGGGTGGGAAACCGGGTCTGCTGGCCGAGTTTTTCCGCAGCGAACTGGTCGAGGGAAATGCTGTTGCGGAAGCCACTGCGCGTGGGGTCGCGCGCGGCGGTGAGAAAGCAGTTCTCGGTGCTGTGTCCACCCGTCACCGCAGGATGCGAGAGGCCGCTGAAGACGGTGAAGTCACCGCGAAAGGCGGCAATTTCGTTCAGGTAGGGCGAGAGCGTGTAGCCCGCGCCTTTGTCCTTGGGGAAGAAGTGCTGCGGCAGCACGCCGAGGTTGTTTGAGATGAGCAGCATGCGTTTCGTGGCCTTCGGCTCGGCGGCACGGGCGAAGGCGGGCGTCATGCACTCCAGGGCAGGCAGGGCCAGTGTGACGCCGAGACCTCGCAGGAAGTGGCGGCGGGGGATGGATGTGGCGATGTGGGGCGTGTTCATGGCTGGACGACTGAACCAAGGAAAAGGTGACTCTGCACGAGCGCGTGGATAAGGTCCTTCACGCGATACCCCCCCTTCGCGCAGGCATCGAGCATGGCCTCGATTTCGGTTCGCTCCGAGAAGCGAACGGGGGTGCCGGTGGCGTGCAGGGTGAGGTGTTCGAGGAAGTTTTTGGCGAGTTGGCGGGGGTGCGCGGTGAGGTGGCGTTTCAGCTCGTGGATGTCGCGGAAGGTTTCGCCGGTGGACAGTTTGCCTGCGGCGTCAACGGCCTGTCCGACGAAGTAAGTGTAGGGATGACCGGCGGGATCAATGCCGGTGACTTTTTCGCCGCGCTCCATGCCGCGATAGCGGTCACGCCACGCGCCCATGACATCGAAGTTCTCGAGCGCGAAGCCAACGGGATCAAACTTGGCATGACACGAGGCACAAGTCTTTGATGCGGTATGCTTGGCGAGCAGGGCGCGAATGGTGGCGGCACCGCGGATGTCCGGCTCCACGGCGGGCACACTTTTCGGCGGCGGTGGCGGCGGCTGGCCGAGCAGCTTTTCCATGATCCAAACGCCGCGCAACACGGGCGAAGTGGTGGTCCCATTAGCCGTGTGTTTCATCAGCGCAGCCTGGGTGATGAGTCCGCCAAAGGGGCTGCCCATTGGCAAGGTCACGCGCTGCATGGTGGCCCCGCTCACGCGGGGCAAATCGTAGTGAGCAGCGAGGCGGTCGTTCACGAAAGTGAAGTCGGCAGCGATGACCGTGCTGGCGGGCAGATTCTCGCGTACCATGGCGCGGAGAAATGCCTGTGTCTCACGCTCCATCGAGTCCACGAGATAGTCGTCCTTGCGATACTCGGGATACAAACGCTCGTCCGGGATGTCGCGGCGGAGCTTACGCAGGTCGAGCCATTCTTCGGCGAAGGTGCGTACGAAGTGCTCAAAGCGTGGATCTGCGATGAGACGGTCGGTTTGAGCTTTCAGCACATTGGGCTGCCGGAGTTCGCTGCTTTGAGCGAGTTGGATCAGTTCGTCATCGGGCCGCGAGTTCCAGAGGAAATGAGAAAGGCGGTTCGCGATGGCAAACTGCGCATCAGGTGCCTCTTTCCGGGGCTCGGTGAGGTATAGGCAGTGCGATGAGCAAAGCAGCGCCTGGTAACCCGCGAGCATCGCATCGGCAAAAGCGGCTCCAGCCTTGAGTTTGGCCTGGATGACCCTCAAAAACGGCTCATGCGCTTCCTCACTCATCGGACGCAACGCGGCTTTGGCGGCGAAACGGCGGTAAAGCCGATCCGCATCGTCGGCAGTGGCTTTGGAAGGCACGATGTCGCCAAACAGCACGCGATGCGAGGCAGGCGGCCACTCGGTGCTGACGATGGGGCCGGTGACTTCGAGCCACTGGATCGCCACGCCGCGATGTCCTTCGGGCGGCATTGGCGGGTAATCATAGAAGAAGCCTCCATCGGTGCGGATGAAGGGCACGGGCAGGCCGAGCGGGCTGTATTCAAAAGTTTCGCCCGACTTGAGATAGATGATCGTCTCGAACTCGCGGGCGTCGGGTTGCAAATCCATCCAGCCGCCCGTCTCGCGCACATCGCCGGAGACATCCGCACCGGAAGGCTGGCGGGCGCGGAAAGACATCGGCACAGGCTCATGTGCGGGCAGGAGGCGAAAGTCCCTCACTTGGCGCACGGCGCGGCCTTTGAAACGCAGGCGATACGCGCCATCGGCCTTTGCCTGAAAGCCTCGTGGATAACCGAAGTAAGGCCAGGTTGCGGAGCGGAAGAGCGCCATCTCCAGAGTGGGATCGCGCCTCTGCTCGGGCTTCATTTCTTTGAACTGCGCGTTCGAGATGGGTACCCTGCGGCCATCACGGGCGAAGAACAGCGCCTCGGGTCCGCCGAAGGTTTCGAGACTTGGAAAGAGGTCGGTCCCGGTGAACCTTTGAGTCGCTGGAGGTGCAGGCGGCTTTTCACCCGCCATCGCCGTGCGCAGCGCGGTTTCGGTGGCATCGAGGTAGCCTTCCATCTGCACTCGCGACATGTCGAGCAGCGCGGCCACTTTGGTGAAGCCATGTGCGTCGCGGTCTTCGGGGACTTTGTCGCGGATGTCGAGAGTCGGCAGTTCCAGCAGCACCCGCAGGTTGTTTTCAAACTCCACTCGCGTGAGCCGCCGCACGGGGCCGCGACTATTCCTGGCTATGTCGGCCCGGTCGGCTGCGTCGATGGCCTCGGCGAGCCGTGAGGTCAGGGTTCCGCGTTCTGCCTCTGTGACCTCGGATTTCTCCGGCGGAGGCATTTCACCGAGGCGGATGCGGTCGAACACGCGCATCCAGCGGGAGCGTGTGGTGGGATCATCGAGCTGCGGTTTTAGTGCGGTGATGTCGAAGTCGCCTTTCGCCACACTGTCGTCGTGGCAGTCGATGCAGTGCTTGTCGGCGAAGGTTTGGACGTGCAGGCCAAGGTCGTCCGCCGCTGATTGGGTCTGCGCTGAGGCTGGGAATGACACTTGCTGTACGTTGGTGATCCGGAGTTCCTCGAGGCCGGATTTCTGGTCCACAACGCCTTCGACTTGATCCACCAACTGCTCGCGGGTGAGTTTCCAGACGACTTGACCGGAGGGTGTGATTTCCGCGAGCAAATCGCGGCCTTCCTCCGGTGTTTTCAGATGATAGTCTCCACACGCGATGAGTAGATTGCCGTTCGCCAACCGAGTCATGCCGAGCAGATAGCGGCATTGGAGGCCGAGGTCTTCAATGGTCCAGCAGCCGAGTTTTTGGCCTGCGGCGTCGAGGTGGAGCAACTGGCAGCCGGTGGAGGTGGAAACCCAGAGCGAGCCGTTGTCACCGGGCAGGATGGCGAAGGCTTTTTTGACGGTGGGTGTTGGCTTTAGCAGAGGATCGAGCGGGATCGTCTGCAACACACGACCGGTCTTTCTTTCGACCTTCAGCACAGTCTTGCGCCCATACTGGCCGACCCAAAAGGCATCGGTATCCGGCACCTCACGAATCATGCGGTAGCGAAAGTGCAGCGGATCGTCCGCGAGGTCGGGCAGTGGTGTCTCGCTAACCTCCTTGCCACTGCAATCCACGATGCGGATTTGATTCGCGCCGCTGTCCATCATCGCGAAGTTCTTGCCGCCCTCAAGCACCGCCACGCTGTTAGCCTCCGCGCCTTTTGCGCCGGCTCGGGCCTTGTGCTCCATGACGAGATTTTTTGCGGCATTGAACACCGCCAAGCCGCCCTTGTGGGCATAGGCGATGCCACCATCCGGCAGTCGCCATGCATCATAGATCCCGCTGTGACCGGGATGTTTCAGCCGATTCGTGACCTGACCTGCGCGATTGATCTCGATGACCTGGTTGTCTGCAGCAAGGAGGTAGCGCTCCTCGGCAAGCACGAAGCGGCTGCCAGGGTGAACGAGCAATAGAAGGAATAGGAGCCAATTCTTCACGGGTCAGACGAGGATGTTCTGGATGACATGGCCGTGGACGTCGGTGAGGCGGCGGTTGGCGCCGTTGTGGTAGTAGGTGAGTCTTTCGTGATCGAGGCCGAGGAGGTGGAGGACGGTGGCGTAGAAGTCGTAGACGGTGGTGATGTCGACGGCGGCGCGGCGGCCGAATTCGTCGGTCTCGCCATAGCTGACGCCGCCTTTGACACCGGCGCCCATCATCCAGGTGGTGAAGGCGTCGGGGTTGTGGTCGCGGCCGCTGGTGCCTTCCTGATGGGTGGGCATGCGGCCGAACTCGGTGCACCAGACGACGAGGACGTCGTTCAACATGCCGCGTTGTTTGAGATCGGTGAGGAGGGCGGCGGTGGGTTGATCGAAGATGGGGCAATGGCGCTCGTAGTCGGCTTTGAGCGTTTTGTGGGCGTCCCAGTTGAGGAGGCCGTCGACGGCGCTGGCGCGTGAGGCGCAGTAGAGGCTGACGTAGCGCACGCCCTGCTCGAGGAAGCGACGTGCGAGCAGGCAATTTTTGGCGTAGGCAGCTTTGAGTTTGTTGCTGTCGTTAGTGCCGTAGAGGTCCTGGATGTGTTGGGGCTCGTGGGAGAGATCGCTGACTTCGGGGGCGGTGAGCTGCATTTTGGCGGCGAGTTCGTAGGCGGCCATGCGGGCGCGGAGTTCGTCATTTTCGGCGCGGGCTTCGGCGTGTTGGGCGTTGATGAGGTGGAGGAAGTCGCGGGTGGCTTTTTCGGTGGCTGGCGGGATGGAGGAGGGTCGGGCGAGGTTGCGGAGCGGTTGCTGAGCGGCCATGGAGATGCCTTGATGTTCGGCGGAGAGGAAGCCGTTGCTCCAATTGGCTTTGCCATTGGGAGGTTCGCCGCGAAGGTCCTGGATGGAGATGTAGGTGGGCAGGTTGTCATTGAGGCTGCCGAGGCCGTAGCTGACCCAGGAGCCAGCGCTGGGGAAGCCATCACGGGTGAAGCAGGAGTTCATGTTCACACAGCCGGGTCCGTGGGTGTTCGTGCGGCTGGTCATGCTGTGGATGAAGGCCATGTCATCGGCATGACGGGCGATGTAAGGCAGCATGGAGCTGATCTTTTTGCCGCTTTGACCGGCGGGATGGAATGCCCATGGGGACTTCATGAGGTTGCCGTTTTTGCCTTGGAAGGTGACTTCGGTCGCGCCCGGGAGTGGGGTGCCGTGGTATTTTTCCAGCATGGGTTTGTGGTCCCACAGGTCGACGTGGGAGGCGGCACCCGGGCAGAAGATTTGCAGGACTTGCTTGGCCTTGGGGGCGAAGTGCGGTTGGTGCTTGGGCTGGTCGGCCATGAGTCGGGAGAGCGCGACACCGGTGAGGCCGGTGGACATTTGGCTGAGGAATTGGCGGCGTTGGAGGAGGTTCATGGCGCGGAGGGGGTTGACGGGTCGAGACCGAGGTCGGTGCGGGCAGAGAGCAGGTGTTGGCGGGTTAGGTCTGCGGCAGCGGCGGGGTCGCGATTTTCGATGGCCGAGATGATGAGGTGGTGTTGGTGGATGGCGATGTGAGGGGTGACTCGGCGGTAGCCACGGTTGAGGCTGGCTTGGAGGAGATCGGAGAGGGAGTGAAGGATGAGGGCGGCAATTTGATTGCCGGAGGCGACCGCAAGGAGGCGATGAAAGTCCATGTCAGCAGCGACGGAGTCCTCGGGTGTTTTGGCGTTTACGAGATGTTGGTGGGTGTCGCGGAGCGCGATGAGTTGCTCTTCGGTGGCGCGTTCGGCGGCGAGGCGGGCGTTTTCGGGCTCGACGGTAAGGCGGAGTTCGAGGAGCTGGCGGAGGCGGTCGAGTTCGTCGGGAACGAGGAGGTGGAGGGTGTCGGTGAGGGGTTTGTGAAGACGGTTGACGGTGTGAATGCCGAGGCCATGGCGGATTTCGAGGAGGCCTTGTTGTTCCAAGCGTTTGGTGGCTTCGCGGATGACACTGCGGCTCACACCGAGTTGGGTGGCGAGTTCGCGCTCGGTGGGGAGGCGGGTGTTTTCTTCGTGGGTTTCACTGCGAACGAGAGCGGCGAGGCTTTGGGAGACCTTTTCGACAAGGGAGGGGGGGCGGTCGATGGTGTGGAGGGTCATCTTAATACATCAGGTGGTCTGACCAATTCACTACGGGGAGGCGGTTTGAGTTCTTTCGGGTGGGTTTTGACCGAGTTCGCTGGGCTGGCGGGTTTGCGGAAGGTTTCGGCTGGATGGAAAGTGTCACTGGCGTGGGGATCGGTTTGAGTCGATAGACTGCGGCGCATGGCGGAATCGATACCGGTTATTTTGAATCCGGCGGCGCGCAGCACGAAGGCGGCGCGGCGTTTGGCGGCGATTGAGGCGTTGCAGCCGTCGCCACGGGTGTACCTGACGAGTCGTCCGGGAGATGCCCAGCTTTTGGCAGAGGGGCTGGTGAAGGAGGGTCATCCTTTGATTGTGGCGGCAGGAGGCGATGGCACGATGAATGAGGTTTTGCAGGGGCTTTGCTTGGCGAATGCGGCGAAGGCGCCGGGTGCGGAACAGGCAAGGCTGGGGGTGCTGCCGATGGGGACGATGAATGTGTTCTCTCTGGAGCTGGAGTTGCCAGGGAACGACTTGGTTTCGTGCTGGGAGAGGATTGCGTCCGGCCACACACGCGAAGTGGATTTGTGGCGTGCGAACGAGCATTTTTTCATTCAGCTCGCTGGGGTGGGGGTGGACGCGGAGATCATTCGCCAAACCACGTGGGAGGCGAAGAAGCGGCTGGGGCCTTTGAGTTACGTGCTTTCAGCGCTTCGGGTGATGCGAGGGAAATCACCCATGCTGACGGTGGAGGTGCCTGGGGAGGCGCCGCGGGTGGGGTCATTGGTTTTGGTGGGCAACGGGCATCATTATGGAGGGCCGTTTCGGTTGTTTGACCGTGCAGATTCCCATGATGGCCTGCTGGATGTGTTGGTTTTCCACCAAGTAGGTCCGTGGGAGTTAGCTCAGTTGGTTCGTCGATTGACGACGAGTGGCTACTCGCCGAGCGAGGATTTTGAGTATCTGCAGGCGCGGGAGTTCACGGTAAGATCAAGTGAGCCCACTTCGAAGGGAACGAGGGTGCCGATGGAGCTAGATGGTGAGCTGCGGGGTGAGACACCGGTGCATTTTAGGCCAGCGGATCGGCGGTTGACGGTGGCTGTTTGAGACGCGGCAAGAGTCAAGGAGCCCAACAACAGCACTCCTTGACTCTTTAGTCCGCTCTAAGCCCAGCTCCAGCAGGGGATGATTTACTCTTCGACGACGTCGGCAGGGGCGGCGGCGCTGGCGCTGGGGCGGCTGGGGCCGGCGGCGAGGTCGCGCTTGTCCTTGAGTTTGCTCTTCACTTCGGTTTCGATGTCGGCGTAGAGGGCAGGGTCGTTGCGGAGGGCTTCCTTAGCGGCGTCGCGGCCCTGAGCGAGTTGGCTGCCTTTGTAGCTGATCCAGGAGCCGCGTTTTTGAAGGAGGTCGAAGTCGAGAGCGAGGTCGAGGAGGGAGCCGACGTTGGAGATGCCCTCGTTGTACATGATGTCGAACTCGGCCTCGGTGTAGGGGGGAGCCATTTTGTTTTTGACGACCTTCACCTTGGTGCGATTGCCGGTGACGGTGCCATCGCTGGTTTTGATGGCGCCGATGCGGCGGATGTCGAGGCGCATGGAGGCGTAGAATTTGAGGGCCTTACCGCCGGGGGTGGTTTCAGGGTTGCCGAACATGACGCCGATTTTTTCGCGGATCTGGTTGGTGAAGATGGCGCAGGTGCGGGCCTTGGAGATGATGGAAGTGAGTTTCCGCATGGCGGCGGACATGAGGCGGGCCTGGGCGCCGACGGTGGAGTCGCCGATTTCGCCATCGAGTTCCTGGCGGGTGACAAGGGCGGCGACGGAGTCGAGGACGACGACTTCGAGGGCGTTGGAGCGAACGAGGGTTTCGCAGATGCGCAGGGCTTCCTCACCGGAGCTGGGCTGGGAGACGAGGAGTTCGTCCATGTTCACGCCGAGGCGGCGGGCGTAACCGGGGTCGAGGGCGTGTTCGACGTCGATGAAGGCGGCGAGACCACCGGCTTTTTGGGCTTGGGCGATGGCGGTGAGGGTGAGGG
>CANETF010000023.1 GCA_947440575.1 Verrucomicrobiaceae bacterium
AAAGCAAAAAACCGACCCAAAAACCCCCACCAAACCCAACACCAAATCCTCCACAGAACCCACCCTCCAATCCCGCCTCGACGCCGGCGAGAAACTAACCCTCCCCGACCTCCTCCACCATCGTATCCGCCTGTTCAGCGAAGCCATCGTCCTGGGCTCCCAAGCCTTCGTCGAAGAAGTCTTCCAAACCCAACGCCACAAATTCGGCCCCAAACGCCGCCAAGGCGCCCGCCCCGTCCCCCAATCCCCCACCCCCCTCTACTCCATCAAACGAGTCTGCCGCTGGGATACATGACACCGCCTTAAACCAACTACATGGTTGCCGTTCACACAACACACGCTCATCACCGACAAAAGCACATCTGCCGATCACTCGCACCCTCGTTGTGCGTTCTTGTCGGGATGAAATTTCCCCACTGGACCTTCTACGCCCCGATCCTTCTCTCATCCACCTTGCAGGCTGAGACCTGGTCGCTAGACAAAGTGGACGACACCATGATCGTGCACGGCGAAGCCAAAACCGCTTCGGGTGCGCTGGCACAAAGCTTGGTTCTAGATGGCAGCTCAGTGATCGAGTTGAAGAACACAGCTGACCTCAGTGCCAAGCCCAGTTTCACCTGTTCCATCTGGTTCAATCCCTATGTGGTCTCAGGCTCGCAACAGGTCATCGCAGGCAAGACTCGTTACTCGCTGAACGAAAGGCAATGGACCCTCGCCGTAGAGCCGGATGGCAAACTCAAAGCATTCCTTCAACAAGAGGGTTGGAACACCATCAGCAGCAAAGAACCCCTCAAAGCCGGACACTGGCATCTCGCAACCCTCACCGTCAGCTCCAAAATCGCGACACTCTATTTGAACGGCAAAAATGTCGGTGAGACGATCCTCAAGAAGCCCCTGCCCGTCACGCCTTCACCCATCACACTCGGAGGCATCGCGGATGCGGGACACCTGAAACAAACGTTCTCCGGTGCTCTCGATGAGTTCCACTACGAGCCGCGCACGCTCACCGCAGTGGAAATCGCCAAAAACTTCCAACCCGTCACAACCACCCATGATCTGCCCAAGCCCCTGTTATCAGACACACCGTTATGGGACGAGCGTGTGCCCTTACTCAATGCCGCTGAACTACCCGTGCTTGAGGACGTGACGTTTCATGTCATCAAGAACCCTCGACCCGACACCGATGCTTGCAAGTGGACCCTCGGAGTCGGCCTCGCATGGCATAAGGGTCAACTCTTCGCCTCTTACGGCTTCAACAAAGGGGAGGAAAACACCCCCACCGAAGAAGCGCACGTCCGCATGAGCAACGATGGCGGCCAGACCTGGGGCAAGCCCGTCATCATGGATTCGGGTGAAGGCAATCTCGGCGTCAGCCACGGCGTCTTCCTATCGCACAACAACAACCTATGGGCGTTCATGGGCGCGTTCTACGACAAATTCCAGCGCACCCACACCCGCGCCTACCTGCTGGATGAAACAACAGGTCAATGGCAGGCAAAAGGGGTGATACTTGATGGTGGCTTCTGGCCCATGCAGGAGCCGCAAAAAATGGACGATGGCAATTGGATCATGGCCGGAGCGAACATCAGCGATCGCAACCCCGCAGCCGTGGCGATCAGCCAGGGCGATGATTTCACCCGTTGGAAAAAGATCATCATCCCTGTCTCGAAGAAGCTGAACATGTGGGGGGAGTCCACGGTCATCATCAACGGCAATCGCATCACCAACATCTCCCGCTATGGCGCCCAACCCATCGCACTCATCGCCACCAGCGAAGACTTCGGACGCACGTGGAGCACCATGCTTCCCTCAAACCTCCCCATGGCGACCAGCAAGCCCTACGCAGGCACCTTGAGCACCGGTCAGCGCTATCTCATCTGCACCACCACCGCCGACAGCCGAGGCAAGCGCTCGCCATTGACCATCGCCGTCAGCAAACCAGGTGAATCCGTGTTCAGCCAAGTCTTCGTGATCCGCCACTCCGTCCACTCCAATGGTCCCGGTGTCTCAGATCCCCGGGCCGATTTCAGTTACCCCTATGCCATCGAATACGACGGCAAACTCTACGTCGGCTATACTCACAAAAGCCATGCTGCAAACGAACTGGCCATCATTCCAATCGAAAAACTCCGGCTCAATCCATGAGCCTCATCCACACTCGCCTTCCCTTCCTGCTACCCGCGGAGGCTGGCTGAGAAAGTTCACCTCCACAAACACTCACCCATCATGCCACAACGCCTTTTAGCCCTTCTCATTCTCACATCCATCCTCCCAGTCCTTGCGGCGAAACCCAAAATCAAAGCCACGCAAACCAACACGGACGACATGTGGGTCACTTCACCCGTGCCCGAACTGCCGACAAATGTCACCCATCACACCTTCCACAGCGCATCCATGAATCGCGACGTGGGCTACTGCATTTACCTGCCACCAACCTACGACCAAGACACCGATCAACGGTTTCCAGTGATCTATCATCTGCATGGCGCGGGTGGCAATGAAACTCGCAGCGTGTATTCCGCGAGCGTGCTGCATGAAGGCATCTCGTCGGGCAAGTTGCCCAAAATCATCATGGTCTTCCCCAATGGCGGGCGCTCAACCATGTACCAGGACTCCGGCGACGGCCGCTTCATGGCGGAAACCATGATGATCCACGAACTCATTCCCCACATCGACGCGACCTATCGCACCCTCGCCGACCGCAAAGCGCGCTGCATCGAAGGGTTCAGCATGGGCGGCCGCGGCTCCACCAATCTGGCGATGAAACATCCGCAAAGGTTCGGCTCGCTCTTCAATCAAAGCGGCAACGTCTATCACGTCTCCGATGCCTCCAAATTGCCCAATGCCTACCTCGGCGACGATCCCGAGCGTTTGCGTGCCAACGATGCCTTCCTGAACCTCAAAAAGAACCTCGACTTCATCAAAGCCAACCTCCGCATCCAGGTTGCCTGCGGCACGGCAGACCCGGAACATCTCGTTTCAGTGCGAGAGTTCCACCAAGCTCTCACTGAGTCAGGCATGCCTCACAGCTACTTCGAAGTCGATGGCCTTGATCACAATCAGAAAAAGATGATCGACGGACGCAAAGCGACTTGGTTCGATTTTCAGATCGAATCTCTCAAGCTCAACCAAGTGCCACTCCACTACCTTCAACCATGACCCTTCGTTTTTCGAAGGGGAAGGCCAAGTGAGTGCAACCGGTTGACAAACACGCCATCGGCCAGACGGGTGCCCATTGGCCTTCTTCAATCGGCTGAACCACCATGCCAACTGTCGACATTCCCTTCGAACAAGGCGTTCTCTCCGTTCCACTGCCGGAAGGTTGGCAAGTCGTCGATACCATCCGCCCCTTACCGCACGCCAAGCTTGAGGACGAACGCGCCGGCCTCATAGCAGCGCTGGAGAATCCCATTGGAACCTCGCCCCTGCGCGACAAAGCTCTTTCCCAAAAACGCATCGTCATCTGCATCGACGACATCAGTCGCCCCACCCCCACTGGCAGATACTTCGGCACCCTGCTCAACTATCTGGTCGCCCATGGCGCCAACCCAGCGAACATGCTGATCCTCTTCGCCCTCGGCGTGCACCGCGACATGACCGCTGAGGAGGCGCAGCAAAAACTCGGCGCTGCCGATCTCCTCGGCATTCCCTGGCACAATCACTCCAGCACCGATTCACTCGAACTCGCCACTCTGGGCACCACCACACGGGGCACTCACATCGCCCTCAATCGCCACCTCGTTGACGCTGACCTCATCCTCACTCTCGGCGCGGTCGATCCCCACCTGTTGCTGGGCTTCAGCGGCGGTTGCAAGATGATCCTCCCAGGCCTGGCCTCCGCCCGCACCATCGCTGAAAACCACATGCAGGGTGTCAGCCATGCTCACTATAACTACATCGGCATCGCCGACAGTCCGATGCGCCTCGATCTTGAGGAAGGCGCAAGCATGCTCGGCAAAGAGATCTTCATCATCAACGCGGTGATGAATGAGTCGCTCGAGGTCTGCGCCTTTTTCGCCGGTCACCCCGTCGCTGCGCATCGCGAAGCGGTGCGCGTTGTTCAATCAATCAACGCACGCCCGGTCCAGGAGCCGGTGGACGTTGTCATAGTCGCCTCCAACCCGATGAACGCGGATTTGCGTCAGGGCTTGAAATGCATCGGCAATGTGGAGGCCAGCGTGCGTCCTGATGGATTAATCATCGGCTTTCTGGAGTGTCGGAACGGCATCGGCGACATCACCATCCCAACCTCCAAGTCCCCGCCCAACAAAATACTGCGATTCCTCCTGAAATGCATCGGCAGCAAGAGAGTGCTTGGACTGATTGACCGGGTCAAAAAAGGCGCCGGCATTGAAGAGCGTTTCTTGGCTCACTTCTCGATGCAACTCGCCCGCAACTGCCAAATCTTTGTCCACTCCCGCCAACTTCCAGCCGACATCGGAGCAAGGGTCGGCTTGTTCGTTCAATTCGCCACGGTCGAAGCCATGATGGCCGCTGCCCGCAAACGAGCCCCAAAGAATGCCCGCGTCCTAGTTTATCCCTACGCAGGCGCGACGTATCCCATTTTCTCAAAAGACAGCCAATCATGATTCATCGCACGTGCACCATTGCATCGCTTCTTTCCCTTATCGCATTTCAGGGGTGCTTTTCCGCCACCGAGAACGAGCCTGCGACACAACTGCGAGTCGTCGCCGAACACATTTTGACGCAAACGACCCGCAGGATGATCGATCGCAGCAGTGGGCAAACCTTTGTGGATACGACCGGCCTCATACCGAAGCCGGAGATCAGTATCGAGAGCAAATTCAACGCGTGGTTTTACCAGACGTGGCTGCTTGCTGATGGCATGCGACGTACGGCCGCTGCACTCAAGGAGCCGCGATACGAGAACTACGGCGAGCAGAATCTGGAGTTCATCTTCCAGCACATGGATTACTTTCAGCGTCAGCATGATGCCCGCATGAAAGCCGCTCCAGTTGGAGACGGAAAGCTTTCGCCCATTGGCTTCTACTTCAACCTCACCGCACTTTGGCACACCGGTCTCGCACCGCTCGTGCAGGAGCAATCTGAAGCAACGAGTGATGTGAAATACGATCCCTTTTTGAGACGAATGAGAACCTTCATCGCCGAGTGCCCCCGTTTCGACGACGGCCTGCTCTATCGCAAAGGCAAGGGCGCGATGACGGATGATCCGTTCATGACCGTCCCCTTCCTCGTTCGGGAGGGACGCTTTGATGAGGCGATCGCTCAGGTGCTTGGCACGCACAAACGTCTACTCGATCCGGACAAGCATCTTCTTCGGCATTTGTGGGATGAAAAGACGCAAAGTCCCGCTGGTGAGTTTTGGGGCCGCGGCAATGGCTGGACGGTTCTCGCGCACGCCGAACTTCTCGCCACCCTGCCAAAGGATCATCCACGCCGTAACGAAGTTTTGACGACTTATCAAATACACCTGAGGGCAATTCGCGACTGCGCCGACCCAAATGGTGGCTGGCACCAAGTGCTCGATCATCCTGAATCCTGGCTGGAAACGTCGGCCACTGGCATGTTGACCTATGGCATGGCACGTGGCGTCAATGAAGGTTGGCTCGACGCTTCGTTCACCGAAACCGCCCGCAATGGATGGGCTGCGTTGCAAACCAAGGTTCTGCCCGATGGCGATCTACTCGATGTGTGCGGTTCGACCGATACTGGCGACCTGTACTACTACCTCAAACGTCCTCGGCTTCAGGGAGATCTCCACGGCTTCGGCAGCTACCTTTTGGCCGGTGCCGAAATCGTTCGTCTGCAATCCAAGGACCCCAAGTGATTTGCTTGGACCGCTTTGACTGTCTTGGAATGATCGCATGAGCGGTTGAATTGCAGTCGTTTTGGCGCACAGATTTCACATGCCGCGCACCCGATCCTCCAAACCGTCAAACCCTCTCGTCTATCTGGGTATCGAAGGTGGTGGCACCCGGACCACGGTGCGCTTGGAGGCTGAAAACGGTTCGGTTTTGGCCGAGTTTGCGACGGGTCCCGCCGTGCTTTCTTTGATCTCGGACCGGGAGTTGCAATGGCACCTCCGCGATATCGCCGAACGCCTTCCTTGCACACCCTCTGCCATCGGCATTGGCCTCGCCGGGGTGCGGACCGAAACCGACGCCGAACGACTGCGCCGTGCCGCTTCACGGATCTGGCCAGAGATTCCATGCGTCGCGACCAATGACCTGGAAACCGCCCTCGCCGCCGTACCCTTGTCGAAAGTGCCGAGCACCCGTGTCTTGGTGCTCAGCGGCACCGGATCCTGCTGTTTTGGCCGATCCTCCGATGGACGCACCGCTAAAGTCGGTGGCCGGGGTCACGTCATTGGCGATCGCTCCAGCGCCTGTGACATCGGCCTGCGGGCTCTACGCGCTGTCATCGCAGATCTCGATCATCATGGCAAAATGGGGCCACTCGGTGCCGCTCTGCTAAATGCCCTGATGTTTAATGAGCCAGAGCAGCTCATCCCCTGGTCCGTTCAGGCCAGCAAAACGGAAATCGGGAATTTGGCAGTGACCGTTTTCGTTGAAGCCTCCAAGGGGGATGCACTAGCCAAAAAACTGCTAAGCGATTCTGCAACCATGCTTGCCGAAGATGCCAGTGCCTGCGCGCTCCAACTCAAGCGCGATGCCGAACCCATTGAGTTTGTTTTCAATGGTGGTGTGCTGCTCAAGAACCCGCCCTTCCTGAAGGATGTCTGCCGTCGACTACGAGTCGCTGTCCCCGGTGCCAAAATGATTCCGCTGACCGTGCCTTCGGTCTTGGGTGCCGTCGCCCTCGCACGCGCTCAAGGCGTCGTCGGCCCGGCTCAAGCGCATAGCCCCGCACGGGCATCCTTTCGCACCTTAACTTTGCCTGCTCCTTTAGCGGACCTAGGCGTCCTAGCATTGTCCCCCACCGAACGGCGCAACACCCGCAGCCTGAAACTCGACAAAATGCCGGTGGAGAAGGCCGTCGAGTTGATGCTGAACGAAGACACTCTGATTCCGGCTGCCGTTGAAAAAGACAAACGTGCCATCGCCGCTCTAGCCAAGCGGGTCGCTCGTGCTTTTGCCGCAGGAGGGCGTTTGTTCTATATCGGCGCGGGCACCAGTGGCCGGCTGGGCGTCCTGGATGCCAGCGAGATTCCTCCCACCTTCCGCGCGCCACGGGAGCAGGTGCAAGGCATCATTGCCGGTGGTCGCCAGGCGCTATGGAGCGCGGTGGAAGGAGCCGAAGACGACGTACAAGCAGGAGCCGCGGCGATCACCCATCGCCGTGTCGGAAAAAAGGATGTGGTCATTGGTATCGCCGCTAGCGGACGCACGCCGTTTGTCTGGGGGGCTTTGCACGAAGCTCGTCGGCGGGGAGCTCACACGGTGATGCTCTGTTTCAACCCGGCCATGCGTCAGGCGGTTGCTAAACTGAAAGGCCCGGACCAATCCTGGGCACCCGACCTCCTGCTGGCATTGGACCTCGGCCCGGAGGTCTTGACTGGCTCAACGCGTCTCAAATCCGGCACAGCAACCAAACTCGTGCTGAATTTGATCTCCACTCTCGCCATGGTGCAATCCGGCAAAGTGATCAGCAACCTCATGGTCGATTTAAACCCTTCCAACGTCAAGTTGCGCGACCGCGCCGAACGCATGGTTGCGGAACTCACCCAACACTCTCTCAAAGACGCTCACGACGCCCTAACCGCCTCCGGATGGGTCGTCAAAAAGGCCTGCGCCAAGCTGGGTCTACAGTAGAAAAGTTTAACCCAGCTTCGCGCCAATTCGGGTCAACATCGCTTCCAGCATTCGGCCATACTTGACGTAGCTGTCATACTGCTCCTTGGCCTTCTGCTCAGGGGACAATCCGTCGGCCGCGCCAGCACCATGAAACACCACCGCCACGTGCGGTTCGATGCTGATGTAACCTTCATAACCTGTTTCCACGAGGTCCTTCATGATTCGTTCCGTCTGGCCTTCGCCCTCGCCTGGATAGGTGTAGGTGGCATCGTTCTTCGCCGTGTCCCAGACTCCATCCTTAACGTGAACATGCGCCATGAAGGGTTTGACGGCTTGATACATCGCCCACGCATCCTGCTTGTGCCCAGGGCGGTCACGGTCGTCAATAAAGACAGGGTTGCCCGTGTCGAATACCCACTTCATGCCTGGCACCGCCTCCGCCATGCGCTGAACATAGCTTGGGCTCATGCCACCCCAGTTCATGCAGTTCTCATGAATGACGGTCAGACCCGCATCAGCAAAGCGCTTGTTGATTTCAATCATGCGTTTGATGCGCTCCGGTGCGAATTGCTCTTCCAAATCCTTGCCGTCATCGTCCTTACACACGGCGTAGCTCATTACCCGGATCAACTTGGCGCCGAGACGCTGCATCCGCGGGATCGCACGGCTGATCTCTGCCTCAGTGATGCTGAAATCATCGGTGATCTTTTTGGCCCAGTTGCCAATGAGCGAGCCAAAGCCACTGACCTTCATGCCCTTTTCTTCCAGGTGGGCGACGACCTTGTCGAACACACTGTCAGGGATCTCATGCAAATTGCCCTTCACTCCGTCGAATTCCACGCCTCGCGCTTCGATGCTGTCCCAGCCCAGGTCCTTGTGGGCTTGAATCTGCACGTCGAGGGATGCGCCTGCTTCGTCTGCAATACCGGTAAGTTTGATCATGTGATTAAGAGTTGGGGAGTCTTACCTTTAGCGCGGGGGCGGCGGGGTCAAGTGAGAATGCCTCGCTGAAATGCAACTGCGTGCTTGAATTACCGAAGGCGAATCGGTTAAGCTCATCGCATGAGTCTTAAATTTGCCATGAAGGCTGTGCCGTTTCTAGCGTGTGGACTGCTTCTTGGGTTCGCGCCGAGCTGTTCGAAGGAAAAACAAGAGGCTGCGGCGGCTCCGACACCCGCAACTGCTCCAGTGGTTACCATGAAAGAGCCGGGCGATGAGGCAGTTCCCGCCCCAACCAGCACGGGAACAGTGACCGTTCGTGCCCGCTTTGACGGTTACGCGGCCCGGGTAGCCAAGGGTTTGTGGCAACCCGTGCCCTTGACGGCCGAAGTCGCAAACTTCGGGTTGATCACACCGCTGGAACCAATTTCGGCAGGATCAGGATTGGTGGTTGAAGGCGGACCTGAGGGTTTAGCTGTCGGTACGGTGGCAGGAACTTTGCAAACGACGGATGGGCGTCCGTTGTTGGCAGGGCGGGAGTACTCGTTTTCGTTCAGCAAAGGGGCGGATGCGATCTGGTCTGTTGAGATCAAGCCAGCACCGTAGGTGTGCCGCGCGCGGACCCTGGTCCATTCAGACCGGCAATCCTCTAGTCGCCACCTCCACCACATCCTCCACCCCCACAACCGGAGGAACTGCAGCCTGACGAACCTGAATCGGAGTGATTCGAACAGCCTGAGTCAGAGCGGTTAGAACAGCCTGAACCACAACCCCCAGTCGACCCGGTGCCACTGGTGCAACCGCTGCTATCATTGCGGTTCTTGGGTCGAGTTCCCGGCGTACGACTGAAGTTTAAAAGACAGACCACCGTTATGGTGACTCCCAGCGTGAGGATGACGAACACCTCGCCGATGCCTGACTTCGTGCAGGCAATGATTCCGAAAAGGCAAAGTGCGGATAGGGCTACGGCCGCAGCGAATCGACGAAGCGTGACCTTGGGAATCAGCCAGTGGGCGCTGGTTTCGATACGAGCAAACCGATTTCTCGGTGCGAAACGTTCATCGGTCGATGGCCAAATGTCAGCAGGCGGTGCCGTTTCAAACACACGGCGGTAACTGTCGAGGGTGGCGGCATACCAGTCGCGGTACTTCACGTCTTCCTGAGGGCCTCCTTGCGTGGGACCGTGGTGCAGCGGTTTACCGAGCACCGTGCCGCAAAGCCCCTCCCAGTAGGACCGCGTGTAGGTAAGGTGCAGATGCCAAGCCTGATCGACCGCGTCAGACGGCGTGACTGGATGCCCGGCGCGCATGGCAAGGTAAACAAATCTTCGGTATTCCTCAACCACGCGCTGCGCATGTGGAAGCGTCCAGGAATTCTCCCGTGCCAACCGAGCCGCAAATGAGAGTTCCACTGGGAGGGGATCAAATTCAAACGCTGACAACCTCTGCCAGAGCCAATCGTCGTGGAGGGACATGCTTGGAGTGAAACGGTGTTGGGATCGAAAGGCAAGTCCAATCCAGCTTCAAAAGCCGCCAGATTCATTGAGCAAGGGAGCGTAAATGGCGCTCATCATGCCAATGATTCGACTCGCCACATACAGGGCGACAACGGCGTAGAGCACTTTGGGCAGCCAGGCAGCGACGCGGTCCATGGATTCGCGGGCTTCGTCGGATTCGAGTTGCGCCCACCGAGCCATTTCATGATCAAGGGTTCCAGTTTCTTCGGCGGTATCGAGAGAGTCGATGAAGTGTTTGGGAAAACCCCCACCGATTCGCAGTGACGAAGCGATGGGTTGACCGTCGGCGATGAGGGTGGCGGCGGCTTGGGAACCCGCCCGGAATTGGCCGCTCCCCGACGCTTCACCGGCAAGCCGGATCCATTCCTGAGGTCGGAGCGCCGCGAGTAGCGCGGAGTGAGCCACCTGTGTAAAACGAGCCAGGGCCCAGTGCTGACGCATGGGTCCGAGGAGAGGTAGCCCGCCCAGCAGTCGATCCATAGTATGGGATGTCTCGGCACTCTTGGACAGGGCTCTCCAACCCCTGAAGACAATCAAAAGGATAACCCAGAGAATCCCAAGCCGGGATAAGATTCGAAGGGGGAGCTCAGCGAGGGAGTCTCCAGCGATAGCGGCCGGAAGCTCTGGCAAAATGACCCCCAAGTGGGTCAATATGAGCGGGTAAATCATGGCGCTACGCGCTTTTCGAGCACTCTCGACGACGGATTCGTAATAGCGTGCCAGAAGCGTGAAGCTTTGCGCCAAACGACCGCTGTTTTCGCCCGCAGCGACCAGGGCAAGGTCAAGTGCGGTCAGACCTCCTTGATGATCTTGTCGAAGGGCCTCTGTCACGCCTGCACCCGAACCAAGGCGCTCTTTGGCCGCCCGAAGAAACTGCGCGAGAGCGGGCTTTGGGTTCTGACTGAGCAGAAGGTCAAAAGAGCGATCAAGGTGGAAGTCTGCCTTCAGTAGCTTGGCTAACTCTCTAAAGATGCTGGCTTTTTCAGGATCAGTCATGGCCATGCGGAGAAAGAAAGTTAAGCGATGTGAAAGATAATGCTTTATGAATTTTCTGATTTTCGCTAGTCTTTAATTATTCTTCCCGATTTGCCCTATGAAACAAGACATTCCTCCTCGTGCTCACCGGCGCCCCGTGACCTCGCGTTCATCGGCATTTGAGTACTCAACGGCGGAGGTGCCATATCGACCACTCCAGCTGACCCGTCACCCTGTGACGATGCCGGACGAGGCGTCACCTTTCTTGAAAAGTGTTTGTAAGCGGCTGTTGCTCTTGATGGTCATGGTCGGGTTCGGCGCCATCTGTATCCACGGTGGCGCAGCCAGAGCGGTCATCTCCTGGGCTCGCTCGTTGAGTGGCTATGAGTCGACGCAACAGATGGCCTTTGAGTCGGGCCGATAACAGTTCTTCCACTACTCGAGGCCCATGTCGGCGACTTGATCCTCGTTCAGGCCCAAATAATGGCCAAGTTCGTGGAGAAGGGTGATTCGAACCTCCTGACGGAAGACTTCGGGATCACCTTCAGCGTAGTCCCAGAGACTATCAAGGAACAAGCGGATACGAGGTAGGCTGTCCAAATCATCCGGCGTGGGATCACTGAGAGATGCGCCTTCAAAGAGGCCCAAAAGATCATCGCCAGGAAGGTCTTCTCCGGCCGCAAGGCAATCGTCAATCCATTCAAGCTCAATCCGACATGGGCGAACTGCCGTTTTGATCCGCTCAGGCAGGCGATGCATGGTGACGCGAACCACCCGCTGGGCGAGCTCTTCGAGACGTTCAGGGCGCATGCAAAAGCCGGGGCTAATCTCCGAGACCTACAGCGGAGCGCACGCGAGTGAGGGTTTGCCGGGCAACGGCGCGTGCTTTTTCAGCCCCTTCCGCCAGCACCCGCTCGACGTAACCAGGCTTCGCAAGGATTTCAGCACGGCGTTCACGCATCGGAGCAAAATAGGTCGTAATCGACTCGAGGAGGCGTTTTTTGAAATCGCCGTACCCGATGCCGCCACGCAGGTGGTCCTCAATCATGGCGTTGTAATCAGCCTCGGAAGCGACCAGTTTGTAGAGGGGCAAGATCGTGCTGCCTTCAATGGGCTTGGGCAATTCGAGGGCGGTGCTGTCGGTGACCAGCTTTTTCATGATCTTCTTTTTGAGATCGGCCGGCTCCTCGAAAAGCTGCAGGGTATTGTCGTAGCTTTTGCTCATCTTCTGGCCATCAAGACCCGGAATGACCGCCGTTTCTTCACGGATCCGAGGTTGTGGCACCTTCAATAGGCCCTCGCCAAAGGTTTCGTTCATCTTGATGGCGAGGTCACGGGTGACTTCGACATGCTGTTTTTGGTCCTTGCCAACGGGCACGACATCCGAGTCATAAATGAGGATGTCAGCGGCCATCAATACAGGGTACGCAAACAGTCCATGGGAAGCGACGAGACCACGCGCGACCTTGTCTTTGTAGGAGTGGCAGCGTTCGAGCAATCCCATCGGAGTGACAGTGCTGAGAATCCAGGCGAGTTCGGTGTGCTCTGGAACATCACTTTGCCGGAAGAAAACGCATTTTTCAGGATCAAGACCACAGGCGAGGAAGTCGATGGCGAGATCTCTGACATGACTTCTCAGCAGTTTGCCGTCCTGAATGGATGTCAGGGAATGATAATCGGCGATGAAGTAGTAGGCATCGCCCTCGTGCTGCAGGCGCAGGGCCGCATCCATCATGCCAAAATAATTGCCAATGTGGAGACGCCCGCTGGGTTGGAGGCCGGAAAGGATACGCATAAGCCCGAAGTGATGGGACGGGGCGGGCGGCAAGTCAAGCCAACGCCGCATGAAGGAGACGCGCTAAATCCTGGCCGGCGGCTAGGCCAACTTCGACGACTTCGCTGTGGTGAAGGGTCGCGGGGGCAAGACCGGCGGCCCAGTTCGTAAGCAGGGAGATGCCGGCGACCTCGAGACCAAGAGCACGAGCCTGAATGGCTTCGGGCACGGTTGACATGCCGACGGCATGCGCCCCGAGAGTGCGGAACATCCGGATTTCAGCCGGAGTCTCATATTGCGGACCGGGAACAGCCGCGTAGACGCCATGGTGAAGGCGGAGTCCGAGTTTTTCGGCCGCATTCATGAATGCCTCACGAAGCTTGAGTGAATAAACAACGCTCATGTCATGGAAGTGCGGTCCACCGGTGAGAGGTGACACACCGAGGAGGTTGAGGTGGTCCGTAATCAGCATCAGACCACCAACGTGAAAGGTAGGATCAATGGCCCCGGCAGCATTCGTCAGAATCAGGCGTTTGACCCCGAGTTGCTCAGCAAGGAACCGGACACCTGCGGTCACTTCTCGGGCGGAAATCCCTTCGTACAAATGGCTCCGCCCCTGAGCGATGACGACTTTTCGGCCTGAGCCCGGTAGCACGCCCAGAACAAACCTACCGGCGTGACCCGGGACTTTCGATTCAGGTAGCCCTGGCACATCGGAATAGGGAACCGTCAATATCGGAGAAAAAGTTTCTGCTACGGCACCTAGGCCTGACCCCAGGATAATCGCGGTGGATGGTTGCGCGGCGACGAGTTGATCCAAGGCAGAGGGCATGTTTCAAGTAGGCTCTGTTGAAGAAAATTGCAACTCACTGAACCATCGTTGACTACCGGTTCGCACTATTCTTCACCAGCGTAGTAATCCGTGTCCTCTGCGACAACGACCCGGCGCTCAGGGCTTAGCCAACGTTTACCGGTTCGGGTATACGTGCCCACATCAGCAGGATGGTGGTCGGAAATGACGTAGTAAACGAGGGGCTCGCTGCCATCATTCTCGATTTGATGGGCCTCATCGGGAAGACAGATGAGGTGGTCGCCAGCGACCAAGCGCTCTTCCAGATCATCCTCTCCCCGAAGCAGGCCCGTGCCCGACAAAATGATGTAGAACTCAGTTTGGGCGGCGTGAGAGTGCATCGGAAAATTGACTTTGCCAGGAGCTAGCGTGGTCAACTCAATATCGAAAGGATGGCCGCCTGCCCAAGGGCCCTTGTCCTTCAGGCCGCCAAGTGCCAGAGACACGTGTTGGCGCTCAAGCTCAAAACGGCCCTTGGGCGACCGACGGTGCTCGATGGGAACAGCATTGAGATGGATCTTCTGCATGCCTACTAAAGTGGTCATGTATGACGAAAACTCAACCTGAACACCAGCGCGCTGATTTGGACTTGCACCCACCCGTAAAGATAAAAACCGGGAAGGAACTAATCTTTAGTCGACCCGTTCGTTCTTGTCTCACCTTCAGAATTTCTGCATACTGTGATTCGATTCAACACGCTATGAAAACGCTCCATGTGATTCCCCTGCTTCTCCTCATCAGCGCAATGTCCAGTCTCGCTGAAAGTCGCACTTGGACAGATACCCAGGGCCGCAAACTTGTCGGTGCCTATACCGGGCGCGAGGGAGGTAAAGTTTTGGTTACGGATGCGTCCGGCCGACTCATCGCTGTTCCCCTAGACCGGCTGTCACCCGAAGATCAGAAATGGCTGGAAACAGCGCCTGCTCCTGTCGTCTCGATTCCAGTGGACCAGACAGTCGCCGCTGCTGCCGCCAAAATCGATGAACTGATTGACCGCAAATTGGCGCAAAAAAGCATTCAGCCCAATCCGCCCGCGTCAGACGAAACCTTCGTTCGCCGCGCCTATTTGGACATCGCCGGGCGCATCCCCAGTCGGGCGGAAACGGTTGCGTTCCTCGACGAAACCTCCACCCAGAAACGTTCGCAATTGATTCGCACCCTGTTGCATTCCGACGGTTACACCAGCCATCTCTACAACTATTTCGCCGGAATGCTTCGAATTCGCGACCCGGATAATGGGGGTCTCATGAAAGCCGAGCCCTACGTCGCTTGGATCAAACAGCAAATCCGCGAAAATCGGCCCTACAATGAAACTGTCGCCGCCATGCTCACCGCCACCGGGAAACTCTGGAGCAACGGCGCAACCGGCTACCTCCTGCGTGACTCCGGCATGACCCTGGACAATCTCGCCAATACCTTTTCCGTTTTCCTTGGTACCGACGTCGCTTGTGCTCAGTGCCACGACCATCCCTTCTCCGAGTGGACCCAAAAGCAATTCTATGAATTGGCAGCCTTTTTTGGCGCCACCGCCACAGGTGACTACGGCGGCATGATGGGAGAGGATGTCGTGGAGCGCCTCATGACCGAATTGCGTAACACCACCGAAAAAAATGGCGGTGACGTGGAGAAAGTTGAGGGGGTCCGCAATCTCCTTTCGGATGTCATTAATGCCAATCGCTTCGTCGTGCGCGACACCAACGAAAACCGCCTCCGTCTGCCCAGCGACTACGCCTACAAAGATGGCAAACCCGGAGATCCTGTGAAGCCCAAATTCATTCGCTGGGGTGGCGAGGACCGCTACAACGACGCCTACAAGCAAAACAAGAGTAACGAAGAAAAACTTCGGCTCGCCTTTGCCGGTTGGATGACCCATCCCTCCAATCCCAGATTCTCCATCACCATCGCCAACCGCATGTGGAAGCGCGCCTTTGGCGCCGGAGCGGCCGAACCCGTGCGCAACGTCGATGATCCAACGGCGGCGGCGAACCCCGAGTTGCTTCGTCATTTGGGCCAGGAAATGGTTCGCTTGAAGTGGCAACTCAAAGACTTCATGGAAATCGTGTACAACACCCGAGCCTGGCAGCGCGAGGCCACCACCGCCGCTGTCGGCATGGGTGAACCCTACCACTTCCAGGGCCCACTCCTTCGCCGCATGAGCGCTGAGCAAACTTGGGACTCGTTCATGACACTCGTCCTTGGCGATCCCGATTCTTACTCCCCCAAAACGGTCGGCCAGCAAATGCGCTCTCTCGACCTGGATGTCGAAAAGGCCACTGGCGAACTGATCGCGTCTAAGCTCACCGGCTTCATGGCGGCCCAGGAAGCAATGAATGAGCGTGGTGGAGGCTTGGCCACCGCTGCAATGGCTGAAGGCGGGAAAAAAATCCTCGAGCACAATGGCATGAAACTCCTGCGTGCAGCAGACCTCGAACAACCCGCGCCCGAGGGGCACTTTCTGCGCGAGTTCGGCCAGGGCAACCGTGACCTCATTGACGGTAGCAACACATCAGGAAGTCAACCTCAGGTGCTCATGCTGATGAATGGCGGCGTTCAAGAAATGCTAACTCACCCCGACTCCCTCATCCTCCGCGAAGTCCTTAAAAACGAACTGCCCAAAAAACAAGTCGAGACCGCCTTCCTCACCGTCCTCAACCGGAGACCCAGTGAGAACGAGAAGAAACTCGCTTTCGACCAACTCAACACTCACGGTGACGCCGTTGGCATCTCCAACATCACCTGGGCTCTGCTAACCTCCCTGGAATTCATGTTTGTTCAGTGAACCTCAACCAGATAAAGCCCGCCAGCCGGGGCTGTTTGATGAGATTGCAGACCGCTCGGTGTTTCGAGCAATTCAGTGAACCACTCAAGCGTGGCACGACCTCGGGCAACCTGGACCAAGGAGCCTACAATCATGCGCACCATTCGATAGAGAAAGGCATCACCTTCAATCTCGATCTCCAGCACATCCCCTTTTTCGCTCAACTCCACCCGGCGAATGGTTCGGGTTGATCCTGAAACATCGTCACGCCGTTCCTCTTCGGACCGATCCCCTCGATTGGCCGAGAGGCGAACAAAATTGTGCGTGCCAACCAACAACCTAGCCGCGGTCCGCATCATCTCCATATCGAGTGCTCCATAAACATGCCAAGCGCGATCCGCTTCAAACACGTTCATGTCACGAGCACGCCAGATACGATATAGATAAGTCTTTCCTATGGTGCTGCCACAAGCGTCAAAACCCTCTGGAGCGCGATCAATCGACAGCACCCGAATCGTGTCTGGCAGAAGCGCATTCAAACCGTCCATCCAAGCTGACACAGGTAGCGTTATCGACTCAGGCACATCCACATGGGCCAACTGCCCAAGGGCATGGACGCCCGCATCCGTGCGGCTAGCGCCTTGAATGCGAAGGGGCTGCTTGACCAGACGGTGAATCGCCGACTCGATTTCATCCTGCACTGTCCTGCCTTCTGATTGACTCTGCCAGCCGAGCCAGGGTGTGCCACAGTAGGCAAGCGTCATCTTTAACCTCTGATCAGGCATATTTGACCTCCACCAAATAAAGCCCATCAGCCGGTGCCGCAAGATGGCTTTTCGGTTCCTCGCGCGGACGTTCCAACAAATCGCGAAACCATGCCAGATCTTCCTTGCCTCGCGCCACATGCATCAGGCTGCCAGTCAGCAGACGCACCATCTTGTAGAGAAACCCATCACCTTCGAATTCCAGCTCCATCACATCAGAATCGATACCGAAGATTTCGACACGCTGAATGGTTCGGGTCGTATTAAGTGGGTCTTGTCGCCGTTCTGCTTCTTTTTCACCAGCCCGATTGGCCGAAAGCCGGGCGAAATCGTGAGTCCCCACTAAAAACGCCGCCGCGTTTCGCAGTGATGCCTCGTCGAGTCGCCCATAGACCTGCCACGCCCGTCCCACTTCAAAGGGATTCATGACCCGATGCCGCCAAATTCGGTAGCGGTAGGTCTTCCCCCGCGCATCAAACCGTGCATGAAAGGTCCGCTCGGGTTCGATCACTTCTCGAACTCGAATGCTCGACGGCAGGCAGGCATTCAAAGCATTCGCCCAGGATTCCATAGAGAGAGCAGCCGTCTCGGGAACATCGGCATGAGCCACCTGCGCCAACGCATGAACTCCCGCATCCGTTCGTCCGGAGCCGAATGTTCGCACCGGGACACCCGCTACTTTCTCAAAAGCCTCATGCAATGCGTCTTGAATCGTCTCTCCATGCGGCATCGATTGCCAGCCGCGCCACGGCCTCCCATCATACGCCAGCGTCAGCCGCAGACGTTTGAAGCCCAAAGGCGCAGCAAAGCGTGATCGATCAGTATCCACCACGGCGACGTCGTTCCCGGCTAATGTCAGAAGGCCATCCCGAATCAACGCCTTCGTCAGGTAACAAATAGCCCTCCGGCCCACGGCTGCTGTTAAGATACTCCTGGAGAATAACCATCGCGGCCAGTTGATCTACCACCTCCCGCCGAGCATGACGGTCCGTAATCCCGGCTCGTGATAGACTTGCTTCCGCTTCCACGGAAGAAAGTCGCTCGTCCACCATTTCAATCGGAACTTCATGACGAAGTGCTTTGCCAAGTTGTTCGACAAATCTTTCCACTCGCGCCGCCGCTTCTCCATGCTGCCCATTCATATGCAAAGGCAGTCCAACAATGATCTTTTCGACTTCCCGCGTGCGCACGATCTCGACGATCACATCCAAAGGCCCCGCAGTAGCATCCAACGTCTTCAGCGGGCTCGCCACCAGTTCCATTTCATCACAGATAGCCAGCCCGATGCGGGCCGTACCGTGATCAATGCCTAGAATACGCGCCATACCAAATTGCCAGGCAGATCTTAACGCAACTTGGCGGGCAGTGAATCCACCAACTTCTTGATGCTCTCCGCATGGCTCTTGCTGGCGATGAGCAGCGCGTCCTTGGTCGCCACCACGATCAAATCCTTCACTCCTAACAGCGCCACATGCTGGTTCGTTTGGGCAAAGACCAAGTTGTCTTGCGACTCTGCCTCGGACAGGGCGCAGTTGTGACAGTTCCCTGCCTCGTCCTTTTGCAGGTACCCACCCACGGAAGTCCAATTGCCTACATCATCCCAATCAAAAGTCGCCTCAATGTTCAACACGTGAGACGCTTGCTCCATGAGAGCATAGTCAATCGAGAGTTTCGGCAAGCGTCCAAATTGATGCTGGATCGTCGCTCCGACATCCATTGACGTCCTCAGCTCGGATACAAAATCCGCCAAATCGGGACAGTGCCGGCTAAACTCACTGAAAATGGCAGGGATCGTCCAGATGAACATGCCCGCATTCCAACTGAAGGTGCCCTGTGAAAGAAAAAACTCCGCCAATTCCGGGTTGGGCTTCTCTCGAAACCGTTCCACCTCAAACACTCGCACATGATCGACGCCTGGAATCGCCGCCTTCCGACCCCTCTCCACATAACCGTAACTCGGACAAGGCCATGTCGGCTTGATGCCAATGGTCACCAAACTGTTGCTGCGTTCCGCCGCCATCATCGCATTCGATAGCACCTTCTGAAACTCGGTCGTATCCTGGATCAGATGATCCGCCGGAAGCACCATCATCGTCGCATTTGGATCCCGCCGAACGATCAGCCCCACCGCCAGAGCAATGGCAGGTGCCGTGTCGCGTTTTTCCGGCTCCGCGACGATGTTCTCGGCTGGCAGGTCAGGGATCAAAGCCCGCACTGCCTTTTCCTGAACTTGGTTGGTGAGAATGATGATGTTTTCCTTCGGCACCAACCCTTCCAGCCGATCAATGGTTAATTCAAGCAGCGTCTTTTCGCCAAAAAGTTTGAGCAACTGCTTCGGCAACGAATCCCGGCTGAGAGGCCAAAAACGTTGGCCGCTGCCACCAGCGAGAATGAGAGCGTAACGATGAGAGGTAGACATGATTGAAGAGAGACGGCGACGCTAGATCGGGTTTCAGTGAATTTCCACTTTAGGCTTTCACAATCTGGCGCTATATTTGAGCCCATGACCGAAACTTCCACTCCCAACCGCTATGAGGCCTATGCATCCGTCATCGCACCCGCTGCCGCAGGCGTCGCTCTGGGCATGCTTTTTGGTCGGGATATGGAACGAAAGACATCCAATGTGATTGCGCTGACCCTCCTGTCTGCTGCTGCTGTTGTCGCAGCCCCCGTTTTGACCGACCTCATCCAGCGCGCGGCGAATCGCCCGAGCACCGCCCGCGGCAGCCGTCTCCGACTCCAAGGCATCCGCAACGGCGCCCTCCCAGATCCTGAAACCGAGGAGTTCTTCGTTCTGGACGATGATCTCCTAAAAGTCAGTTAAGCCAGCGCAAATGGCAGCCAAATCCTGATCCGTTGCAATAGACTGACGCGGATCTCGTTTTCAGGATGATGAATTTTTGGATCCTCTGCTTCCTTTCCGCTACCACCTGCACCCTTCCGCTATACAGCGCAGACATCACCCCTCCCGCAGGATTTGAGGCCATCTTCAATGGCAAGGATCTGACCGGCTGGGAGGGCAGCAAGGAATACTGGTCGGTCGAAGACGGTGCCCTCACAGGGGTCACCGACGGATCACTCAAATACAACCGGTTCATCACCTGGAAAGCGGGCAAAGTTCGGAATTTCGAACTCCGTGTGAAGGTGAAGGTGACGCCTGATGGAAACAGCGGCCTTCAATACCGGGGCCTGGAACGCCCCGATCTTGGTGAATGGGTCGTCACCGGATATCAATGCGACGTCGTCCCGAAAAACCCCGACTACAATGGCATGCTCTATGAAGAACGCGGTCGCCGAATCCTGGCTCATACAGGCGAAAAGGTCATCATTGATCCCGCCGGCCAACCCTGGGTCGTAGGCAAGATGCCAGTTCAAAAGTTTCCGGGCGATGAATGGCACGAGTATCGGGTTCGAGTCGAGGGCAATCACCATCAACACTGGATAGACGGCGTTCCCACTGTGGATGTGGTCGATTTGGATGAGAAGGGTCGCGCGCTCGAGGGCGTCATCGCCGTGCAAGTTCACGTCGGTCCGGCGATGAAGATTCAATATCGTGACTTCTTTTTGCAGCATCTGCCAGCCGAACTTCCTCTGCTCACCTCATCAGATCGCCCCATTCCTGCGGACGCTGTCAAAGTGATTCCCCAAGGCGGAGGAGCGGGGAAAGGCAAGGCATCGATCAAAAAGCCCGCCAAATAAGCAATGCCTCCTGCTCCCTGAGATCGAGTTTGTTTTTGTGCAATGACACGCATGCCGCCCACGTTTCCCCCTGCCATGTTTCGCCGTTTTTTACTTTCTTCGCTGTTGTCACTCGCTGGCCTTTCGCAAGCAGCAAACCAGCCCAACATCCTTTTCATCTTCTGTGATGACCTCACAACGCAAGCCATCAGCGCTTACGGAGACAAGCGCAAACTCCTTCAAACCCCAGGAATGGATCGCTTGGCAAAAGAGGGCATTCGCTTCGACCGCTGCCTAGTCACCAACTCCATCTGTGGACCCATGCGCGCCGTCATTCAAACCGGCAAGTACTCTCACCTCAATGGCTTCTTCAACAACAGCAATAGCACATTCGACAGCAATCAGCAGACCTTCCCTAAGCTTTTGCAAAAAGGCGGGTACACCAATGCCGTCATAGGTAAGTGGCACCTCATGACTGACCCGGTTGGTTACGATTATTGGCACGTTTTGCCCGGCCAGGGCGCCTATTACAATCCCCCGATGATTGACAACGGCAAACCCGTCAAGCACTCAGGCTACACCACTGACATCATCACCGATCTCAGCTTGGAGTGGCTCAAAAACCGCGACAAAACCAAACCCTTCATGCTTATGATGCAGCATAAGGCCCCCCACCGTGAATGGGAACCGCCCATCCGACACCTGGGCCACGACAACGACCGGGTCTACGAAGAACCCGAAACGCTCTTCGATGCCTTTGAAGGCCGAACCAAAGCAGTGAGTGACCATGACATGGGCATCGAACGCACCATGACAGATGGCGATCTCAAACTCAAGCCGCCGGGTGGGCTCACCGAAGATCAACTCAAGTATTGGAACGAATACTATGAGCCCCGAAACGCCAAATATCACGCCGCCAACCTCACCGGTAAAGAACTCGTCAAATGGCGATATCAGCGTTACATGCACGACTACACCGCCTGCGTGAAAGCGGTCGACGATAGCGTCCAGCGCACCCTTGACTATCTTGACAAAGAAGGCCTAGCTGAGAACACCATCGTCATTCTCAGCAGTGACCAAGGCTTCTACTTGGGAGAGCACGGTTGGTTCGACAAACGCTGGATCTTTGAAGAGTCCCTACGCACACCCTTCCTTGTCCGTTGGCCAGGCGTCAGCAAGTCTGGAACTTCCAATGGAAAAATCGTTTCCCTGCTGGACCTTGCCCAAACATTCCTGGACATCGGCGGTCAGCCTCAACCTGCAGACATGCAAGGCCGTTCCCTCGTTCCTCTCTTCAAAGGCGAAGAACCCGCCGACTGGCGCAAATCCTTTTACTATCACTACTACGAGTATCCTGTCCCCCACCGCGTTCGACCGCACTATGGAGTCATCACGGATCGCTACAAACTCGTCCACTACTACAAACCCGACGTCGATGACTGGGATCTTCTGGATCGTGAAAAAGACCCTCTCGAAACGAAGAATTTCTACAACGATCCCGCTTATGCTGAGACCGTGAAAGAACTCAAAGTCGAGCTCGCCCGCCTGCAAACTGAAGTCAAAGAGACTTTGCCTCCACCTCGCAAGGCTCATGGCAACAAGGCCTTTGATGGTGAACCCGAAGCTTCCGCCCCCACGAAAAAGGGCAAAGGTAAAGCGAGGGCCCAAGCAAACTGACCCCTTCAATCAGTCACTGAACGTCAATCGCTAGGGCGAAATCACCGATCACCCAAACAAGGACAACTGATCGGCGTGGGCGACCTTCGGAGTCTTCGTCCTGCGCGGCCTCACTGGCACACTCGAGGGCGATGGAACATTTCCCACGCTATCGGCAGGTGGGTGTCCCGCTTCAAGTTGCGTCAAAACTTCACGGGCTCTGCTGATGACAGACTCTGGCAGTCCAGCCAACCTCGCTACCTGAATCCCGTAACTCTTCTCCGCGCTACCTGGAATGATCTTCCTCAGAAAGATGATCTGCTGATTCCACTCCTTCACGGCCACATTGTAGTTCTGGACCCCTTTGCGGCTCTTTGAAAGCGCGGTGAGTTCATGATAGTGCGTCGCAAACAATGCCCGCGCACCGATGTGATCGTGCAAATACTCCGCCACGCTCCAGGCAATACTCAAACCATCAAAGGTCGATGTACCCCGCCCAATCTCATCCAAAATCACCAGACTGCGCTCCGTCGCGTTATTCAGAATAACCGACGTCTCATTCATTTCCACCATGAAGGTGCTTTGCCCCCTCGCAATGTCATCACTCGCTCCAATGCGAGTAAAGATGCGATCCACCAGCCCAATCTCGGCGCTCGCCACCGGCAGGTAGCTGCCGATCTGTGCCATCAATGTCAGAAGCGCCACCTGCCGCAAATACGTGCTCTTGCCCGCCATGTTCGGTCCAGTAATCAGCAGAAGCCGATTCTCCTTCGGCTCCAGCGTCACATCGTTCGGCACGAATCGATCTCCTCCCGTAAGATTCTGATCAAGCACGGGATGCCGCCCGTCCCGAATGAACAGATTCCCCGTCTCATTCAACAAGGGACGATTGTAACTGAACAAATGCGCTGTCTCCGCCAGGGAGACCAAGGCGTCCAGGGTGGCAATCGCTTCCGCCGTCTCTTGAATAGCTAGCAAATGCTCCAGCACCCTCCCTCGAAGCGCCAGGAACTCCTCATACTCAACTGCCTTCGACCGCTCCTCAGCGCCCAGAATCTTATCCTCCATCCGCTTCAGTTCATCCGTGATGTATCGCTCGCCATTAGCCGTGGTTTGCTTGCGATGATAATCCGTCGGAACAGCACCGGTATTCGCTTTCGTGATCTCAATGAAGTACCCAAAAACCGCGTTGTACTTGATCTTCAAGCTCTTGATTCCGGTGCGCTCAATTTCCCGCGTTTGCAAATCCGCAATCCACTGCCGACCAAGGGTGGAGGCCGCCCGCAGCTCATCCAGATGCTCATTCCAGCCCTGCCGGAACAACCCGCCATCCTTGATGTGCATCGGCGGCTCGGGCACAATCAAATCATTGATCTGGCCTGCAATGACACTCAAATCGTGAAGCCGCCCCAGCAGCTGGGCAGGCAGTGAGGTTGGATCCTGCGGACGTGGATGGGCGCGCTCAATGAGCGTCTGCAAAAGGGTTCGGAGCGCTGGCACTACCTCGAGTGACTGAGCCAGCATCAACAAATCCCGGGCATTGCCGCTGCCCTGACTGAGCCGCCCACTGGTGCGCTCCAAATCCCGCACCTCCTTCAACAAAGTGCGCACCTGAGATTGCAACATCGACTCCTCTAGAAAACTAGCGATCACATCCTGTCTCTCCACAAGCGCGTCCAGATCTCGCAGCGGATGCAATACCCAGTGTCTCAGACGCCGAGCACCCATCGGCGTGCAGGTTCGATCCAGCGCTCGCAGCAGCGAATGCTGTGGCCCGGATCGCGTATCCACCAACTCCAGGTGGCTTTGACTCGCTGCGTCAATCAGCACGCAGTCGCTCGTTTGCGCCACTCGCAAGCGCCGGATGTGATCAACACTTCGACGCAATTGATACTGCACATATTGTAACACCGCACCAGCCGCGCACAACGCAGCACTCATGCCTGTGCACCCAAACCCATCCAGCGACTGCACCGCAAAGTGCGTCGTCAGACTATGCGTGGCCTGATCAAGCAAGAAATAGTAACTCTCACACGCCAACGCCGCAGGCGGCCGACCCAGCACCTCGAGCAAGCCCGGTTGCTCATCACTGTGCAACAACTCGGATGGCCGAAGCCGCTCCAGTTCATCCGCCAAATCCTCCCCACTGGCAAATTCCGCCACCTCAAACTCGCCTGTTGTGTGATCCACGTAGGCCAAGCCAAATTTCTTCCCGTCTTGAAACACGGCCGCCAGATAATTTGACCGATCCGCATCCAGCAAATTCAGATCATCCACGGTGCCCGCCGTGATAATCTGTGCGATTTCCCGCTCCACCAGTTTTCCAGGCTGCGGGGCCGTCGTCTGCTCCGCAATCGCCACCCGTTTGCCAGCCTTGATCAACCGCGCAATGTATCCCTGCGCCGCATGATACGGCACGCCACACATCGGAATGCCATTGCGCTTCGTCAACGCGACATTCAAAATCGGCGACGCTGTTTTGGCATCCTCGAAGAACAATTCATAAAAGTCTCCCAACCGGAAGAATAGCAGCACATCCTCCGGCAGCTCCCGCCGCATCGCGAGGTACTGCTTCATCATCGGAGTGCTGGTGGCGTCGGCCATGAGCCGTCACAGTCGAAAGCCCCGCCCCGCCGTCAACAGCCAAACTTCACCGGAAAAACCAAGTCCAAATGGGCATCTAGCCCTACCCTTGAAGAAAACTTGTTTAGAACACCCCGCAAGAGTCACTGTGGCACTTATACGCGCCGAAGAAGCAATTCCCAAGTGTCATTATGGCGCTTTTTGATTTGCCTCGCCGAATTGTCGTTTGTCTTAAATAGCTCATTTCCAATGCTTTACATCGATCCATTCGATGCTGGCACACTCCATGCAGCATCTCAAATCGAGAATGGAAACCCAATTGGGGCTTCCCAAAGCTGAACCCAAACAATCCAAACCAAAAACACCATGAGACTCACCCAATGCCAACCCATCGCCACTGCAAACATCAGCCGCCACCCCCTTCAAGGTCTGTTCCGGCATCCTCTCGCTGGACTTCCCACCTTTGAACAACTCTTCGATTTGGCCAGTTTCCCGGCTTTCAATTCGCAGACTTCCGCCACACTGGCGGTCGATGTCTACGAAGACGAAGGAAACTACTATGCCCGCTTCGAAGTGCCCGGCGTCAAAAAAGAGGATACCAAAATCGAGCTCGAAGACCGCAGGCTTGCTGTCTCCGTGAGTCGGAAAACCGTGACCTCTGAGAGCGAGTCCAGCGTTGAACTGTCACGCAGCCTCACTGTTCCCGACGGCATCAACGTTGAGGCCATTTCGGCAAAACTCGAAGACGGTCTTCTCACCGTGACCCTCCCCAAGGCTGAAACACGCAAACCCCGGGTCATCGAACTGAACTAACTCCAACTGCAATTCCAATCCATTCCAAAACCATGAATAACACCTGCGCCAATCCCCAAAACACCATTGCCACACCCGCTGTTGAATCCCGACCTGCGCGCCGTCCGCGTTACCAGATCGAAAACAGCCCGGAGGCTCACACCGTGAAAATCGAACTGCCCGGAGTCGTGAAAGAGGCTGTCCAACTCAACCTGGAAGATGGCATCCTCCACCTCAGCGCCCAACGCACCAGCACCGTGCCCGAAACATGGAAACCACTTCACCGTGAGCTTTCGGACATCGGCTACGACCTGCGCTTGAAACTCAATGACCGCGTTGATGAGGCTGGCCTCACCGCTAATCTGACAGACGGCATCCTTACGTTGATATTGCCCGTCAAAGAGGCCGCGAAACCACGCTCCATCACGGTTCAATAATCCGCCCCACAGCCTGCGGTCTCCGAGTTCTTCGGAGACCGCTTCTTTGTGCTGAAAGGTGTCGAGGCCAGCACCCAAAGGCAGATTTGCATCAACTGCTCTAAACCTCCCTCTCGACAATCTGACAAGTCGCAGGAAGGATGCTGGCTCCCATGAAGCTCTCTACCTGGAACGTCAACGGCATGCGCGCCGCCCTCAACAAGGGCCTCAAAGATTACCTCCTCAACACCGACGCCGATGTCGTCTGCTTCCAAGAAACCAAAGCAGAAGGTCATCAAGTGGATCTCTCATTCCTCCAAGGCTGGCACGCTCTATGGAACAGTGCCGAAAAGAAAGGGTACTCAGGCACTTGCATCCTGACCCGGGAACCCGTGAAATCCCATTCCTTTGGCATCCGCGCCCCACAACACGACACCGAAGGCCGCGTCATCACTGCGACTTTCCCCGATTTTCACGTCGTGAATGTCTACACGCCGAACGCCAAAGCGGAACTCGCACGACTGTCTTATCGTCTCGAATGGGATGCTGCCTTTCGCGCTTACCTGAAACAATTGGAGGCTAGCAAGCCCGTGCTGGTTTGTGGCGACCTCAACTGCGCCCACCAGGAGATTGATCTGGCCAATCCCAAATCCAATCGCAATAACCCCGGCTTCAGCGATGCCGAACGTGCCAGTTTCACCCAACATCTGGAGGCGGGTTTCTTGGATGTCTTTCGCGAATTCGACCCAAACCCAGGACGTTACACTTGGTGGACCATGCGCACAGGCGGTGCCGCTCGAGAAAAAAACATCGGGTGGCGACTCGATTACTGGCTCGCTTCGAATGCCCTACGCCCAGCGCTCAAAAACTGCGTCATCAGATCCGATGTCTATGGTTCTGATCACTGCCCTGTCGAATTGATGATCGATTGAAAGCCTTGGTAACTCGCATTTCTCGTTCAAACCGGATTTCACCCGTTGATTCATGCAACTGTCACGACCTCCCTTGCCAAAACGGTATAAATCCTCGACGCATATCCGCGTTTGATCCCATTCCCCATGAATCGTTTCCTGCTTACCCCTTTAATCATCCTCGCCAGCTGCTCAACTCAGCCAGGAAGCTCGCCGGGCAGTTTGCCACCAAGTCCAAGCGGCATGCCTCAAATCATCAATGTCTCTGCCTATGACCCCAAGGAACGTCAGCGTGAAGGCAGCAGTTTCTCAGAACACGATGTCTCCGCGCTTCGCCTGAATGGCGCCAGCGGCTTGATCGCCCGCGCAGGCAAAGGAGGAAATCTGGATGAGAAATGCGCTAACTTTTTGGCGTCGGCAGATCGCAACGGAATGCTTCCCGGCATTTACTATCGAGTGCAGCGGCATGTCGATGCCGTGGCGCAGGCGGACCAAATGGTGAACCGGGCGCTCGCCTTGGCCCGTGGTCGCGCTTGGAATGCGCCATCATTGTTGCTCTGCGGTGATTTTGATGGCGACCTCCCGCTTTCATCCATTATACGCTTCATGGATCGCGTGGAAGCGCGCACGGGGATCGTGCCGGTTGCGTATCTAGAGAATAGTACGCAGCTCAAGCAGACACTCAGCAAGGCCGATGCGGCAACCAAGGCCAAACTGCGTCGCATGCCGTATTGGTTGGCGTTGTATGCACACGATAGCGGTGCGGGTCCAGTCTATCCAGCCCCCGGAAACCCACGCGGATTGGTGAATCAATACGGCGTCTGGTCAAACTGGACCATGTGGCAATACGGCGGTGTGGACTGGCAGGGCGGTCGCTCTCGTCCGAAAGTCTATAACCACGGCTCGTATCGCTTTAGCCCCTACTTTGGCAACCTCGATCGCCCGACCGAGCGAAATGTCTTCAATGGCTCCCAGGCAGGCTTACAGTCGTTCTGGCAACAACACGGCCTGCCGCTTCGTTGAGAAACGGTGGATGAAGACAACGTTGACTCTCACACTCCTACTGATATCGGCCTCGCTTGCTGCCGATGCGCCTAAACTCGCGGGAACCTCGGGCAAAGTGGGCACGGAAGCGCAGCCAAAGCTCGTGCATCGATTGGAGATCACAAAGCCAGGTGTATATGAAAACTTTCGCGTCGACGCGCAGGGCAAAGGCGGCAACATCGTCAAAATCACCGCAGACGATGTCACCTTGAGAAACTGCGAGATCTTCAATGGCAGCGGGAACGGTGTCGGCGTCTTTGGTAAACGGGTCCTGATCGAAAACTGCCGCATTCATCACCTGCTGAGCGGCACGTTCGAGGACCAGCACGATGCCCATGGCATCACTGGCAGTTGGGGTGATGTGACCATCCGCAACTGTGACATCTCGCACATCTCTGGCGACTGCATACAATTTGATCCAGATCGCCAATCGCGTGGCAGTGTCACCATCGAACACTGTCATCTTTGGGCAGGTCCACTCACGGAAGACGCACCTGGATTCAAGGCCGGACACAATCCAGGCGAGAACGCCTTTGACTCCAAAACAATGCCCGATGGCGAGCGCTGTCAGCTAATCATTCGCCAATGTTACATTCACGGCTGGTGCCAACCCTCGCAGATTCAGAATCGCGCTGCGCTAAACTTGAAGGAGCACATTCATGCGGTGATCTCGAATTGTGTTTTGGATGACAATGAGATCGCCATCCGAGCCCGCGGACCCGGCGGACGCGGCAACGCGCATGTGACCGTCAAGGATTGTGCTATCTTCAACACGCAAGTTGGAGTACGTGCCGAAGACAAGATCGAACAACTCAAAATCAGCGGTATGGGCTGGGGTCCGGGTGTGAAGTCACACATGGAGCGGCACAACGGCAAGGAGCTTCCCGGCTTCGGAATCGATGGAGACCACGATGCAAAGCCAATCAGCGATCTCATCTCTAAACCAATACCGTAGCTTCGGTTACGCCCTCATTTCTTTAAGCTGAGTGCCCGTTTCGCTGGGTTCACCCTTGATCGACCGTCTATTTTCATCTCATCAGTCAAATGCAAAACCTTGATTCGTACCGAGTGTCGCTCCATGCTCTGACGCATGCTACGTTTTCTCATTCCCGGCGTCTTGAGGCGACCTCCCGTTTCGACAGGTGTGGCACCGGCCCCTCGCACTTTGCCACCCGACTCGGACGGCTCACTCACCAGCATGGCCAAGGGTGTTAACGATGTGCTCAACTACTACATCCAAGTGACGGATACTAAAGCATCCATCTTCATTGCAGGCAGCGTGGCCGCCGCCTCGTTCTTGTTGATGAAGTTTCCAGTAGGGTTCGGACCGCGGGCGCTGTATTTTCTGGCTGCCTCAAGCCTCGGAACCACCTTGGTGCTGGCGACCTTGGTCGTTTTGCCGCGGCTTCCGGTACGAAGCGGCACAGGTAGCGTTTTTTGGGGAGACATAGCGGGCTGCACCGATTCCACCAACTATCGAGATCGCTTTGGCAAAACCGCTTCTTCCGGCCTTTTGGACGAGGAGTATAGCGTGCTAAATTTCCATACGGCACGTATTCTCGAAAAGAAGATCCGGATCCTTCGCGCCGCTATTCTATCCTTTCTCGCCGGCATCCTAACGGCCCTACCTCATCACTTAATCAACTCTTGATACTTGGCGTCTACCATGTCCACCGTCACACGACTTTACCTCATCCGTCATGGAGCCACCGTGCTCACTGCAGAAGACCGCTTTGCGGGCGCCACCAACGTGGCGCTTTCTGACGAAGGCCGCCGCCAAGCGTCTGCATTAGCCGTTAGGCTCAAAGGCGTCAAATTCAGTGCCATTTACGCTTCACCCTTGGATCGAACCATGGAAACCGCCTCCATCCTGGCTGCGCCCCATCAGTTGGAAGTACAAGCGCGCGACGGTCTGCGGGAAATCTCCCATGGTCGATGGGAGGGCATGACACGAGAAGAGGTGCTCATGGCCTATCCAGATGAAGTCGCCGCATGGGATGAGGATCCCTACACATTCGCACCAGTGGGCGGTGAATCCGGACTCGCTGTCACCGCTCGCGCGCTACCTCCTCTCATGGAAATCTGCGCAACCCACCGCGGAGATCATGTCGCCATTGTTTCTCACAAAGCCACCATTCGCTTGGTGATCAGCTCAATGCTCGGCTTTGATCCTCGACGTTACCGGGACAATCTTGATCAATCCCCTTGCGCCCTCAACATCGTGGATGTGCGAGGTCCCACCTGCTTCCGGCTCACCCTTTTCAACGATACTTCTCACTACCTTGAAGAGGCAGGTGACGTGCCCCCAGTGCCCCAGCGACGCCTTTCAGGTCATTGGTAGCACCAATTCACCTCTCGCAAGGCTTCCCGCTGCGCAGGCGCAAAATAGCCCATTGCCTTGTTCACTTAACCGCGTATCCACGCATTCACCTTCGTTGCTTGGGCCAGCGAGAGAGACAGTCTTTCTGCGGAATCTTCTGAAACAGAGCAATCGCATGAATTGCTGAGATATGGTCACCATCAAGGCCGTTTCAGCCGCACACCCAATGAAACGATTTGTCACATTCTCTTTATTCGCGATCAGCTTTGCGCTTCACGGCGCGCCACCCCCAAATGTGATCCTTATCCTAGCCGACGATCTCGGCTGGAGTGACACCACTCTTTACGGACACACCCAATTCTATCAGACCCCCAACATTGAACGGCTTGCCAAACGTGGCATGACTTTCACCCAGGCCTATTCGGCTAGCCCGCTTTGCTCCCCCACCCGCTCCGCCATTCTCACAGGACTGAGCCCTGCTCGCACCGGCATTACCACACCCAACTGCCACGTCCCACAGATAGTCCTGAATGCGACAATAGGCAAAAGAGCACCAATCGATCAAAAGGTGGTCCAGCCGAATCCAGCCACCCGCCTCAAGACAGACTACCCCACTTTAGTCAAGTCACTGAAAGCCGCTGGCTATGCCACAGGACACTTTGGCAAATGGCATCTCGGACCTGAACCGTATTCTCCATTGGAGCACGGATTTGATGTCGACATGCCACACACGTCAGGACCAGGTCCAGCTGGCAGTTATGTGGCCCCCTGGAAATTCAAAGACTTCGATCATGATCCCAATGTTCCCGATCAGCATATCGAAGATCGCATGGCTATCGAGGCGTCGGCTTGGATCGAAAAACATCGCGGTTCTTCCTTCTTCCTCAACTACTGGATGTTCAGCGTGCACGCTCCTTTCGACGCAAAGAAGACTCTGATCGAAAAACACCGCGCCCGAGTCAATCCCAAGGATCCTCAACGAAGTCCTACTTATGCAGCGATGATCGAAAGCATGGACGATGCCATCGGAACCCTGCTCGATACATTGGATCGACTCAAAATCGCTGAAAACACCATCATCATTTTCACCGCAGATAATGGCGGCAACATGTACAACGAAATTGATGGCACCACACCCACAAGCAATATCCCTTTACGCGGAGGTAAGGCCACCATGTTTGAAGGCGGCACCCGTGTCCCATGTGTCATTGCCTGGCCCGGCATCACGACTCCTGGTAGCCGTAGTGACGCTATCGTTCAAAGCGAGGACTACTACCCCACGCTGCTAAGCGGCCTTGGCCTCGCGTCCAGCCCAAACCAAGTGTTTGACGGTATCGACATTCTTCCCGCCCTCAAAGGTGGGGCACTGGACAGGGAGGGTGTCTTTCAATACTTCCCCCACAACCCATCCGTCCCCGATTGGCTTCCCCCTGCCATTTCCGTTCACCGTGGAAACTACAAACTCATTCGTATCTTTCACGGAGGTGAAGCCGGAGCACATCGACATCTCTTGTTCAACCTTGGAGACGACATCGGCGAAAAAGAGAATCTAGCCCTCCAAAAACCGGAGCTGGTTACTGAACTCAATGTTTTGATTGATGACTTTCTCACCGAAACCGACGCAGTCGTTCCCATTCCCAACCCAGAATTTGATCCCGCCAAGTATCATCCCGAACTTGAAGGCATTCAAAAGCCCAAGGCTAAAGTCACCGCCAAAGCTGCGGCAAAGTCCAGAACCGTAGGCCGTTGGAGCCATAGTTCCGATGCCACGCCCGAACTCGTCGCTGGCAGAATCCAAATCAAAGCCACGGGAAGCGATCCATGGATCAGCACCCGAGTTCCTGTTCAAACTGATGAGGGCAAGTTAGTTGTGAACCTGACGTTCAACTCCGAAGCAGCGGGACCAGCTTCAATCTATTTCACTGAGTTGGATCAAAGAGCCTTTCACAAAGACCAGTCCGTCAGCTTTGACACCCATCCAGACGGGTCACCCCACGACTATCAAGTGACCCTTCCCATCTCCAAACTCCACGCTATCAGGCTCGACCCAGCAGCCAAGAGAGGCCAAATCCAAATCACTCGATTCACCATCAGCACCCCTTCCAACAAGCAACTCATCAACCTACTCGAAGAACAGAGCCGATGAATAACCCGACTGCCTAATGGCGAAGTTCACTCGAGTCAGGGTTTCTCAATCCGAAAAGACTTCCCGGATTGGAAAAGATCACTCATTGCTCTGAGATTTTGAGTTGCTCCGTTTAGTCCGGCAGCAGAACTCCGCTGGATGGCTTGATTGATCGTTTCCAACGCCTTGCTGAATTCTCCAGACTCAGCATACGCCGCCGCCAGACAACTCAGAACTCCAGGATCTTGATGTTTAGTCAGGTCAGCCGCCCGAGATGCAAGAACCACAGCTCTCGCTCCATCTCGTGCGCCTTCGTCAGAAGTGGTCGCTAGCATCCAAGCGAAATTGGAGAGCGCTGCCAATTGATTTGGTTCCGAAGCTAGCGCGGTTTCAAAGTATTCTCTCGCCTCCAAATACTCTCCTTCCATGTAGCAGACATTGCCAAGTGAGGTGTTTGCATTGGGGTTCCTGGGCCGTAGTTCCAGGGCTTGCAGAAAGTGTTTCTTCGCTTCTCCAAATCTACCACTTGTCAGCAAAAGATTGCCCAAATCATTGTGAGCAGCAAGAAAGTCACCTCGTTGGGCGATCGCCCGTCTCAGATCTTCTTCGGCTTCCGTGAACCGGCCGATGTCCCTCAACAAGGTCCCCCGATTATACAAAATCGCAGCATGATTCGGCAGCAATCTCAATGCCTCGTCATAACTATTCAAAGCATCTTCAAATTGCCCCCTCGCCTGCAAGATATTTGCTTGGTTCGAATGCCCTTCTGCAAAGCGAGGTGCCAGTCGAATCGATTCGCGGATGTTGAACAACGCTTCTTCTAAACGCCCTGCAACCATCAATGCGTCACTGTATTCGTTGTGGGCATTCCATGGATCTCTATTTCCATTGATCGCCGCCATCCAAAAGGTGTCCAAGTTACTGTAGAGTGCGGCTTGTCGCCGCGTTAGCCCAAGGCAAAGGCTTATGATGCAAACCACGATGGTGCCTCGCAACCAAAGCGAACGAACGCGCCAAACAACTGCCCCCCCTAATGCCAGCAATGCGAGTGCTGGGAGATGTACCCACCGATCCGCTACCCAAGCGTATCTCATCCCATAAACGTTCAAAAATCCTAGCACCGGAAAAAGCGCCCCCACAAAAATTAGAAAGGAGGCACAAACTCCCCTCTTGCGCCACCAAGCTAAAAGCAGTGTCATCATCACAAACCCCAGCACACCGGCCCACTGCTCGAACTGAGATGCGTTCAACTCCCATCGAAAGTAAATCACACAGAGCGGATGAGGCCATACAAGCTTAAAGATATAGAAGCATATGGCCTGCCCTGACAAAACGAACCGATTGATCCAAGAGATTTCGAAAACCTCACCCTTCGCACCAATGTGGTGCGTCTCCATCCAGCTGATGGCCATTCCCAGGGCAATCGACGCCAAGAAGAGCGGTAGAGTGGGAATCACGTCTCGCCGAAAGCCAATTCGACCCTTCTTCCACCAGCAGATCACAAGAAGGCTAGGAGGAATGACAAAAGCAGTGATCTTCGAAAGCAAGGCCAGGAAGAAGAGTAAAGTCCCGAGAATCCACCATCGGGATTGCCTTTGCGTTTCTACTGATCCCCACCATGACCAGTATCGTCCAAAGGCAACAAGCGACGCCAAGGAGAAGAGCATCGCAAGGACATTCTTGCGTTCCGTAATCCAGCCCACCGACTCCACCATCACCGGATGCACCACAAGTAGAGTCGCAGCAAGCCAAGCCCCCGGCACTTCAAGGCGCTTGAGTAACTCTCCAAAAAACACTCCGCAAATGCCATGGGCAATCACGTTGGTCAGGTGAAAGGCAAATGGACTCCAACCCCAGAGTTGGTAGTCCAACCAAAACGAAGTCGCCGTCACTGGATAGTATTGCTGCAGGGTCGTCGGCACCGTCCAGATCAACCACAAACCTCTCACATCCTTCATGACCCATTCGACTTCCGTCGTCCAGTCTTTGTCATCCCACAAAAATGGTCCGTGCATGCATGGCCAATACGCAAACAATGCGACACCAACCAATAGCCAAGGCAAAAGGCGAGTCAGATTGCGGATGCTGAGGAATGGAGAATTCATGGTCAAAATCACAAAATCTGGGGGACCACGCTAAGGTGGCCAAGAGTTTGAGTTCACGCAAGCGACCAGCCGCTCTTATTCCAGGCACGCTGCCCATCGTATGTGCCCGGGTGTTTGGCAACCTTTGACCTTAGACCAGTTCTCGAAAAGATTGTCATTTTGATCCATCGAGCGCAGTGGCTTCAGTGGCAAGGAAGTCGCGCAGCCCATGAGTCCGCTCCGCCGCTGGGCAAGGTGACAAGTATTTCGGAAATCGGTCTAGAAAGCACATATGCGAACCGGAATAAAAGGGTTATTCGGTGATTTCCGTGGGATGTGGAATGGGGTAAAGAGGGTGGATGTTTGAGAAGAAGTTGATTGAAGACCTGTTGGGAATCACCAAGCCGTGGCGGATTGACGAGTTGGTGATGGAGGCGGA
>CANETF010000024.1 GCA_947440575.1 Verrucomicrobiaceae bacterium
ACACGCGTAACTTGTCACGGATTCGTTGACTCAATAAATGCCCTCTGGTCAATGCTTTCGATGGTCGTGCCATCTTCTTCTAGTTGACCTAGAAGTTCATTTGTACAGCACTCTTTTCCACTGCTTGCCCCTTTTGCTTAGCGGCATTGAGGCTAGGCCATTCTCCCCTTCTTTCTGCCAGTCCCCCCACGACCCACGCCCCGCTCAAGACCTCACCGCCGCCCGCTCCCGCAGCTCCTCCATCGCCTCCAGAATCAACGCCCGATCCATCACATGCACCTCCAGCTTCGTCCCGATCTCCGGCACCAGTGTCACCGTTAACTCCCCCCCAAGATGCTCCCGAAACTCCTCCAGCCCCTCTAAAATCACCGACTCCCCACTCTTCCCTTCCTCCATCAAAAACGGCGAGAAAAGCTCGAACCCGATCCGCTCGATCAACGCCAGCGCCCGTTCCGCCTCCGCCCGCCGCATCAGCCCCTTCTTCACCGAATAGGTGATGTCCAGCGCCATCCCGATCGCCACCGCCTCCCCGTGCGTCACCGCAAACCCGGAGATCTGCTCCAGCTTGTGCGCCGCCCAGTGCCCGAAATCCAGCGGCCGCGCCGACCCCAGCTCAAACGGATCCCCCCCCGTCGCAATGTGCTCCACATGCAGCTCCGCACTCCGCTCCACCACCTGCTCGATCGCCCCCTGCTCCAGCCGCGCCAGCGCCCCCGCCATCCCCTCCATCCGCTCAAAAAACGCCGCATCCCGAATCATCGCCACCTTGATCGCCTCGATCAACCCATTGCGCCGCTCCCGCTCCGGCAACGTCTCCAAAAAAGCAAAATCATTCACCACCGCAAACGGCACCGCAAAACTCCCCACCCAGTTCTTCTTGCCAAAGAAATTCACCCCATTCTTGACCCCCACCCCGCCGTCCCCCTGGGACAACGTCGTCGTCGGCAGCCGCACATGCCGGATCCCCCGGTGCGCCGTCGACGCCGCAAAACACCCCAAATCCAGCACCGCCCCGCCCCCAATCACCAGCACATAAGAATGCCGATCAAGCATCGCCTCCTCGATCGCCCGCCAGCACTGTTCCACCCGCGCAAACTCATTCTTGCACCCCTCCCCCCCCGGCACCACCACCGGCGCCCCCGCCAGCTCCATCACCTCCGCATGCGCCTTCGCATACACCGGAATCGCCCCCAACAACCCCGGATTCGCCGCCACCACCCGATCATCCACAAACACCAGCACCCGCGGCACCTTCACCCCCGCATCCACCAGCAGCAGCTCCCGCAAAGTCCCGTTCCCGGGCGCAAACACACCCCGCGTAAACAAAATGCGGTGCGTGTGCGTGACCTGGATGGCGTGCTCAATCATGAAATCAATACGCTGACACCTTCAAACCTGCCTGCCAGAGCAGTCCGATTCAAAGGGAAAAAGCAAACGCCCCCCTCCAAGCGCCTTTATCACAAATCACCGCCTCCGCTTCGCCTCCTGCTTCAAAAACAGCGGCTCCAGCTCCTTCTCCACCCACGCAAACGCCGCCTCCAGCCCCTCCTCCCGGTAAATCACCCCAATCCGCGCCTCCACCTTCGTCGGCGCCCCAAAGCACGTCAAAAACCCATTGCACGTGAACCGCCGCTTCATCTCCGCATCCATCCTCCCCTCCCGCCTCAACACCCACGCCCGCACATACAACTCCAAAACCGCATCCCCGAGCCACGCCTCCTCACGCAGTTTCTCTTCTTCAGCAGCTTTCTGTGGACTCGGCATAACTTAAATGTCTCCACCCAACTTCCCAAAAGTCCAAATCTTTCCCCACCCCAAATCCTGTAACCCACCAACCCAATGGTGTTACCGATGTATTGACTGCGCCACCACTCTCCACTCTCCACTCTCCACTCTCCACTGATTACTGATTACTGACCCCCACCTCCCCCGCCGTCTGCTCCGGCGTCACCCGCCCCCCCGGCAACTCCAAAATCCGGATGTTCCGAAAGTGAATCTCGGCCCCCTCACTCTCCAAACACAGATACCCCTTCCGCACCGTCGCCTCGCGCATCCCGTTCACAAACTTCCCGTTGATCGCCAGCTTCACCACCCCGTCCACCGCCACCACATCATACGTGTTCCATTCCCCCTTGCCCTTGCATCGCATCTCATAAGACATGCTCCGCTTCCCCCGCGGATTGTCCGGCACCGCCTCCAGCCCGTTCGCCCCAAACAACTCCCCCGACACATAACCCATGTGACGCGGCGACCCATCCTTCTCCCGGTTCAACAGCGGATACTCCAGCTCCAGCATCTGCACCTCCATCCCCTTCGGCAGCGGCCGCTCCTTCGGCGTCGTCCCCTCGCTCCAGATGAACACCCCCGAGTTCCCCCCCGCCTCCATGTGCCGCCACTCAATGTGCAAAACAAAATTCTCATATTGCTTCTCCGATCGCATCACCCCGATCGGCAACCCCTTGCATACCAGCAGCCCATCCTTCACCACCCACGTCTCCGCACTCGTGTTCACATCCACCCACCCCGTCAGATCCTTCCCATTAAAAAGCGAAACAAATCCCGCCTCCTCCGCGCGACCCATCCCCAGCAACAATCCCATCAAAAGCAAACATCTCATATCCCAAACCAACGCCACCCAACACCCCGCTTTCTCCAAACTTTCGCTCCCTCATTTCTCCCAACCAACCCCACCCCACAGCATCAGACCAAAGTCCGATAACGCTCCCCTCATCCATCGCGCACTTTGCCGAAGTCAATCCCCACGCGCACCATGAAATTGAAGTCCCTCCTTCTCACCGCCCTGCTCAGCATCCCCTTCCTGCCCACGCCGCTCCCCGCCGCACTCCCGGGCTTGAAAATCCTCAAACTCTACAGCTCCGGCCAGACCTCCTACTTTCGTCGCCAGTTCGGTGCCGCCGTCGCCATCTCTGACAAATACGCCGTCGTCGGCGAGCCTGCTTATACCACCGCCACCCCCGGCATCGGCAAAGTTCACATCTTCAACCCCATTACCGGTGCCCTCATCCGCACCCTCAAATCGCCCAACAGCAAACTCAACGACGGCTTCGGCTCCAGTCTCGCCCTCCGTGGCAATCTCCTCGCCGTCGGCGCCGACGAACGCAACACCGGAGGCGGCCAGGCCTTCCTCTTCGATCTCTCCACCGGCAAAGTCCTCAAACAATTCACCAGCAGCAGCATCGGTTCCCGGTTCGGCCAAGCCGTCGCTCTCACTCAAGACTTCATGTTCATCAGCAGCCCCGGCTCCAGCAGCGGAAAAGGCGACCTCGCGATCCACAGCACCACAGGCTCGGGCCCCAGCAGCGGCTTCTCATACAATGGCGCCGCCGGAGCCGCCTTCGGCACCACCATGGCCACCAGCGGCGACCTTCTCTACATCGGCGTCCCGGGCGAAGCCAGCATCCGCGTCTACAAAAACGCTGACTTTGTCCTGTCCCTCCAGCCCGCAGGCATCAGCGTCGGAGATGGCTTCGGCAATGCCTTCGCCGCCTACGGCTCCGACCTGATCGCCTCTGCTCCTCTCGATAACGCCAACGGCGACACGCAAAGTGGCAGTGTCTACCGGTTCAGTTCCCCCTTCACTTCCTCCTCACTCATCCCCGTCGATCCTTCCCCCAGCTCAAATCGCAAGTCCGGCGAGGTCATGGCTCGCGAAGGCGCCCTCCTCGTCTCCACCATCGCCCGCACCGGCGGCGGCCACGACCTCATCCTCCACAACCTCACCACCAACACCCCGTTGCTGACCATCCCCTCTGAGGAACTCTCCCTCTTCAAGAAGGTCACCTCTCTCGGCCTCGCCTCCGGCAGACTCCTCGTCGGCATCCCTTCAGACGCCACCCTCACCACAGACGCCGGCGCAGTCTTCCTCATCCAAACCCTCTCCCAGCCCGAAACCTTCTCCACCCTCCTCTCCAGGGGCGATTCCGCTCCCGGCTACCCTGGCATCTCGTTCAACGCCATCGGTGACGCCTGCATCACCCCCAACGGATCTGCCATCACTCGCTCCACCCTCGCCGGCCCCGGCTCCAACGGCGGCAAAGACACCGGCCTCTACTCCAATGTCGGCCACCCAAGTTATTTCGACAGCCTCGTCAAGTCTCGCGACTCCTACGACTCCTACCTCTTCGGCACCATCCAAAACGCCCCCATCGCCAACGACCCCACCTTCTGCCTCTTCCAATCCACCCTCACAGGCACCGGCACCACCTCCGCCAACAACCGCGTCCTTATGCGCGACAACGGCTCCTCCACCATCGATCTCATGAACACCGGCAGCCCCATCATCGGCGTCCCCGGCGTCCTCAAACAAATCCGGCAAGTCTCCCAAAGCCACTCCGCCGCCCAGTTTGCCGTCAACATCAATTCCCGCAGCAGCACCCTCGGACTCCCTCTCGCCAACGATTCCTCCATCATCATCCGGTCCAACACAGGCACCCCCCCCACCGAAATCATCACCGAAGGCCAGTCCGTCCCCATGCAAACCTTCAAAATCGGCGAGATCTCCCCCCGCACCTCCTTCCACTCCGACTGCCTCCACTTCTCCGCCGCCCTCACCGACGGTGTCACCCCCCTCAATAACACCGCCGTCTTCTCCAAAAAACCCGGCTCCCCCCTCACCGTCCTCGCCCGCAAAGGCGACCCCACCCCCGACCTAGCCGCCACCTACTCCACCTTCCTCGCCGAGGGCGGCACCCTCGCCCGACCCTTCCTCCGCGCCACCGTCAAAGGCTCCGGCATCACCACCTCCAACGACGACTGCCTCTTCTTCCACAACGGCGCCCAACTCAAACTCGTCGCTCGCGAGCGCCAAAACGCTTTCGTCTTCGGCAAAAACATCACCTGGCTCCGCTTCCGCAATGTCTGGCCCGTTGGCAACCGCCTCCTCGTCCACGCCACCGTCGCACCAAGCACCAAACTAAGCGCTCCCTACAACGCCCTCTTCCTCTACCAGGAGGATCAAACCTGGGCCGAACTCGTCGCCAAAGGCGACACCTTCGCTGGCTCAAAGGGCGAGCTCATCGCGGCCTTCCAACGCATCGAAGTCAGCGCCTCCAGCGGCCACTACACCATCCTCGCCTCCCTCTCCCGCGCCACCTCCACCACCAACCAAATCCTCCTCCGTGGCAACGTCAACGCTGGCGACCCCTCCCTCAGGGCCGGCCTCATGCGTCGCCCTACCGCCATCCTCCAAAAAGGCTCCATCTTCTCCGCTCCCTACCTCGGCTCCACCCGCCTCACCAGCCTCACCGCCGCCAACCTCTCCACCACCGATCCCTCCGGCCTCGGTCGCAAAGGCCTCTCCAGCGTCATCTCCTCCAACGGCACCACCCTCCTCCGCGCCACCTTCAGCGACGGCTCCACCCGCCTCATCACCGTCCCTTAGTTCCTTCTTCAAATTCACCCTTGGCCCGCCCCTCACCCGCGCTCATGGTGACCCACCCATGAGCGCCCCTCCCGCCGACCCCTCACCCGCCCCCTTCGACCTCGTCGTCGCAGGCGGCGGCGCCGCCGGTTTCTTCGGCGCCATCACCTTCGCCGAAGCCCGCCCCGGCTCCCGCGTCCTCATCCTCGAAAAAACCAGCCACGTCCTCGGCAAAGTCAAAATCTCCGGCGGCGGCCGCTGCAACGTCACCCACGCCTGCTTCGACCCCCGCTCCCTCACCCAGTTCTACCCCCGAGGCTCCAAACAACTCATCGGCCCCTTCAACCACTGGAGCCCCGCCGACACCATGACCTGGTTCGAAAACCGCGGCGTCCCCCTCAAAATCGAACCCGACGGCCGCGTCTTCCCCCAGTCCGACTCCTCCCAAAGCATCATCGACTGCCTCCTCTCCGCCGCCAAAAACGCCGGCGTCATCGTCCGCACCCACACCGCCCTCGACACCGCCACCCTCGCTCCCGACGGCACCTTCCACCTCCACCTCACCCCCGACGAAACCCTCACCACCCGCCGCCTCCTCCTCACCCTCGGCGGCACCCGCAACCCCATCGGCGCCCACCTCGCCGCCAGCTTCGGCCACCGCATCGAAGACGCCGCCCCCTCCCTCTTCACCTTCAAAATCACCGACCCCCGCCTCACCGACCTCCCCGGCCTCGCCGTCCCCGATGCCACCGTCCAGGTCCTCTCCACCGACCCCAAACTCCGCCTCCAAGCCACCGGCCCCGTCCTCATCACCCACTGGGGCTTGAGCGGCCCCGGCATCTTAAAAGTCTCCGCCTGGGGCGCCCGTCACCTCCAGCAACTCGACTACCGCTTCGACATCCTCGTCAACTGGACCGGCCGCACCACCGAACCCCAAATCCTCCATCACTTCGACTCCCTCCGCACCACCTCCCCTCGCAAAAGCCTCCTCAACGACCCCCAATTCGACATCCCCTCCCGCCTCTGGAAAACCCTCGTCGAATCCGCCCTCGCCCCCCTCCACCCCAACCTCCCCGACCTCCGCTGGCCCCACCTCCCCACCCCCCTCGCCCGCCGCCTCGCCCGCGAACTCGGCGCCTGCACCTTCGCCGTCGATGGCAAAAGCATGAACAAAGACGAGTTCGTCACCTGTGGCGGCGTCCACCTCGGCGACGTCCACTTCAAAACCATGGAAAGCCGCCTCGTCCCCGGCCTCCACTTCGCCGGCGAAATCCTCGACATCGACGGCGTCACCGGCGGCTTCAACTTCCAAGCCGCCTGGACCACCGCCCACCTCGCCGGCCAAGCCATCGCCCAAAGCCTAGCGTAGCCTAAAGTCCTCGCGCGACTTCTCCCCCCACCCCGTGTTACTCCCCCCAACCATGAAGCCCCTCCTCGCCCTCCTCCTCACCACCCTCATCGCCTCCGCCCAGCAGCCCGATCTCTTCAAAGCCTGGGACCAAAACAACGACGGCCAGCTCTCCCCCCAGGAACTCCCCGAAAAAGTCCGTCAAAACTTCGACCGCGTCGACACCGACAAGAACGGCTTCATCTCCAAAGCCGAACACCAAGCCGTCACCGCCCGCAACTCCCAAAACCGCCCCAAAACACCCCGCCTCCCCGAAAACATCGACGCCAAACTCGACCTCCCCTACGCCGATACCGAAAACCCCCGCCAACGCCTTGACCTCTACCTCCCCAAAGCCCCCAAAACCACCACCCCGCTCCCCGTCATCGTCTTCATCCACGGCGGCGGCTGGAAAGGCGGCGACAAAGCCAGCGGCATCAACAACCTCGCCCCCTACCTCGCCAGCGGCCACTACGCCGGCGTCTCCGTCGGCTATCGCCTCACCAACGAAGCCCAATGGCCCGCCCAAATCCACGACTGCAAAGCCGCCATCCGCTGGATCAAAGCCCACGCCAAAGAATACAACCTCGACCCCGCCAAAATCGCCGTCTGGGGCACCTCCGCCGGCGGCCACCTCGTCTCCTTCCTCGGCACCAGTGGCGATGTCCAATCCCTCGAAGGCACCCTCGGCAAACACCTCGACCAAAACAGCCAAGTCACCTGCGTCATCAACTTCTTCGGCCCGGAAAACTTCCTCACCATGGTCAGACAGGAAAGCACCGTTGACCGCAGCACCGCCGACTACCCCGAAGCCCTCCTCCTCGGCGGCCGCGTCCAGGACCAAACCGCCGCCGCCACCGAAGCTTCCCCCGTCACCCACGTCTCTCCCGGCGACGCCCCCTTCCTCACCGCCCACGGCACCAAAGACCCCCTCGTACCCTATGCCCAAGGCCAGGAAATCGACGCCGCCCTGAAAAAAGCCGGAGTCGACTCCCTCCTCATCACCATGACCAACGGCGGCCACGGCTTCCGCAGCCCCGAACTCGACCACCGCGTCCAACAGTTCCTCGACCTCCACCTCCGCAACATCCCCGCCACCATCTCCACCGAACCCATCCTCACCGAACCCAAAAAATAAACCCCATCCCTCGCCCCTTTTTTCTGCCAGTGTTCCTGATCACCGAAACTGCCGCCGATACCGCAACGGCGTCAGCCCCATGTGCTTTTGAAAGTGTTGGGTGAAGGAACTCTGATCCGCAAACCCCACCTCCCGCGCGATCTCCCCCACCTGCCGGTCCGGATCCGCCAGCAGCTCGCACGCCGCCTGAATCCGCACCTTCATCACCACCGCCTGCGGACTCATCCCAAACGCCTCCACAAACTTCCGGTGCAACTGCCGCGGTGACACACACGCCAGCTCCGCCAGTTCCAGCACCGAAATCTTGTCCCGGAACCGCGTCCGAATGTGCTCCACCGCCCGCTCAATCTGCCGATGCGGATACACCTCGTCCGGCGCACTTCCATGCGCCCGCACGATCCCCATGATCCCCATCACCTTCCCCTTCTCGTCAAACACCGGCAGCTTGTGCGTCACAAACCAGTCAGGGATCCCCTGGCGATTGAAAAACAATTCCACAATCCCCAGCTTCGCCTCCCCCGTCCGCATCACCTCCTCATCATCCCGCCGAAAATTCTCCGCCAACCGCGCCGGAAACAAACTGAAGTCATCCTTCCCCAGCACCTCCTCCTCCGAAGCAAAACCCAACCGCTCCACAAAGTGCCGGTTCGCCGCCACCAACCGAAACGCCTCGTCCTTCGCAAAAAACGACACCCTCGGCAAATGGTTGAACAGCAGATAAAACGGGCTGTCCGTTCCCATCCGCTTCAAAAAACGTTCTCGCAACTGCCCCGCTGTCTCCATCCCCCACCTTGCCCGCTCCACTCCCCCGGTTCAACCACAATGTCCGATTCATCACAATCATTGTCCGCGCAAATCTCCTTCTGAATCCGTTATCCTCTATCACCGTCCACCCACCATGACCCCCACCCGCCTCCTCCTCGCCGCCCTCTCCCTCGCCACGGCCCTCCCCTCCCACGCCAACCCCATCCGCGTCCTCTACCTCGACCCCGAAGGCACCGCCCAAACCTCCATCGGCCCCCTCCACGACGCCATGCGCGACCTCGGCCGCGACGCCGTCTTCTTCGACTACGCCAAAGAAAAAATCGACGCCCCCTACGACCTCACCCTCTCCCCCTCCGACCTGTCCGAAAGGTCCGACCCGTCAGACCTCAAAGCCCACATCCTCTCCAAACTCCCCCCCGATCGCCTCGCCTCCTACAACGCCTTCCTCGCCCAGCGCGACCCCGAAGAACGCAAACCCCACCCCCAAGTCGCCAACTACGAAAAGCGCCCCGAACCCCTCACCCTCCAGCTCCCCCTCTCCGTCAAAGGCAGCATGGAGCGCACCCAAGTCCCCGCGGACCTCGAATTAAAACTCTTCGCCGCCGAACCCGACATCGCCAAACCCATCGCCTTCGCCTGGGACGACCGCGGCCGCTGCTGGGTCGTCGAAACCCGCGACTACCCCCACGGCATCTCCGACTCCGGTGAAGGCCAGGACAGCATCAAAATCTGCGAAGACACCGACGGCGACGGCAAGGCCGACAAATTCACCGTCTTCGCCGACAAACTGAACCTCCCCACCGGCATCGTCTTCGCCCGCAAAGGCATCATCGTCGCCGCCCCCCCCAAATTCATCTACCTCGAAGACACCAACGGCGACGACAAAGCCGACCTCCGCGAAACCGTCATCGACGGCTGGGGCATCCGCGACACCCACGCCCAAGCCAGCAACCTGCACTACGGCTTCGACAACTGGATCTACGGCTGCGTCGGCTACTCCGGCATCGAAGGCATCGTCGGCGGCAAAAAACAGCAATTCGCCATGGGCACCTATCGCTTCAAACCGGACGGCTCCCAGCTCGAGTTCCTCCACCGGTTCACCAACAACTCCTGGGCCCACAGCACCAATGACGCCGGTGACCAGTTCGGCGGCACCGCCAACGGCGCTCCCATCTTCTTCGGCGGCATCCCCGCCACCGCCTTCCCCGAAGGCTCCCAAGGCCAAACCGCCAAAAAAATCAACGTCATCGACACCTGCCACACCATCACCCCCAACTTCCGCCAGGTCGACGTCTTCGGCGGCTACACCGCCGCCGCCGGCTCCAACTTCATCTACAGCAGCGCCCTCCCCAAACGCTTCCAGGGCAAAGCCATGGTTTGCGAACCCACCATGAAAGTCGTCGCCCTCATGGACGTCCAACCCGACGGCGCCGGCTACAAAGCCCTCGACTACATGAACCTCTACGCCAGCTCCGACGAATGGAACTCCCCCGTCCACGCCGAAGTCGGCCCCGACGGCGCCGTCTGGGTCGCCGACTTCCAAAACTTCATCATCCAGCACAACCCCACCCCCAGCCTCGAACGCGGCGGCTTCGTCGCCACCACCGGCGTCGGCGGCGCCCACGAAAACGACCTCCGCGACCACTCCCGCGGCCGCATCTACCGCATCGTCGCCAAAGGCACCAACCCCAAACCCGAAAAACCCTCCCTCACCTCCAGCATCCTCGAACGCCGCCTCCTCAAACAACAGCGCATCGTCTCCGGCTCCGACCCGTCCGAAACGTCCGCCCAGTCAGACATCCACACGCTCTGGACCCAGCACGCCCTCGGCACCCTCACCCCCCAGCAGCACCAAGCCGCCCTCATCTCCAAAGACCCCGCCCTCCGCCGCAACGCCGTCCGCGCCCTCGGCAACGACAAACCCGCCCAGGACCTCTTCTTCGGCTCCGGCGTCTTCTCCGACCCCGACCTCCCCACACGCCTCGCCGCCTTCGTCAAACTCGCCGACTTCCCCACCACCCCCGAAATCCAGACCCTCGTCAAAAAACTCAACGCCGACCCCGTCGTCAAAGCCGACGAATGGCTCGGCGAAGCCGCCAAAATGCTCGGCAAAAAACACAAGGCCCTCAACTACAAAACCGGCCCCAACCTCCTCCCCAACCCCGGCTTCGAAGAACTCGCCGCCGACAAAAAAACACCCGCCGGCTGGACCCTTCGCCACTACGGCAAAAATCCCGGCAACGAAGGCGCCGAATGGGGCGTCGTCATCGATCCCAAAACCGTCCACTCCGGCAAACACGGCTTCCGCGTCATCACCCGCGACGACGCCGACACCAGCTTCTTCGCCAACGCCCCCCTCAAACCCAACACCGAATACAAACTCTCCGCCTGGATCAAAACCCATGCCTTCAAAGGCAAAGCCAGCCTCAACGACCACATCGGCCGCGCCGAAACCTCCCCCAAACTCACCCGCACCCAGGACTGGACCGAAGTCGAAGTCATCTTCAACTCCAAAGACCGCCCCCAAGCCAGCATCAACCTCCTCCACGTCGGCAAGGGCGACACCTACTTCGACGACGTCAGCCTCGTCGAACTCATCCCCGAAGTCGAAGACGACGCCTCCAAACTCGTCGGCGATCCCGCCCGCGGTGACACCATCTTCTGGACCCACCCCGTCGCCGCCTGCAAAAACTGCCACGTCCTCAAAGGCCAGGGCAGCGCCGTCGGCCCCGCCCTCGACGGCATCGCCACCCGCAAAGACGCCGCCTACATCCTCGAAAGCCTCGTCAACCCCAACGCCAAACTCGCCGAAGGCTACACCGCCACCCCCATCTCCCCCATGCCCCCCATGAACCTCATCCTGAAACCCCAGGAGTTCGCCGACGTCCTCGCCTTCCTCAAAACCCTCAAATAGTCCGCAGGACCCCAAAAAGGAGCACAGACACTCCTGTCTGCCCCCATCCCAAACGCCAAACGCGCACCTCCAGGAGCGCGGACACTCCTGTCCGCCACCCCAATGGCAGCAGTAAAGCCGCCCTAATCCCAGATTCCGCGATTGGAAGTGGTCCAGGAGCTGCCTCGCTTGGGTTTCCAAGACTTCGCGGCTCGCAGTCCCTGCATCAAAACGATACCGGGAAAGAGTTGCGGGGCCTTGGATCCGCAATGGTGGTGGCGGATGGGCCACGTCCAACCGCAGAGTTTGGGCTAAGTCGCCGTGAAGCAGACTCTCCCGTCTGCCCCCAATCCCAAACGCCAAACGCGCACTTCCAGCATCACCAACACCCCTGCCCGCCACCCCAATGGCAGCAGCAAAGCCGCTCTAATCCCGATCCTGAAGCAAGCTCCCCTCCTTGCTCCACCGTGGTCCAATCCGCTGGCCTGCACCCCCTCACCCGGCCCTCAACCACCCCATCTCACCCCCACCACCCCTCCTAAAAACCCCATTTTCCTCCCCATTTCCTCAGAAACTCAAAACATACAATTTACAAATCCACCATTTCAATTATACTTCCTATAATTACCGTAGGCATCAATGTATAACCAGAACTCCCTCTCCCAGCTCCCACGCTTCCTCAGGCGTGCTTGGATTTCCCTGGTGACCCTCCTCCTCTTCGGAGGAGCTACAGGCTGGTCGCACAACCTCGACATGCAGATCAATTACCTGATCTTCGACAAAGAAACCACCGCCCTCGTCCAGTCCCGCGCCGCCGCCAACCAACCCCTCATGCAAGCCGGTGACACCGTCGGCGTCATCCTCAAAGCCACCCCCAACGCCGGCACCAAAACCGGCGCCGGCGGCTACTCCACCTTTTTCGTGCCAGTCGGTAGCCAGATCGTCGGCGCCGAATACGGCGTCGTCCAGGACAACGGCACCTTCCAGCCCCTCTCCATGAAGGGCCAGTCCCCTCTCGTCCACGGCCAGGGCCCTATCGACGTCCAGGCGCCCGTCGACCTCGCCGGTTACACCATCGGTCCCAACGTCCTCGGCATCTCCGCCCTCTCCGTCGACCTCAAATGCATCCCCTGGGGCACCCTCGCAGGTCTCTACGGCGATACCGGCATCTTCTACTCCACCGACCCCACCACCGCCTGGCAATCCTGGGTCAACAGCGGCGGCATCGACAAAAACCCCGCCACCAGCGACAACGCCCTCCAAAACAATAAGGGCGACACCATCGTCCCCACCACTCTCTGGGACGCCTATCAGATGTTCGGCTTCGGCGTCAAAACCCCCGGCAAACCTATCATCGATCCCGATGGCCGCGGCAACACCCCCTGGGGCACCGGCACTCCCGTCGCCGGCCCCGAAAGCGGCTACGCCTGGGGCTTCAACAAAGCCTACTGGGACGCCAACCCCTCCAACCCCAACCGCATGCGCAACTCCCTCCAGGTCGGTCCCTGGAAACGCATCCGCTACTCCGGTAGCGAAATCGCCAAAGACACCCCCGGTCGCCGCGGCACCTCCGCCCTCGACCTCGTCGGCGTCAATGGCGAACAATACGGTGTCACCGTCTCCCCTTCCACCCCCCTGCCTCCCACCACCAGCTGGTCAGATACCACCAGCCCCAAAGCCCTCCGTCTGAGCTGGGGCGGACTCGAACTTTACCGCCCCGAATACTGCCGCATCAAAGTCAAGATCCTCAAAAACCCCGGCGAATCCGGCGCTCCCTTCGACCCCAACGGTTACCTCCAACTCTTCGGCGAAACCTTCGGCGGTGATGCCGGCGGCGAATACGGCAACAAAGACCACGTCTGGCGCTACTACAAACCTTCCGTCATCGGCCTGAGCGCCTCCCCGATGATCGAAATGGTCGCCTCCAAAAAGATCGTTCTCCCGAACGAACTTTTCTATTTTGACGTCCGCATCACCAACCTCGGCAACTTGCCGATGACCAACGCCATCCTCGAAAACCCCCTCCCGGCCGCCCTCACCTTCGTCAGCGCCACCCCCGCCCAAAACGCCGGCCCCAGCGCCCTCCGCTGGAACCTCGGCACCCTCCCCCCCCAGTCCACCCGCACCCTTCGCATCAACGTCCGCGCCAATACCACCGGCCTCATCACCAACAAGGCCACCATCCGCTCCAACGAATTCCCCACCCCCAAAGAAGCCGCAGACACCGTCACCTCCGACTTCATCGCCATCATGTATGGCGACAAATCCGTCACCCCCACCACCGCCGCTCCCGGCGGTAAAGTCATTTATAAGATCGTCGTCCGCAACGACGGCGCCTGCCCCAACCGCTCCCCGTGGAAAGTCCGCGAATTCCTCCCCGACGGCTTCCGCTACACCCGCACCGTCGACCAGTTCATCAACGGCGCTCGCACCGCCAACACCGTCGTCGTCCCCTCCGCCGCCGTCCCTAGCCGCCCCGAGTTCGTCATCAATCGCGCCCTCGATGTCGGCAAAACCCTCGAAATCTTCTTCGAAGCCGAACTCTCCACCACCCAGGCCCCCGGCCAATACTTCAACCGCTACGCCGTCGACTACGACGACAAAGTCTACGCCACCGGCCTCATCGCCCCCGTCACCGTCGGCGGCGCCAGAGTCGGCGACCTCGTCTTCCAGGACTGGAACGGCAACGGCACCCGCGACTCCAACGAACCCGGCCTCGCTGGCGTCGAACTCCAACTCTGGACCGACCCCAACGGCGACGGCAACTCCGCCGACGGCGTCATCGTCCGCACCACCTCCACCAACGCCCAGGGCGAATACAACTTCGGCGGCACCTCCACCGGCAACTACATCGTCAGAGTCAACGCCGGCGTCCCCTCCGGCTACCAACTCACCGCCGACCCCGAAGGTCCCCTCAACGGCCTCGTCAAATTCACCCTCACCAACTCCACCGACCGCCTCGACATCGACTTCGGCTACCGCCCCCTCGGCACCCTCACCATCGCCGGCCTCGTCTTCTCCGACTTCGCCAATGACGGCATCTACCAAGCCGCCAACGACACCGTCATCAACAGCATCCCCCTCACCCTTCATTTCGACGCCAACAGCAACGGCACCGTCGACGCCCCCGACATCCAGATCGCCTCCACCACCACCGCCTCCGGTGGCGCCTACACCTTCTCCAACATCGCCCCGGGCCTCAGCTACGTCGTCTCCGTCAGCACCACCGCCCCCGCTCTGACCACCTTCTTCAACCCCTTCACCTTCAAACCCAGTAGCCCCGCTCGGATCGCCCTCGGCAGCCTCTCCGCCAACACCTCCGGCCGCAACTTCGGCTTCTTCGCCGACCGCCCCGCCTCCATCGGCGACCAGGTCTTCCAGGACCTCAATCGCAACGGCATTTTCGATTCCGGCGACCTCGCCATCCCCCGCGTCACCGTCAAACTCTACCGCGACCTCAACAACAACAAAGCCCCCGGCGCTGGCGAATACCTCCGCGAAGTCGTCACCGACAACCGCGGTCAATACCTCTTCACCGACCTCAGCGGCGACAACTACATCGCCGAAGTCGACCTCACCGACCCCGACCTCCCCGGCGGCCTCGCCCTCGCTCCCCCGCACATCGCCGTCACCGTCCTCCCTTCCGAAGAAAACCTCAACATCGACTTCGCTCTCAAGCGTGTCCTCAGCCTCGCCGTCAGCCCTACCGGCACCGTCGCCCCCGGCTCCCGCCTCACCTACTCCCTCCAGGCCAACTACCCGCAGGTCGGCCAGTTCACCAACGTCGCCGTCACCGACACCATCCCCACCGGCACCACCTACACCTCGGGCTCCGCCTCCACTGGCGGCACCTTCGCCTCCAACACCGTCACCTGGAACCTCGGCAGCACCAACTCCTCCGTCGCCAACACCTTCGTCCCCGTCATCACCTGCGTCCGCAACGTCCGCATCGAGGTCGACGCCTCAGTCGATGACACCTACATCCGCGCCGACAGTCCCAGCACGGTCTTGTCCAGTGGCAACATGCTCCTTCGCCCCTCTTCCGCCGCCAACCAGCGTCAGGCCCTCATCCGCTTCCTCACCACCGAGATTCCCGCCGGCGCCACCGTCCTCTCCGCCACCGTCGGCCTCCGCGTTGCCACCCTCCGCTCCAACCAAACCGTCAACCTCTTCCCCATGAACACCGCTTGGGATGTCAATGTCGCCACCTGGAATGACCCCAACGGCACCGGCGCCGGCCGCTGGGCTTCCGGCACCACCTTCAGCGCCCTCGACTACAACAGCGCCACCTCCCTCGGCTCCTTCACCCCAAACTCCGCCGGATACCGCCTCGTTACCTCCACCAACCTCCGCAATACCGTCCAAGGCTGGGTCAATAACCCCTCCTCCAACCGCGGTATCGGCATCATCACCATGGGCACCGATACCGGTGACGCCCAGATCTTCTCCATCGACAGCACCATCAACAACGTCCCCTACCTCGACGTCCAATACTCCTACGTCGCCGCCGACGCTTGCGGCGTTGACTCCCGCGGCGCCGCCTACTGGGCTCGCAACGGCCTCCTCAACGGCCGCACCGCCGCTTGGAACGGCGGCTCCTTCGACGCCACCCAAACCACCCCCGCCCTCGCAGCCGACCTCGAATTCATCGTCGGCGCTTCCTCCAGCAAGCGTGACGAAAAAATCGTCGCCGGTATCCTCGAACAAACCGAAAACAACATCGTCGGCCAAATGTGGAACGGTTCCGCCTGGACCAATCTCCCCCTCAATCCCCTCGGCAGGGCCGCCACCACCTCCGAAGTCGGTGTCGCCGTCGCCTACGAACAGCTCAGCGGCGACGCCGTGCTCGTCTGGACGGATCGCTACCAGGCCAGTGGCCAAAGACTCCGCTTCAGCGTCTGGAACGGCACCTCCTGGACCACCCCCGTCAGCATCACCTCCTACACCGGTGCCGAACCCTCCGGCATGAAAATGGTCGCCAGACCGGATAGCGACGAAATGGCCCTGGTCATCGAAGACTGGAACTACTCCAAACACGCCCTCATCTGGAACGGCTCCTCCTGGAACTCCAGCACCCAGCTATCAGCAGGTGTCTCGGACAACAATAACATCCACGACTTCGCCGTCGCCTACGAGAACCTCACCGGCCGCGCCATGGCCCTCTACGGCAGAAACGGCCAAAATCACGTCTACTATCGCATCTGGAACGGCTCCTCATGGACTGCTGAAGCCTCCCGCACCGCTCCCAGCGGCATGGGCAGAAAACGCCACTTCACCGCTGCCTCCGACCCCGGTGGCAACAATATCGCCGTCGGCGTCATCACGGATGGCAGCGACGCCTGGTGCTCCGTCTGGAATGGCACCTCCTGGAGCGCCGGTAACGTGGTCGAAACCGACCTCAGCACCCGCGAAGCCCCCACCCTCGCTGTTGCCTTCGAAAGCCAGTCCGGCGATCTCGTCGCTGCCTACTCTCAAAACAATTTCAAAGGCGTCAAATACGTCACCTGGTCCCCCACCACCAGCACCTGGTCCGCTGAGGCAGACGCCATCCCTCTCGGCGGGGATGCCAACTCCCTCATCCTCCAACCCGACCTCAACACCAACGAAATCATGCTCGTCGCCCAGGACGACAACCTCGACCTCGTCGTCACCCGCTGGTCAGAGACCCTATGGAAAGGTTACCGCGAACTGGAAGACAACACCGGTGAAAACTCCAAACAGCCCTTCATCTACCTCTGGGATGCCCACGACCGCAACCCCAACCCGCCCCTCACCACCGCCGAAGGCCTGTTCGGCCCCGCCTCCGTCATCAACAACGCCCAAATCGTCAACGTCTCCACCACCCTCACCTCCTCTCGTAACATCGAGTCCATCTCCGCCCCGGACCCCTCCTTCATCACCCTCTCAGGCACCGGCCTCACCGCCACCAAACTCACCGGCCCGACCCCCGGCCCCTCCACCATCGGCAACCGCGGCACCACCTTCACCTGGACCTATCGCATCAACGGCACCACCAGCCCCGCTCGGGGCCTCTTCCGCTGGGCTCAGTTCACTTCCGGCGCCGCCACCTTCCCCACCACCGACTCCAATAGCTTCATCTACGTCCCCACCCTCACCTATCAGGTCGACGTCACCGCCCCTCCCCCCAATCCCGTCATCACCAACCAGGGCTCCATCAACCTCGGCTTCGGCCCCATCCTCAGCAACACCGTCTCCACCTCCCTCTCCGAATCCATCGGTGACTTCGTCTGGGCCGATTACAACATGGACGGCAACCAAGACGCCGACGAACCCGGCCTCCCCGGCGTCCGCGTCTTCATCGACACCAACAACAACAGCCTTTTCGACGCCACCGAGCGCAACGCCACCTCTAACTCTCAGGGCCTCTACACCATCTCCGGCGTTGGTGTTGGCACCCACCAAGTCCTCATCGACGTTGTCACGCTCCCACTCGATTTCGCTGCCACCACCGCCACCCGCCTCACCCGCACTCTCGCCGCCAGCCAGTCCTCCTTCACCTGTGACTTCGGTGTCGCTCCCCGCCCGCCTGAAGTCGCCACCGGCACCATTGGTGGCCTTGTCTGGATCGACTCCAACGCTGACGGCATCGTCGACGTCCTCGAAACCGGCTTCCCCGGCGCCATCGCAAAACTTTGGTCCGACTCCAATGCCAATGGCATCCTCGACTCCAACGAAAACCTCGTCGCCTCCACCACCTCAGGCGCTGATGGTCGCTACCTCTTCGGAAATCTCTACGCTGGACGCTACCTCGTCACCAACGAACCCGCCACTCTCGGTGTCAATCTCGTCAGCGGCCACACTCCTCTCACTGGCGTCATCAGTGTCAACCTCACCCCAACAAGCATCGCACCCGCCCCTCCCGTCTCCAACACCTCAACGCTACTCAACGTCTCCAAAGGCAGCTCCAACATCCCCATCACAGGCGTCCAAATTCGCCGCGCTGGCACCACCCCCATCGTCCAATCCTCCTCCGCTTCCTCCGTCACCCTCGTCACCGCCGACACCCTCGAACTAACCCAGCTCAACATCCTTGATAGCGGCATTCCCAAGAGTCTGAACGTCGTCAACCGCGGAGGCGGCATCGTCCGCAATGTCTCCATCAGCCCCTCCTTAACCAACTACGGCGTCGTCATCTCAGGCGGTTTCCAGTCCATCGCCTCTCTCGGTGCGGACAACTTTACCAAAGTCGCCTCCTCAACCGCATCCAACTCCGACCTCAACAATTACATCGCTGACGACCGCGGTGAAGGCACGCCTGACGGCAACTCGGAATACGACATGCTTTTCGATCTGCCCTACAATTCTGACGATTACGTCGTTATCTCCGAGCGCTTCGGCAATTCCACCGCCCGCCTCACGCCTCTCGACGCCACAGGCAACGTCATCGCCAATAGCAACACCATCCAAATCGGCTCCCCCTACGACTGGAATACCGGCCTCGCCTCACCCTACATCTCTTCCCAACCCTACTGGATCACCGTCGTCAAGGCCGCCACCTTCGGCGTTAACCAGCCCATCCATGGCTTCCGCGTGGACACTGCGGGAGCGGACCTGAAGTTCTTCGGGATGAGCGACTCCCTCTTCATCGACAACATCGGCACCTCCACCACCTACCTCTCCGCCGACTTCGGCTACAACCAAACCGCCTCCATCGGTGACTTCATCTACTACGACTTCAACGGCAACGGCATCCGCAACGCCAACGGCATCGACGGCATCGCTGGCAACGCTGACGACGAAGTCGGCATCAACGACGCCACCGTCCAACTCATCATCGACTCCAACGCCGACGGCATCGCTGGCCCCTTCGAACCCGTTTACGGCATCACCAGCACCAACGCCTCCGGCTTCTACCTCTTCCCGAACCTACCCTCAGGTAGATACGTCGCCAAAGCTGAGGAACAAAGCGTCATCGCTCCTCCTTCCAGTTCCAACGCCGGCCTCGTCGGCTTCATGCTCCCCACCACCCCCGAAGGCGTCGCCGTCAACCTCGCCCCCGCTCAAGCCTTCCTCAACGCCGACTACGGCTTCATCGAAAAATCCATCATCGTTGGCTTCGTTTACCATGACGTCGACAGCAGCACCCTCAAAGACCCCGCCGAACCCGGCCTCCCCAACGTTGACGTCCGCATTATCGGCACCGACATCCGCGGCAATGCCGTCGACCTCACCGTCGCCACCAACGCCGGCGGCCAATACACCCACTTCGTCGCCCCCGGCTCCTACACCCTCACTTACAACTCGACAGATCCTGACATCCCAGCCGGCCTCACCCGCGCCACCACCCCCCTCGCCTACACTCTCGATGTCCTTCCCGGTAAGGAGCTCGAGGGCATGGACTTCGGTCGCGACCACAACGGCACCCTCGGTGGCCGCGTCTTCAACGACGACAACAGCAACGGCACCCAAAACCGCGGTGAGGACGGCATCCCCGATATCACCGTCCAACTCTTCGACTCCGCCGGCACCACCCTCCTGACCACGACCACCACCAGCCAAATCGGTGACTACCGCTTCACCGGTCTCCCTGACGGCACCTTCACCATCGTCGTTCTCCACTCCTCCCTCCCTCTCGGCTACAACACCACCCCGACCGCCGATCCCGACGCCGTCAAAGATGGCCGCTCCCGTCCCGTCGTCACCAGCGCCACTCCTAACCTGACCCAAATCTTCGGCTATCGCCACTCCAGCACCACCCACACCCTCAGTGGCCTCATCTTCGACGACAGCGGTGTCGGTGGCGGCGTCTTCTCCAATGGCGTCCGCGACGGCACCGAACCCGGCCTCGCCGGCGCCAGCGTCCGCATCGAAATCGACCTCGATAAAGACGGCACCACCGACGAATACCGCGTCGTCACCTCCGAAGCCAACGGCGACTACATCTCCAACGGTGTCCCCACCGCCGCCAACATCCTCCTCTACGTCCTCGACCGCTCCCTCCCTCGCCGCGCCTACACTCCCACCCTCGACCCCAACGGCCCCACCGACGGTCGCGCCAACCTCTCCGCCATCACCGGCAACGTCCCCAATCTCGTCTTCGGCTTCGCCCTCAAACCCAGCACCATCTCCGGCTCCGTCGTCCTCGGCGACGGCAACGGCATCGCCGACCCCAGCGAAACACCCCTCGCCAATGTCATCGTCCGCCTCACCTACGGCGGCAATGACGACGTCATCGGCACCGCCGACGATGTCGTCACCACCCGCACCACCGACGCTGCAGGCTTCTACAGCGCCGACAACCTCGACCCCGGCGTCTTCCAAATCGTCCAATCCGTTCCCTTCGGCTACAAACCCCGCGCCGATGCCGACGGCGGTGTCCCCACCAACATCAGCCTCTCCGTCGCCCCCGGCGCCTTGCCCACCAAACAGGACTTCGAAGACTATCAACTGCCCCAAATCCGTGGCCGCGTCCTCGTCGACGCCGACCGCTCCGGTGACATCTCCATCGACGACACCCCCGTCCAGGGCGTCACCGTCCGCCTCTTCAATGACGTCAACGGCAACGGCCTCCGGGACGCCGAAGATACCCAGGTCAATACCTTCGTCACCGATGCCCTCGGCGTCTACCGCTTCGGCCCCATCTCTGATCCCGCCAAATTCCTCGTTCAGCATGACCTGCCCAACACCATGATCTCCATCACGGACGCCGACGGCAGCGCCAACGGCACCAACCACATGGCCGTCGCCGTCGAAGAACTCGACATCAACAATCGCGACTTCCTCAACCGCCCCATCCCCATGACCCTCGGCGGTCGCGTCTTCGATGACCTCAATTCCAATGCCCTGCTCGGTGGCACCGAAACCGGCCTCTCCGCCCTCCAGGTCCGCCTCTTCGACTCCGCCACCAGCCAGCAAATCGGCACCGTCAACACCCTCGCCGACGGCTCCTACTCCTTCACGGGTCTCTGGCCCGGAAACTACTTTGTCCAGATCACCCCACCCTCCAATCTCCCCTCCACCGGTGGCACCCCCGTCGCCCTCGACAACAACGTCGACAACGACAGCAACGCCCTCCAGTCCGGCGGCCCCGGCACCACCGTCTCCAGCCCCGTCATCAACCTGGCCGTCAATACCGAGTCCATCACCGATGGCGACACCAATCCTAACACCAACCTAACCGTCGACCTCGGCCTCTGGTCCGGCCTCAACCTCGGCAACCTCGTCTGGAATGACTCCAGCAACGACGGCCTCAAAGGCACCACCGAATTGGGCATCTCCGGCATCTCCGTCAGCCTCTTCTCCCCCGGTTCCGACAACGCCTTCGGCGGCTCCGGCTCCGCCGCTGACACCCTCGTCACCACCGTCACCACCAACAGCTCCGGCATCTACAACTTCCGAATCTACACCCCGGGCCGCTACTACGTCCGCCTCACCCCGCCAAGCACCCACCCCCTCGCTTCCACCACCTCCGTCGCCCTCGACAACGGCGTCAACGACGACAGCAACGGCATCCAGCTCGGCTCCTCCGGTAATGACGTCATCTCCCCCGTCATCCTCCTCACCGCCGGCGGCGAACCCGGATCCGCTGGCACCACCAACACCGACGACACCGTCGACATCGGCCTCCGCCCCTGCCCCACCGTTTCCATCAGCCCCGCCACCGTCCTCTCAGGCGCTGTCTATGGCTCCTACACCCAGGCCTTCGTCGCCACCGGCGGTATCGCCCCCCGCACCTTCCGCATCAGCTCCGGTAGCCTCCCAACAGGCCTCACCCTCTCCAGCAGCGGCGTCATCAACGGCACCTCCATCAACTCCAACCCCGGCAACTACTGGTTCCGCCTCGAAGCCCGTGACAACCAAGGTTGTATCGGCACCCGTGACTACACTCTCAGTGTCACCTGCCCGAACCCCGTCGTCACCCCCGCCGGCCCCGCCCTCACAGAAGCCTGGCACTGGGAAAACTACTCTCAAACCTTCACCGCCACCGGCGTCGCGGCCGCCTACACCTGGAGCATCTCCTCCGGCTCCCTCCCCACAGGCCTCACCCTCAACCCCTCCTCCGGCCTCCTCTCCGGCACCATCACCGGCGCCCCTGCCACCTACTCCTTCACCGTTCGCGCTACCGACCCCCTCGGCTTCTGCGTCACCGATCGCTCCATGACCCTCCTCGTCAGAGGCCGCTGGGACTACGGTGACCTAGCCGACTTCCTCACCGGCACCTCAGCCAACTCCACCGCCGCCACCGCCGACCATCGCACTCTCTTCTCGGATAACGGCCCCCGCCACTCCATCCGCCCCGGCTTCCGCCTCGGTGCCTCCGTTGACGAGGAATCCGATGGCCAACCCGATTTCCTCGCCGACGAGGATGATGACGATGACGGCCTCACCCTCCCCTCCACCATCGTCGCCGGCTCCTCCGTCACCGCCACCATCGCGGTCACCAACACCATCGCTGGCGTCACCGCTCGCGGTAACCTCTGGATCGACTGGAATAGCAACGGGAGCTTCGAAGACACCGGCGAACGCTTGGTCAACAACTCCACCATCACCGGCTCCCGCTCCTACACCATCACCGTCCCCATCGGCGCCGTCCTCAACCGCCCCCTCGGCGTCCGCGTCCGCCTCACCTCCTTCTCCCTCACCAACTCCCTCGGCGTCGCCACCGACGGTGAAGTCGAAGACTACCTCATCACCGCCGTCTGCCCGGCCGTCGCCATCTCCACCCCATCCCTCCCCACCTGGTACCTCGGCGCTGCCGCCTCCCAAACCTTCTCCGCCACCACCGGCACCGCCCCCTACAACTGGACCCTCGCTTCCGGCTCCCTCCCTCCCGGCCTCACCCTCACCAACGCCGGCACTCTCTCCGGCACCCCCTCCGCCGTCGGCACTTACAACTTCACCCTCCGCGCCACCGACGCCTACGGCTGCTCCGTCACCCGCGCCTACACCTCCATCATCAAAGGCATCACCGTCGGCAACCTGGTCTTCAATGACACCGACGACAATGGCACCCGCAGCGTCTGGGAACTCGGCGTCTCTGGCGTCACTCTCGAAGCCTATAACCCCGGCGCCGACCTCGCCATCGGTGGCACCGGCCTCAATGCCGACACCCTCATCACCACCGTCGTCTCCAATGCCTCAGGCGCCTACGGCTTCGACAACCTCCCCGTCGGCCCCGTCTACATCCGCCTCACCCCCCCTTCCACCCTCCGCGTCACCGGCGGCACCCCCGTCACCGCCGACAACGGCGTCAACAATGACAACAACGGCGCCCAACCCGGCGGCCCCGGCACCGCTCTCTTCAGCCCCATCATCACCCTCGCTCCCGGCCTCGAATCCATCGCCGACGGTGACAACGACCCCGACACCGAACTCTCCATCGACTTCGGCATCTGGAGCGGCGTCGGCATCGGCTCCACTCTCTGGGGCGACTCCAACTCCAACGGCCGCATCGACGCCTCCGAAAACGGCTTCGGCACCGTCAAAGTCCAGCTCTGGCGTGACGTCGACGGTGACGTCGGCAACGGCGCTGAACTCTACGTCGCTGAAACCACCACCAACGTCGCCGGTCACTACACCTTCCTCGGCTACCCCAGCGGTCGCTACCAAATCATCATCCCCAACTCCAACTTCATCGTCGGTGGCCCCCTCAACGCCGCTCCCTTCGCCAGCCCCGTCCGCGCCTACTCCGATGACCAAATCGATGACGACTCCAACGCCGTCCAGTTCCTCGGCGGCGGCACCGAAGCCCGCAGCCCCCTCGTCACCCTCGCCGCTGGTGACGAACCCATTGGCTCAGGCCTCGGTGGCGTCAATGGCGAGTTCGGCCGCGGCGGTAACCTCGACGACTCCTTCCCCGACGAAAACGCCGACATGACCCTCGACATGGGCTTCGTCGCCCCAGGCTCCATCGGTGTCGGTAACCTCGTCTTCGTCGACAACAACGACAACGGCCGCGCCGACGCAGGTGAAGGCGTCAATGGCATCAGAGTCCAGCTCTTCTACGCCGGTGACAATCCCCTCACCGATCCTCCCCTCCTCACCACCACCACCACCAACGGTGGCCGCTACCTCTTCAGCATCGTCTGGCAGGGTACCTTCTTCGTCTACCTGCCCAAAGACCAGTTCACTCCCTCCGGCCTCCTCAATGCCACCTTCCCCATCCCCGGCACCGTCCCGGGTGACGATAACGTCGGTGAGGACTCCCTCACCACCTCCGAACCCTGGAACACCGGCGTCCGCTCCCAGGACTTCGTCATGGCCTTCGGCAGCGCCCCCACCGCCACCACCGGTGAAACCGGCACCGACGCCAGCTCCGACGACGCCTTCGACTCCTCCTCCGACCTCACCATCGACATCGGTCTCTTCCGCTCCGTCGGCCTCGGCAACATGGTCTTCTTCGACGGCAACGAAAACGGCCGCGCCGATGCCGGTGAAGGCGTCTCAGGCGTCAGTGTCGAACTCTATCGCGAAAACCAAACCCCGGGCTTCAATACCCCGGTCAAGACCACGACCACCCAATCCGGCGGCACCTACCTCTTCGACCTCATCCCCGCTGGCAACTACCGCGTCCACATCCCCGCCTCCCAGTTCGGCTCCGGCATGCCGCTCTTCCGCGCTGTCAGCATCGCCGAAGGCCTCGCTGGCGATGATGACGTCGGCGAAGACGGCATCAACGCCGTCAACCCCGCCCTCACCGGCATCACCAGCCGCCTCGTCACCCTCATCCCAGGCAACACCCCCACCGTCTCCGATGGCGAAACCGGCGTCAACGCCAGCAGCGACGACGACTTCGACTCCGCTGTCGACCTGACCATCGACTTCGGCTTCCAAAACCCTGTCGGCCTCGGCAACCTCGTCTTCGTCGACTTCAACAACAATGACACCTACAACTCCGGTGAAGGCATCGCAGGCGTCCGCGTCGAACTCTACCGCGCCAGCCAGACCCCCGGTGTCGATCTCCCTGTCTTCACTCAAACCACCGCCGCCGATGGCACCTACTTCTTCGGCTCCCTCTCCGCCGGAGACTATCGTGTCCACATCCCTGCCTCCCAATTCCGCACTGGCGCCACCCTCGCCAACCTCACTCCTTTGGCCCTCAACGCCGCCGGTGATGATGACTTCGGCCAGGACGGCATCACCTCCGGCATCCCCGCCGTCAACGGCGTCTCCACCGCCATAATCTCCCTCTCCACCGGCTCCTCGCCCATGAACTTCACCTCCGAATCCGGTTACCGAAACACCGATGACGACCTCTACGACAACAACTTCGACCTCACCATCGACATCGGCTTCGGCCCTCCTGACAACACCACCGTCGGCGTCGGCAGCCTGGTCTATCGCGACCTCAACGGCAACAGCCGGTTCGACTCCGGTGAAGGCGCCTCCGGTGTCTCCATCCAGCTCTTCATCGCCGGCCAGGACCCACAAACCGCCGCGCCTCTCGCCACCACCTCCACCGATCTCAACGGCCTCTACATCTTCACCAGCCTGACCCCTGGCGACTACTTCCTCCACATCCCCGCCTCCCAGTTCCTCCCCGGCGGCGCCCTCGCCAGCCTCTTCTCCATCCCGGGCAACGGCACCGACAACGGCATCGATGATGACATCGACGAAAACGGCATCGACTCCACCACCCCCGCCACCACCGGCATCAGCTCCTCCCCCTTCAACCTCGCCCTCGGCACCGAACCCACCAACGACTCCAGCGAGTTCGGTGAAGGCACCTACCTCGACGCTCTCGCCGACAGCAACCACGACCTCACCTTCGACTTCGGCTTCTACGAATCCGTCGGCCTCGGCAACCTCGTCTTCATCGACCTCAACGGCAACAACCGCGCCGATGCCGGTGAAGGCGTCCCCGCCGTCCAGGTCGAACTCTACCCCAACGGCTCCCTCCCCGGCTGGAACCTCCCTCTCGCCACCACCACCACCGATGAATTCGGCCGCTACGCCTTCAATGACCTCCGCCCCGGCTTCTACTTCGTTCACATCCCCTCCACCCAGTTCGTCGAAACCGCCCCCCTCTTCGGCCTTCTCAGCCTCACCGGCACCACCGACGGCGACGATGACCTCGGCGAAAACGGCCTCGACCAACCCCAACCCGAGTCGTACGGCGTCACCAGCTCCCTCGTTTCCCTCACCCCCACCCACGCTCCCGTCGGTATCGAGGAAGGCGGTCTGTTCGGCTCCGATGACGACGCCAAAGACAACCTCTTCGACGCCACCATCGACTTCGGCTTCGCTTCCAGGATGAGTGTCGGTAACCTCGTCTTCTCCGACACCAACGGCGACGGCATCTTCAACCCCGCCACCGAATCCGGCGTCGAAGGCGTCGACGTCGAACTCTGGTACGATACCACCTCCACCACCCCGGCCGCCACCACCCAGACCCAGTCCGACGGCTCCTACAGCTTCAGCGTCGCTCCCGGCACCTACAGCATCCGCATCCCCGCCTCCGAGTTCCAACCCGGCGCCCCTCTCGCCTACACCGAGTCCTCCAAAAACATCACCACCACGGTCCCCACCACCGCTGGCGACGACAACGTCGGCGAAGACGGCCTCGACCTCGGTGACCCCGCCATCGCCGGTGTCGCCACCCCCTGGTTCACCCTCACCCCAGGCACCGCCCCCACCGACGGCACCACCGAAACTGGCTACCTCGCTATCAGTGACAACGCCCAGGATGACATGTCCGACCTCACCGTCGACCTCGGCTTCACCCCCAAACCCCTCGCCGTCGGCAACCTCGTCTTCAATGACGTCAACCTCGACGGTCGCTACACCGCCGGCACTGACCAACCCATCTCCGGTGTCCCCCTCCGCCTCTTCCGCGTTGGTGACAACCCTCTCTCGGCTACCCCCGTCGCCATGACCGTCTCCGCCCTCGACGGCTCCTACCTCCTCAAAACCGCCTCCTCCGGTTTCTACTTCGTCCACATTCCCCCCACCGCCTTCGCCTCCACCGGTGTCCTCTCCGGCGCCACCTCCATCGCTGGCTTCGGCAATGACGACGGCACCGACGATGATGCCGACGAAAACGGTATCAACAGCGCTAACCCCGCCTCCACCGGCATCAACTCGAACGCCTTCGAACTCGCCTTCGGCTCCGAACCTATCACCGCCGCCAACGCTCCCGGCATCGAAACCGGAGCCTTCGCTAACAACGACGCCACCAACGAGGCCATCACCGACCTCACCATCGACTTCGGCTTCGTCGGCGCCAGCAACACCAACCGCGTCGCTGTCGGCAACGTCGTTTACCGTGACCTCAACACCAACGGCCGCTTCGACGAGGGCGAAGGTGTCGACGGCGTCTGGATGCTTCTCTACGATGCCAACAACCCCGCCGGCCCCGCCGCCCAACTCGCCTCCACCTTCACCTCCGGCGGCGGTCGCTACCTCTTCTCCAACCTCCCCACGGGCCAATACGTCGTCCACGTCGCTGCCGACAACTTCAAACCTCTCATCAGCCTCAACGGCAGCACCCCCGCTCCCGGACCGCTCTTCGGCCAAGTCTCCCGCACCGGTGTCGGCGCTGGTGATGACAACCTCAGCGAGGACGGCATCGACAACGCCAACCCCGCGCAATCCGGCATCAACTCCGCCGCCGTCACCTTGACCCCCGGCAGCGCTCCTGTCCAAACCGGAACCGAAACCGGCACCTCCCTCGCCATGAACGCCACCCTCGGCGACTCCAACACCGATCTCACCATCGACTTCGCCTTCGTCGCCGCTCCGCCGCCCGCAAACTCCCTGCGTGAATCCAACACCCTCACGCTCGCCGGCACCTCCGACAGCAACGATAACCTCAACGACACCACCCTCGCTGCCGCTCCCGAAACCTACCTCGAGTGGCAGTCCCGCCACGCCCTCGGCAGCCTCTCCGCGCCCGCTCAGGACGCCGACAATGACGGCCTCTCCAACCTCCTCGAATACGCCCTCGAACTGGATCCTCTCAGCGGCTTCGAACAACGCGCCACCCTCGCCTTCGACACCGCCTCCAGCCTCGCCATCTCCTACACCCGTCCCGCCAACGGCCACCAGGACGCCCGCTACCAGCTCCAGGTCCTCGCCGACCTCGCCGCCAGCCCGGCCACCTGGATCGCCCTCGACTCCCCCGCCGCCACCATCCAAAATCCGGATGGCACGGAAACCCTCACCTTCGCTCCTCCTGTCGGCTGGACCCAAGGCTTCGTCCGCCTCTCCGTCGCTCTCGACGCCGACGGCAACGGTACCCCTGAAGCCCAGTCCACCACCCACGTCCACGCCTGGTTGACCCCCACCCTCGCCACCGGCCAGCAATCCCTCAGCCAGCCCCTATTGCAGCCCGCTCTCTACTCCGGCTCCGTCCAGCGCTCCGGCAACAACTCACTGACCCTCCCCATCACCGCCGACATCGCCTCCAGCTTCACCGCCGGCCACCACTACTACCTTGAACTCTCCAGCGGTCACCGCTTTGAGATCAACGAACTCAACTCCCAGGACAACACCCTCGTCCTCGACCTCACCGCCGCCACCAACACCGCGTCCGCTCTCCCTGCCGACCTGAGCACCACCCGTGCCGCCATCCGCGCCCACTGGTCTCTCGACGCCCTCCTGCCTTCCACCCACCTCACCGCCGCCGCCTACGCCGATATCGCTGACCGCGCTCTCTTCTTCAACAGCGCCAGCAACCAGTTCGAAGCCCGCTGGCTCCAGTCCGGCACCACCGCCACCTGGACCACCGACACCACCGCCCCGGATCACCTCGCCCCCGGCTCCGCCCTCCTCGTCCATCGCCGCGGCAATCCCGTCAGCCTCCTCTGGACCGGCCTCGTCCGTGACCACACCTTCCGCCTCACCCTCCGCCCAGGCACCCAGTTCATCGCCTCCGGATTCCCCATCACCGCTAGCCCCGCTAGCCTGAACCTCTCCGCCTCCGCCGGACTCCTCCCTGGCACCTCCGCCACCACCTCAGACCGCTTCCGCCTCTGGCTCGGCGACACCCAACCCGGCACCACCGGCTACCACTCCTTCTTCTTCATGCAGACCGCCCAAGGCACCCGCTGGGTCAATCAATCCGACGCCACCTTCCAAGACCTCACCGCCACCCCACTCTTCGCCCCCACACGCGGCCTCTTCCTCCAACGCCTCCCCAACACCGCCCCCCTCATCCTCACCTTCCCTAATCCGTAAATCATTTCTCGAAAAGAGGGTCATTCCGATCGAAGCACTTGGTCATCCGCACTACAGGAAGAGTAAGCCCGCCGGAAAGAGGAACCTCGTAACGCTCAACAACGGTGTAGCCGAACGAAGCATAAAGAGGCTCGCCTGCGAGCGTGGCGACAAGTACCGCCTCACGAAAGCCAGCGGAGCAAATGGCCAACTCGCAAGCCGACAGTATGAGCCGACCAATGCCCCGACGCGCCCAATCGGGATTCACGAAGAAAGCACGAATGCGAGCCGGGTCGTGCGCTTGGTCCAGAGTGGAATCCTCCGCAAGTCGTGCGCTATCGCCGCCAAAAACAGCTCGCCGGCGACTCCAACCACCGCAACCGACGACCTGTCCGGCGTGCTCAACGATGAAGTAAGTTCCGTCGCGGATCAGCTGCCTGTCGACACCAAAGACGGGTCCAAGCGCAGCCTCCATCTGCTCAGACGAATAGAAAGGTGCCTGCAAAGTGCGCACCGAGAGCGGAATGAGAACCTCCAAAGTCTGGATGTCATCCTCTCGCGCAAGCCGCATGGAAAAGGCTTCATTCATAGTGAGCAGGCAACCACCTCTAACGTCGCTCCATCGGAATAGTCCAGGCTTTGTTCGATTCGCGAACCGCTTCTTGAGTCCTAACTCAAGAATTCGCCCACCTTTCGGCAAAGGTATTTCGCACAAGGGCGTCCACCCCCGCAATCCGCAAATTTCCCTCCCTTCTGCGTCTCAGTGCGCCGCGCCATGCCGTCGTTTACATTTCTCTGACTTCTTACATTCTTTCGCTTGAAATATAATTCTCATAATTTACATAGTTCTCAGTCGAGCGTTTCGATCCCCTCGCTCCTCTCTCTCCTTTGATGCCTCCCCCCCCCTTCTAGCTTGTCCATCTCCCGGTTTTCCTCCGGCGGGCTCAAGCTCTTCCACCTCGGCATCACCTTCTGCCTCCTCTCCCTCTCCTCCGCCCTCGCCGCCGACGTCAGCGTGCTCCTCAACCTGACCACCACCGCCCCCAACCCCGTCCCCACCGGCCAGACCTTCGAATACCGCATCGGCTACTCCGTCGCCTCCACCAAAAACAATGCCAGAGATCTCGAAATCAGAGCTCCCCTGCCCGCCAACATCCTCTTCGACAGCTTCGTCCCCACCACCCACGTCGACTCCGTTTCCACCCCCGCCTGGAACGCCAACGGCACCGTCGTCTTCCGAATGAAAAGCCCCTTGCCCGCCGGCAGCGCGGGCACCCTCACCCTCCGCGCCCGCTTCCAGGAAGGCCCCACCACCAACGCCACCTCCCGCACCCTCACCGTCACCGCCGAAGGTGACAACCTCGACGACACCTCCAGATCCACCACCACCACCGCCAGCGCCTCCAATCGCTGGAGCGTCGACAAAACCGGCCCCTGGTCCGCCCTCGTCAACACCAACGTCAGCTACCCCATCCACATCCAGCGCTCCTCCCCAGGCAACCTCAACCTCCAAAGCGGCACCCTCGTCGACACCCTCCCCGTCGGGGTCATCCCCGCCAACGTCATCAATGCCGACGGCGGCACCGTCTCCGGCAGCGGCACCTCCGCCAATCCCGTCAGAATCACCTGGTCCCTCTCCGCCCTCAATGGCGCAGGCTCCGGCACCTCCCGCACCGTCACCCCCGTCATCTTCTACCCTTCCTCCACCTTCGCCTCCGGTGCCCAAGTCACCAACTCCGTCGCCCTCAACGCCACCACCATCAACAACACCACCGTCACCACCACCGACACCCAGACCACCAACCTCGAAGCCTTCTCCCCCTCCCCCAGCGGCTACACCTGGAAATGGGTCTCCGATGATACCGTCCTCCCCAACCAAACCTTCACCTGGAACCTCGGCGCCAACAACGCTGGCAATGTCCCCCTCACCAACTTCATCGTCTCAGATGCCATCCCCGCCAACTTCAACCTCACCAGAGTCATCACCCCTTCCTGGATGCAAAACGCCCCCTCCGGCAACTTCATCACCATCCGCTACCGCCGCAGCAACACCGGCACCACCTCCTACACCTGGCCCGGCGGCCCCTTCCCCCTCAACACCTCCCTCAACGTCAGCTCCCTCAGCCTCCCCTCCGGCGTCTTCATCTCTCATATCGAGTTCCAATGCGGCACCCTCCCCGTCGGCAGCTCCACCAACGACTTCCGCCTCGAAGGCAGACCCCTCCTCTCCGGCTGGAACACCCCCTCCTCCACCCTCACCGTCGGCAATCCCATCAGCAACCGCTCCCAACTCACCGCCAACTACAACGGCGCCCAAGTCATCAATGCCTTCAGCTCCTGGATCAACACCACCCTCGTCAACCCCACCACCGTCCCCCACGTCGATACCACCATGATCACCGGCGGCACCCTCCTCCCCGGAGACACCGTCCGCTACCGCGTCGAAGCCCTCACCCCCTGGTTCGCCGACGTCCCCATGGTCAACCCCACCGTGATGTGCCTCCTCCCCGCTAGTGTCGACTACCTCCCCGGCTCCTTCTCCCTCCGCACCATCAACAACAGCGCCGCCGCCCCCGACCCCTCCCCCACCCTCGAAGTCCTCCCCAACTACGACGCCACCGGCCGCACCCTCCTCCGCTGGCGCTACACCCACTCCTTCCCCACCTCCACCTCCTCCGCCATCGAGTTCAATACCCGCATCAAAGACGGCACCCTCTCCGCCAACTACACCATCAACGGCTACCTCTCCGTCAACCCCGCCGCCCAACTCGGCACCATCGCCTACAACAATCCCGGCACCGATACCAACGACGTCGACGGCGACTCCAATCGCACCGAACAAATCTCCAACGACAACTCCTCCCACTTCGTCTCCCGCGCCCCCTCCCTCGAGTCCTTCAAATACGTCCGCGGCCAGCTCGACTCCCAATGGCTCCGCTTCCCCGACGTCGGCAACACCATCCCCGGCGGCCAGGCCGACTACCGACTCACCGTCCGCAACAGCGGCAACGTCCCCATGAAAAACGTCGTCCTCATCGACGTCCTCCCCTTCCCCGGTGACAATGGCGTCATCACCACCGCCGAACTTCGCGACAGCCAATGGCGCCCCCTCCTCGCCGGCCCCCTCTCCGCCCCCACCGGCGTCACCGTCTACTACAGCACCCAGTCCAACCCCGAACGCCCCGAAGTCCTCTCCCCCAACCCCCCCGGCTCTCAACCCCCAGCCTGGTCCTCCACCCCGCCCGACGACATCACCACCGTCCGCTCCCTCAAAATCGACTTCGGCACCAGCACCCTCGCCCCCCTCGACCAGTTCGAACTCGTCTGGCCCATGCGCGCCCCCCTCAACGCCTCCACCAACGGCCAAATCGCCTGGAACTCCTTCGGCATCTCCGCCACCCTCGCCGACACCAACCAACCCCTCCCCTCCGCCGAACCCGTCAAAGTCGGCATCGCCGTCCAACCCATCGTCCCCGTCGCCTACGGTGACCGCGTCTGGAATGACCTCAACCGCGACGGCATCCAGTCCCCCGGCGAACCCGGCATCAACGGCGTCCGCGTCGAACTCTACCGCGACAATGGCGACAACACCCCCGACCCCGCCACCGACACCCTCGTCGGCTTCACCATCACCACCGGCGGCGGCGACTACCTCTTCTCCTCCATGCCTCCCGGCGACTACTTCTCCGTCATCTTCGCCCCCCCCACCTTCCGCCCCTCCCCCGCGAACACCACCACCGACGCCAATGACAGCGACGGCACCCCCGCCACCGTCCGCGGCTTCCGCGCCGCCATCCTCCCCGTCACCTCCCTCCAAACCGACGAAATTGACCAAACCTGGGACCAGGGCATGTACCAGGATGCCTCACCCCTCGCCGCCATCGGCAACTACGTCTGGTTCGACAACAGCATCGACGGCCTCCAAAACGAAGCCCCCCACCGCGGCGCCAACGGCGTCACCGTCCGCCTCTACAACGCCGCCTCCCCCTCCACCCCCGTCGCCACCACCACCACCGACAACGACATCAACGGCAACCCCGGCTTCTACCTCTTCGACCTCCTCCCCCCCGCCTCCTACTTCCTCGAATTCGTCGCCCCTCCCACCATCACCTTCACCACCCGCGGCCCCCTCGGCACCTCCGACGCCAACGACTCGGATCCTCATCCCACCACCGGCCGCACCGAAACCTTCGCCCTCACCAGCGGCAAATCCGACCTCACCTGGGACGCAGGACTCCTCCTTACCCTCGGCACCACCAGCCTCGGCAACCAGGTCTGGATGGACCTCAATAACAACCGCCTCTACGAACCTAACATCGGCGAGACCGGCCTCAACAATGTCTCCATCTCCCTGTTCCTCGACCTCAACACCAACGGCTCCCTCGACCTCAATACCGACGTCTTCTACGGCTCCACCTCCACCTTCTCCAAAGCCGGCGTCCCGGGCTTCTACGAGTTCACCGGACTCCCCGCCGCCGACTTCATCGTCGTCATCAACGGCCAAAACTTCCTCCCCGGCCGCGCCCTCGATGGCTTGATAAGCTCCCTCGGCACCTCTCCCGACCCCGACAACAACATCGACGATGACGACAACGGGGAGCCCGGCCCCTTCGGCAACATCGTCACCCGCGCCGTCACCCTCTCCCCCACCACCGAACCCGGCCCCAACGGCACCAGCGACAACGGCACCGTTGACTTCGGCTTCTTCGATCCCACCCTCCTCCTCCAACTCGGCAACCTCGTCTTCGTTGACTCGAACAGCAACGGCATCGCCGATGAAGGCGAAGGCGTGAACGGCGTCCGCCTCTCCCTCTTCCGCCAGGGCGACAACCCCCTCACCGCCTCCCCCGTCGCCACCACCGTCACCGCCGACGGCGGCCGCTACCTCTTCACCTTCCTCATGCCCGGACCTTACTTCGTCCACATCCCCCCCTCCGAATTCCAAGCCTCAGGCATGCTCCGCGGCGCCTCCAGCGTCCCGGGAACCCAATCCGGAGACGATAACCTCGGCGAAGACTCCCTCGACGCCCCCGCCCCTGCCGTCTCCGGTCTCAACACCACCATCGTCACCCTCCAAAGCAACGCCGCCCCCACCGACGCCACCGGCGAAACCGGCCTCGACTTCCAATCCGACAACGACGACGACAACAGCTCCGACCTCACCCTCGACATCGGCCTCCAACGCACCGTCGCCGTCGGCAACCTCATCTTCTTCGACCTCAACGACAATGGCCGCTTCGACCCCGGTGAAGGCCTCCCCAACGTCCCCGTCCAGCTCTACTCCAACACCCAAACCCCCGGCACCGACACCCCCCTCGCCTCCACCACCTCCGCCGCCAACGGCTCCTACCTCTTCTCCGGCCTCCAGCCCGGCCTCTACCGCCTCCACATCCCCGCCTCCGCCTTCCAATCCGCCGGCCCCCTCCTCGGCATGTCCTCCATCGCCGAAGGCTTCAGCGGTGACGACGACGTCGGCCAGGACGGGCGCTCCTCCGACTC